>NZ_JBEGED010000006.1:155898-290263 GCF_040202885.1 Xanthomonas sp. WHRI 1810A
AGAAGACTCGAACTTCCACGACCTTGCGGTCACCAGCACCTGAAGCTGGCGTGTCTACCAATTTCACCATCTGGGCAATGCGCTGATTTAATTAGATTAATAGCGGGAATGCAACACAAATTTTGACGCTGACCCGCGCGCGCCCTGAAAACCAAAGGAGGAGAATCGCGCCGCTGTGGGCGGCACAACATCAAGCGAGGAACCTCAGACTGGGCTACGCTAGCGCCTGCCATATCCGTTTGAGTGTTTTCAAACGGCAGAAAGCACAAAACCGAGCCTAAGCTCGGTTTTGTTGAGTTGGTGCCCAGAAGAAGACTCGAACTTCCACGACCTTGCGGTCACCAGCACCTGAAGCTGGCGTGTCTACCAATTTCACCATCTGGGCAAGTCGTTGTTTTAAAAGAAATAATTCTTTTAATTCAACTACAACGTGGCGCTGCCGTCGTTGTGGGGCGCATCTTACGGAGGAGATTGGGGGCTGTAAAGCCCCGTTGTAAAATATTTTTGAAATGGCGAAAACGCCTAACAAATGGTGTCTTCGCGTTTCAAACCGGTATATGCCAAACTAAATGCATACAGATAAGGTGAACTCATTCTAATGGCCGATTGGCAGTCCCTCGATCCCGAGGCCGCTCGTGAAGCGGAAAAATACGAAAACCCTATTCCCAGCCGCGAGCTGATCCTGCAGCACCTTGCCGACCGCGGTTCGCCGGCAAGTCGCGAGCAGCTGGTCGAAGAATTCGGGCTGACAACTGAAGATCAGTTCGAGGCCTTGCGCCGTCGCCTTCGTGCCATGGAGCGCGATGCGCAGCTGATCTACACCCGTCGCGGGACCTATGCGCCAGTGGACAAGCTCGACTTGATCCTGGGCCGCATCACCGGTCACCGGGACGGCTTCGGTTTCCTGATCCCCGATGACGGCTCCGATGACTTGTTCATGAGCCCCGCGCAGATGCGTCTGGTGTTCGATGGCGACCGTGCGCTGGCACGCGTCTCGGGCCTGGACCGCCGCGGTCGCCGCGAAGGCGTGATCGTTGAAGTGATCTCGCGTGCACACGAAACAATCGTGGGCCGTTACTTCGAAGAAAGCGGCATTGGATTCGTGATCCCGGACAACCCGAAGATCCAGCAGGAAGTACTCGTCACGCCTGGCCGTCACAGCAGCGCGAAGATCGGTCAGTTCGTCGAGGTGAAAATCACCCACTGGCCGACGCCGCGCTTCCAGCCGCAAGGTGACGTGGTTGAGGTCGTGGGCAACTACATGGCGCCCGGTATGGAAATCGATATCGCGCTGCGCACCTATGACATCCCTCACGTCTGGCCTGAAGCGGTGCTCAAGGAAGCCGCCAAGCTCAAGCCCGAAGTCGAAGATAAAGACAAAGAGCTCCGCGTCGACCTGCGGCATCTGCCATTCGTGACCATCGACGGTGAAGACGCCCGCGACTTCGACGACGCCGTGTACTGCGAAGCCAAACCCGGCAAGCTGCGGCTGTTTTCGGGTGGCTGGAAGCTCTACGTCGCGATTGCCGACGTGTCCAGTTACGTGAAGCTGGGTTCTGCGCTGGACGCCGAATCCCAGGTGCGCGGCAACTCGGTGTATTTCCCCGAGCGTGTGATCCCGATGCTGCCCGAGCAATTGTCCAACGGACTGTGCTCGCTGAACCCGCACGTGGACCGCCTGGCCATGGTGTGTGAGATGACCATCTCCAAAACCGGCGAGATGACCGACTACGTGTTCTACGAAGCGGTGATCCATTCTCACGCACGCCTGACCTACAACAAGGTCAGTACGATTCTCGAGCATTCGAAGTCGGCCGAGGCCAAGCAGCTTCGCGGTGAGTACGGCGATGTCGTGCCGGACCTCAAGCAGCTTTATGCGCTGTACAAAGTGCTGCTCGCGGCGCGCCACACGCGCGGCGCCATTGACTTCGAAACGCAGGAAACCCGAATCATCTTCGGTACCGAGCGCAAGATTGCCGAAATCCGCCCGACGACCCGTAACGACGCTCACAAGCTGATCGAAGAGTGCATGCTGGCGGCAAACGTCGCGACGGCAGAATTCCTCAAGAAGCATGAGATTCCTGCGCTGTACCGTGTCCACGATGGCCCGCCACCGGAGCGCCTGGAAAAACTGCGTGCCTTCCTCGGTGAGCTGGGCTTGTCGCTGCACAAAGGCAAGGATGGCCCATCGCCGAAGGACTATCAGGCGCTGCTGGAAACCATCAAGGACCGTCCGGATTTCCACCTGATCCAGACCGTGATGCTGCGCTCCCTGAGCCAGGCGGTGTACAGCTCGGACAATCACGGCCACTTCGGCCTGAATTACGAGGCGTATACGCACTTCACCTCGCCAATCCGTCGCTACCCGGACCTGCTGACGCATCGTGCGATCCGTAGTGTCATCCGGTCCAAGCAGGACACGCCGCACGTTCGCCGTGCCGGTGCGACGGTTATCCCCAAGGCGCGTATCTATCCGTACGACGAAGCCGCGCTGGAGCAGTTGGGTGAGCAGTGCTCGATGAATGAGCGCCGTGCCGACGAAGCCACTCGAGACGTGGTCAATTGGCTCAAATGCGAATTCATGAAGGATCGCGTGGGCGAGTCGTTCCCAGGTGTGATCACTGCGGTGACCGGTTTTGGCTTGTTTGTCGAGCTGACCGACATCTTTGTCGAAGGCCTAGTCCACGTCACTGCGTTGCCGGGTGACTACTACCACTTCGATCCTGTTCATCACCGCTTGGCCGGCGAGAAAACCGGTCGCAGCTTCCGTCTGGGTGACACTGTTGAAGTTCGCGTCATGCGGGTGGATCTTGACGAGCGCAAAATCGACTTCGAAATGTCGGAAAAAACCACGAGTGCGCCAATTGGCCGCAAGCGTCGTAGCGCCGAGCCCACTGCCGCGCCCGCTGACAAAGAGAAAGTTGCCGCGCCCGTTAAAAACGGGCGTCGCAGTGCGCCTGCCAAGGCCAAAGCGCCTGCAGCAGCCGAGGCTTATCGGCCAAGCGATGCGGCGGCCAAGAACGCAGAAGTTCGCAAAAGCCGTGAGCTGAAAAAAGCGCTGCTGGCCGAATCGAAGGGCGGTAGCAAGGCACCGTCGGGAAAGTCGAGTAAGTCTGGCGCCGATTCCTCGGCAGCAGGCAAGCCGAGCAAACACCGAAAGGGTCCGTCAAAATCGGGCTCGGCCCCGGCTGCCAGTGGCGGCGGGGTGCGTAAACCTAAGGCCAAGTCATGAGTCAGCTGGAAAAAATCTACGGCGTGCATGCCGTAGAAGCGTTGTTGCGTCACCACCCGAAACGGGTCAAGCAGGTCTGGCTGGCGGAAGGCCGCAGTGATCCGCGGGTTCAAGTGATTGTCGAATTGGCCACGCAGAGCAAGGTGTCTGTCGGTCAGGCTGAGCGTCGCGAAATGGACGTCTGGGTCGAAGGCGTTCATCAGGGCGTCGTTGCAGAGGTCAGCCCGAGCCAAGTCTGGGGCGAAGCCATGCTGGATGAGTTGCTGGATCGCACCGAGGGAGCGCCACTGATTCTGGTGCTCGATGGCGTGACCGATCCACACAACCTGGGCGCGTGTCTGCGCACTGCAGATGCGGCGGGCGCGTTGGCGGTTGTGGTGCCCAAGGACAAGTCCGCCACCCTGACGCCGACGGTGCGTAAAGTGGCGTGCGGAGCGGCGGAAGTGATTCCTCTGGTGGCCGTGACCAACCTGGCGCGTACCCTTGAAAAGCTCCAGCAGCGTGGTCTTTGGGTGGTCGGCACGGCAGGTGAGGCCGAGGTTGAGTTGTATCAGCAAGACCTGACCGGTCCAACGATTCTGATCATGGGCGCTGAAGGCAAAGGGATGCGACGCCTGACCCGTGAGCACTGTGACTATCTGGTGCGGCTGCCGATGGCCGGCAGTGTCAGCAGTCTCAACGTCTCTGTGGCAACGGGCGTCTGCCTGTTTGAAGCGTTACGCCAGCGCAGCGTGAAGGCTGCCAGCAAGAAGTAGGCTTATCGGAGCGCGCTTGCCCGCGATGAAGAGGGTCGCGGTCTGCCAGGCTGATCGCTTTGCTCCTGTCGCGGGCAAGCGCGCTCCTACATCTTCAGCCTTACAGCCATCTGTTCAAATATTCACCAATTGCCTTGCGCCCCCATTGCCCCTTCTCTACAATTGCGCCCCTTGCTGTGATGGCAGGCGCTCACGTGCCTGTCCCTGTGCAAGACAAACCAGTGTTATTCACTCCTTGTCTGACCGCTTTCTGGCGGCAGGCTACAACCCGTAAGGAGCATTCATGCGTCATTACGAAATCATCTTTCTGGTTCACCCGGACCAGAGCGAGCAAGTCGGCGGCATGGTTGAGCGTTATACCAAGCTGATCGAAGAAGACGGCGGCAAGATCCACCGTCTGGAAGATTGGGGCCGTCGTCAACTGGCCTATGCAATCAACAATGTTCACAAGGCTCACTACGTGATGCTGAACGTTGAATGCACCGGCAAGGCTCTGTCCGAGCTGGAAGACAACTTCCGTTACAACGACGCCGTTATCCGTAACCTTGTCATCCGTCGCGACGAAGCCGTTACCGGCCAGTCCGAAATGCTCAAGGCTGAAGAAAACCGTAGCGAGCGCCGTGAGCGTCGCGACCGTCCTGAGCACTCCGACAGCGCCGATGGCGATGACGGCGACAACAGTGACAACAGCGATAACGCTGACGAGTAATCCACGGACCTTTTGAGGAGCCTATTACATGGCACGTTTCTTCCGTCGTCGTAAATTCTGCCGCTTCACAGCTGAAAACGTGAAGGAGATCGATTACAAAGATCTCAACACTCTGAAAGCTTATGTATCTGAAACCGGCAAGATCGTTCCAAGCCGTATTACCGGTACCAAAGCACGTTATCAGCGTCAGCTGGCTACCGCTATCAAGCGCGCCCGCTTCCTGGCCCTGCTGGCCTACACCGACAGCCACGGCCGCTGAGACCAGGTAGTCGACAAAGCAGTAAGGGATAGATCGCATGCGCGCGTTGGCTGACTTCATCATGCGCGGCCGCATGCAGGCCATCCTTGTGATGGTTGGATGTGCGGCGTTGCCGCTGTTGTTCTGGGTGAGTGCTGCCGCAGGGTGTCTTGTACTCCTGCGACGCGGGTTGAGTGATGCCGTTGGCGTCCTCGCCTGGGCTCTGCTGCCGGCTTTGGTCTGGTGGTATTTCGGTGAACCTCGCACGCTTATGGTGTTGCTCGGTTCGCTGGGTTTGGCGGCGGTTCTGCGCGCCAGTGAGTCCTGGGTCCGTGTGCTGCTGGTCAGCGTAGCGGTGGGATTGTTGTACGCAGTTGTTCTGGGGGCGGTATTCCGCGAACCCATTGAAGCCATGGCGCTGGAGTTGCAAAAACTCCTGCCGCACGTCTTCGGTGAGGTCTACCAACAGATGTCGGTAGATGAGCGGGCGCGTCTTGGGGCACTGATTGCACCGGTCCTGAATGGCCTGATAGCGGCTTTGTTGCAAATCGTCAGCGTGTTGTGCCTGCTTCTTGGGCGTTACTGGCAGGCGTTGCTGTACAACCCAGGTGGTTTTGGCCGCGAGTTTCGCAGCCTTAAGCTCCCGCGGGTACCGATGCTGGTGCTGTTGGTGTGCATGTTGGTGGGGCCGAACTTCGGTCCGCAACTGGCGATGTTGACACCGTTGTGCAGCGTACCGCTGGTATTCGCAGGCCTGGCCCTGGTTCACGGGATGGTCGCTGCAAAGCGATTGACCCGGTTCTGGCTGGTGGGGTTGTACGTCACGCTGTTGCTGTTCATGCAGCTGATCTATCCGTTGCTGGTGGTGTTTGCCATTGTCGACAGCCTGATTGATTTTCGCGGCCGGCTGGCGTCGAAAGACGCCGATGACGGTTCTGCGAACGGTGAAGGTTAAAGTTAAGAGGTTATTACCAAATGGAACTGATCCTGCTGGAAAAAATCGCCAACCTGGGCAACCTGGGCGATAAAGTAAACGTTAAGGCTGGCTACGGTCGTAACTACCTGCTGCCTTTCGGCAAAGCTACCGCTGCGACTGCTGCCAACCTGGCCGCATTCGAAGAGCGTCGCGCTGAGCTTGAAAAAGCCGCTGCTGACAAGAAAGCTTCTGCCGAAACTCGCGCTGCCCAACTGGCTGAGCTGGAAGTGACTATCACTGCCACTGCTGGTGACGAAGGCAAGCTGTTCGGTTCGATCGGTACTCACGATATCGCTGACGCACTGACCGCCTCTGGCGTTGAAGTCGCGAAAAGCGAAGTTCGTCTGCCGAACGGCACCATCCGTAACGTTGGCGAATTCGACGTGGCTGTGCACCTGCACAGCGATGTTGAAGCAACCGTCCGCGTTGTCGTGGTGGCTGCTTAAGCAGCTGGAAGCCCGCACGCTTGTGCGGGCGTCCAAGCGTCTGGCGACTTGTGCGTCAGGCGGTTAACATCGGGCACGATCCTGTTTTCAGGTCGTGCCTTTTGTTTTTCTGCTTCTCCTGATTTCAAATCCCTGATTCTGTGTGGCCATGAACGATATCTCCGCCCCCGAGCAATATGATCTGCAAACCGCTGCCCTGAAGGTGCCGCCGCATTCCATCGAGGCCGAACAGGCCGTGCTCGGTGGTTTGATGCTGGACAACAACGCTTGGGAACGCGTGCTCGATCAAGTGTCGGATGGCGATTTCTATCGGCATGACCACCGCCTGATTTTCCGCGCCATTGCCAAGCTGGCCGACCAGAACAGCCCGATCGACGTCGTGACGCTTGCTGAGCAACTGGACAAGGAAGGCCAGACTTCCCAAGTCGGTGGTCTTGGCTATCTCAGTGAGTTGGCGAGGAACATCCCGTCAGTCGCCAATATCAAGGCCTACGCGCAGATCGTTCGCGAACGGGCGACGCTGCGGCAGTTGATCGGCATCAGCGCTGAGATCGCTGACAGTGCGTTCAATCCTGAAGGTCGTTCCGGCGCCGAGATTCTCGATGAGGCCGAGCGGCAGATCTTTCAGATCGCCGAGGCACGACCCAAAACGGGCGGCCCAGTCAGCGTCAATGACCTGCTGACCAAAGCCATCGATCGCATCGACACGTTGTTCAACACCGATAACGCGATCACAGGCCTGTCCACCGGCTACACCGACCTGGATGGCATGACCAGTGGTTTGCAGCCTTCAGATTTGATCATCGTCGCCGGCCGTCCATCGATGGGTAAAACCACGTTTGCCATGAACCTGGTGGAAAACGCAGTCCTGCGCAGTGACAAGGCCGTCCTGGTTTACTCGCTGGAAATGCCAGGCGAATCGCTGATCATGCGGATGTTGTCTTCGCTGGGTCGCATCGATCAGACCAAAGTCCGTGCGGGGCGGCTGGAAGACGACGACTGGCCGCGGTTGACGTCGGCGGTCAATCTGCTCAATGACCGCAAGCTGTTCATCGACGATACCGCCGGCATCAGCCCCTCGGAAATGCGCGCGCGTACGCGGCGTCTGGTCCGAGAGCACGGTGAAATCGGGTTGATCATGATCGACTACCTGCAGCTGATGCAGATCCCGGGCTCCGGCGGTGATAACCGTACCAATGAAATTTCCGAAATTTCCCGCTCCCTGAAAGCGCTGGCCAAGGAATTCAACTGCCCGGTTGTCGCCTTGTCACAGCTCAACCGCTCGCTTGAGCAACGTCCGAACAAACGGCCCATCAACTCCGACCTCCGGGAATCCGGAGCGATCGAGCAGGATGCTGACGTCATCATGTTTGTTTACCGGGACGAGGTGTACCACCCGGAAACCGAGCACAAGGGCATCGCCGAGATCATCATCGGCAAGCAGCGGAACGGGCCTATCGGTACCGCGCGACTGGCGTTTATCGGTAAGTACACCCGCTTCGAGAACCTGGCGCCGGGTAGCTACAACTTCGACGACGAGTAAGGCAATAGCACGGACTTTGTAAGAGCGCGCTTGCCCGCGATAGCGGTGTTTCCGGCACCGTGGGTGTTAGATTTGCAAGCATCGCGGGCAAGCGCGCTCCTACAGGATGTCTTGAACAACCGACCACCGTAGTCGGACTTGATCAAAATTTGTGCTATATTCCGCGCCCGCGATTTTTCCAACGTGCACACACGTAGGTTCCGACATGCAAGCAGCCAAGCCGTTATTTGACTATCCGAAGTACTGGGCCGAATGTTTCGGGCCAGCGCCGTTCCTGCCGATGAGCCGGGATGAAATGGATCAGCTTGGCTGGGATTCCTGCGACATCATCATCGTCACCGGCGATGCGTACGTGGATCACCCCTCGTTTGGTATGGCAATCATTGGCCGGCTGCTGGAGTCGCAAGGCTTTCGCGTCGGGATCATTGCCCAGCCTAACTGGCAGTCCAAAGACGATTTCATGAAGCTCGGCGAGCCGAACCTGTTTTTCGGCGTCGCGGCCGGCAACATGGACTCCATGATCAACCGCTACACCGCGGACAAGAAGATCCGGTCCGACGACGCCTACACCCCGGGCGGCATGGCCGGCAAACGTCCTGACCGCGCAAGCCTGGTTTACAGCCAGCGCTGCAAGGAAGCCTACAAGCACGTGCCGATTGTCCTGGGTGGCATCGAAGCATCGCTGCGCCGCATCGCCCACTACGACTACTGGCAGGACAAGGTTCGTAACTCGATCCTGATCGACGCGTGCGCCGATATCCTGCTGTACGGCAACGCCGAACGCGCCATTGTCGAAGTGGCCCAGCGCTTGTCCTACGGTCACAAGATCGAAGACATCACCGATGTCCGCGGCACCGCGTTCATTCGCCGCGACACCCCGGCAGGCTGGTACGAAGTCGACTCCACGCGCATTGACCGTCCGGGCAAGGTCGACAAGATCATCAACCCGTATGTCAACACGCAAGACACCGAAGCCTGCGCCATCGAGCAGGACAAAGGCCCGCTCGAAGACCCGAACGAAGCAAAGGTCGTGCAGATCCTGGCGAGCCCGCGCATGACCCGTGACAAGACGGTCATTCGTTTGCCGTCCATGGAGAAGGTGCGTAACGACTCGGTCCTGTACGCCCACGCCAACCGCGTATTGCACCTGGAGACCAACCCGGGCAACGCGCGTGCTTTGGTCCAGAAGCACGGCGAAGTCGACGTCTGGTTCAATCCGCCGCCGATACCCATGACCACCGAAGAAATGGACTACGTGTTCGGCATGCCATACGCACGTGTGCCGCATCCTGCGTACGGCAAGGAAAAAATCCCTGCCTACGACATGATCCGTTTCTCCGTGAACATCATGCGTGGCTGCTTTGGCGGATGTACCTTCTGCTCGATCACCGAACACGAAGGCCGGATCATTCAGAACCGCTCCGAAGAGTCGATCATCCGCGAGATCGAAGAGATCCGAGACAAGGTGCCTGGCTTTACCGGCGTCATTTCCGACCTCGGCGGCCCGACGGCGAACATGTATCGCATCGCGTGCAAGAGTCCGGAGATCGAGTCCGCGTGCCGCAAGCCATCGTGCGTGTTCCCCGGTATCTGCCCGAACCTGAACACCGATCACTCATCGCTGATTCAACTGTACCGCAGCGCTCGCGCCTTGCCGGGTGTGAAGAAGATTCTGATCGCGTCCGGCCTGCGCTATGACCTGGCCGTCGAGTCGCCGGAGTACGTGAAAGAGCTGGTGACGCACCACGTAGGTGGTTACCTGAAGATCGCCCCGGAACACACCGAGGAAGGTCCGCTCAACCAGATGATGAAGCCGGGCATTGGCAGCTATGACAAGTTCAAGCGCATGTTCGAGAAGTACACCAAGGAAGCGGGCAAAGAGCAGTACCTGATTCCTTACTTCATCGCGGCTCACCCAGGCACCACCGACGAAGACATGATGAACCTTGCCCTGTGGCTCAAGGGCAATGGCTTCCGTGCTGACCAGGTGCAGGCGTTCTACCCGTCGCCGATGGCCACTGCCACGGCGATGTACCACTCGGGCAAGAACCCTCTGCGCAAGGTCACGTACAAGAGCGACTCGGTCACCATCGTCAAGAGCGAGGAGCAGCGCCGTCTGCACAAGGCCTTCCTGCGGTATCACGATCCGAAAGGCTGGCCGATGCTGCGTGAAGCCCTGGTACGCATGGGGCGTTCGGACCTGATCGGCTCGGGCAAGAATCAATTGATCCCGTCGCATCAGCCGGAAACCGACAGCTACCAAAGCGCGCGTCGCAAGAACTCGACGCCGTCCGGCAGCCACAAGGTGGGCAAGACCACGTTGATTCAAACCCAGCACACCGGCTTGCCTCCACGCGCCAGCGACGGCAGCAAGCCATGGGACAAGCGCGAAGAGGCCAAAGCGGCCGCCATGGCCCGCAACAAGCAAGCGGCCAAGGAACGTATGGACGCAGCCAAGGGCGGTAAACCCAACGGCAAGCCTCCGCGCAAGCCTGTCTTCCCGCGCTAACAATCAGCTTGTTGCAAAAACAAACGCCAACTTTCGGGTTGGCGTTTTGCGTTTTAGATTTTGATGTTTTCGCGAATATTCCAACCGTACTTGATCGGCCCACCGTCTTTGCCGCCCTCGGCGGTTTGCGGTTGATAACTCACCAGAACAGTGCCGAAGTTGAGTGCGATGCTTTCTTTGGGGATTTCATCGCTGGTGCCAGCGTCCGTACCGTAGGACGCGACCATCACTTCCTTTAACGTGATGATCATGTATTCCACTGGACTGCCTCCCCCGGCCTTTCGCAGCGTGAGCGTGGCTTCCGGGTAATGTTTACCGCTCGAACAGGCCATCATCAAGTTGGGCGAAGACTTGTCCAGCGACTTGGTCAGGCTGAGGTTGTTGATACTTACCTTACCCGTGCCCCCGCCGCCCCCCTGATGCATCGAACCTGATTGCGTCATGCCCCAATGAAGCGTGTGAATGTCAATTTCCTCTTTATGAACACTGTCCTTTGATTCGCCCTTGATGTCGCCCAGTTTCAAAAACATATCGATTGCCATCAGCCATTCCCTTGAGATCCCGACGAATTGTCGTGCGACACCTTTTATCACCAGGCGGTTGCTCGCAAGACACTACGGGCCGAACGGGAGCAGTCCTACGTAATATCAAACCTCTTCCTACAGATCGAGGGGTGCCGACTGCTTATTCTCCCGGCCTCATGATTCCGCGAGGAAAAGGAATGAACTCGGTACTGCTCAGAGATGGATTTTCTACGGCGCGCACTAACGCTCGGCAACGCATAGAAGGCGCGCTTGATTTGAGACGATTGTTTCGAGTTATTGATTCGGATCCCGCCATCGTTGGCGCTGGAGTCGTGTTCATCGACCGTGATTTCAATGTCGTGACACTCAGAGATTTCCAGCCAATCTGTAGCTTTGTCGTCAAGCGAGTAATCCTGCGGGAGGCGCCAAGGCACATGGCGGCGCATGAGTTTGTGCGGGAGTTGGAGACCAATCCTCGAGAGTCCCAAATGGCCATGGAGGTGGTGAATGCGGGGTTATCGTGTGTCGGGGCGTTTATCGCCTGGAACGTCGTGCTTGGCGCAGGCATCGCAACTCCTTTTACTGCGGGTGCTACTTCAGTCATTGCAAGTGTCGCCATGTCGGCTGCTGTTGCTAGTGGCATCCAGTGCCTAAATGCCGGCGCGCGGGTCGTATTAGAGCGTGCTGCCCCTCATGTTAAGGACTCGCTGGAAGGCAACCAGTGGTATGAGGGGGTTATCGCGATCCTGGACGGGTTGACTTTACTGGGGGCTGCATCAACCGCTTTGGTAACCGTGAAATACGTGAGCGCAATCCGAACCTCGACTGGGAAAACTACAACAGAGGTATTGAGGGGACTTACTCGCCAAGAAAGAGCCAAGCTAACTGCCGAACTCCTGGCACTTCGCGATCCTCGGCTCACACCAAAGATCTTGAAACTCAGGCAAGTAACAGGTGAATTACCAAAACGCTATTCACAGAGGCAAGTCAGACAAGCGGTCCTCACTCAAATCGCTGACGTAATTGGTGCAGGATTAGCTGTTTACAGCAGTTCGAACTCAGGAAACTTGAAAACGATCGCGATTGGCTTTTATCAAGAGGGCTGAGTTTCGATGGACATGATCGCTTATTACCAATTTCGACTCCGCTTCTTCACCGTTTTCATGGGTGTTATTTTTTCTGCAATTGCCTCGTTTGCGATATCCGTAGGCCTGGGCCTGATCACTTTTTTTCGCGATATTCCGTTGGATAAAAGTTTTCAATACGCCGCTTGGATTGGGCTGGTGTTTTCTGTTCTTCTAGCTTTTTTCAACTTCATGATCGTCAAAGGGCGACCTCGCTGGTTGTGGGGAATTGTTGTTATTTTGGTTTCATGTTTGTTCTTCAATTTAGCAACCATCGAGTACCGACCTGACAGACTGACTTATATGGTGGGGGTGCTCTGCCCTCTACTTGGTCTGTACCTACTGAACACAAACCGTCATCGCGACATGCGAAAAATACTGGTCAGGGAGCGGCAGCAGCGGGTGGCAATCAAAGACGCCCTCAACGCTCAGTGCTTACTTGAAAAGAAACGCGCATCCTTGCGCGCCCGACGTCAGCTGATGCAGCTACTCAAGCGCAAATAACCCCACCCGCCCCCTTTCCGTGCGACCCTTGCACCGTCAGTCTTCGCTGGCGCGTTTTTGGTGCTGTGCTTAGCTGAGCGGACAGCATCTACGCCGGAGCCGCATGCCTTTGCCCGGATGGCATAAGTCTTGCGCGGCTCCGCTACCGTCCAGGCTCGCAGGAGGCACGCCGTGTCGATTCATATTGCCTTGCACCACGTCACGCATTACCGCTATGAACGCGCGGTGGAACTGGGTCCGCAAATCGTACGCTTGCGCCCGGCGGCGCACAGCCGCACGCGTGTGCTGTCGTATTCGCTGAAAGTCCTGCCTGAAAACCATTTCATCAATTGGCAGCAGGACCCGCAGGGTAATTACCTGGCGCGGTTGGTTTTCCCGGAGAAGACCACCGAGTTCCGGGTCGAGGTGGACCTGGTCGCCGAGATGGCGGTCTTCAACCCGTTCGACTTTTTCCTCGAGCCGTACGCCGACAAGATTCCGTTCACCTACGCCAGTGAAGAGCAGCGCGAGCTGGCTCCGTATCTGGAGAAGCTGCCGCTGACGCCGAAGTTTCAGGCGTACCTCAACAGCATTGACCGCACGCCTATCCCCGCCATCGACTTTCTGGTGGGCCTCAACCAGCGCCTCGCGGCGGACATCGGTTACCTGATCCGCATGGAGCCGGGCATTCAGACGCCCGAGTTCACGCTGGAAAACGCTTCCGGCTCTTGCCGTGATTCGGCCTGGCTGCTGGTGCAATTGCTACGGCACCTGGGGATGGCCGCGCGTTTTGTGTCGGGTTATCTGGTGCAGCTCAAGGCTGACGTCCAGGCCCTCGATGGTCCATCCGGCACCGATGTCGACTTCACCGACCTGCACGCCTGGTGCGAAGTGTATTTGCCGGGCGCTGGCTGGGTCGGTCTGGACGCGACCTCGGGCCTGTTCGCCGGCGAAGGGCATATCCCGCTGGCCTGCAGCCCTGATCCGTCGTCTGCCGCACCGATCAGCGGTCTGGTCGAGCCGTGCGAAACTCAATTCGGCCACGAGATGTCGGTGGAGCGAATCTGGGAAGCGCCGCGCGTGACCAAGCCGTACACCGAAGATCAGTGGCTGGAGATTCAGGCGCTCGGCCGACAGATCGACAGCGATCTGGTCCGCGATGACGTGCGCCTGACCATGGGCGGCGAGCCGACGTTCGTGTCCATCGATGACCGTGATGGCGATGAATGGAACACCGCCGCGCTGGGCCCGAAAAAACGCATTCTGTCCGCGGAACTGTTCCAGCGCATGCGCAAGCATTACGCGCCGCAGGGGCTGGTGCATTTCGGACAGGGCAAGTGGTACCCGGGAGAGCAGTTGCCGCGTTGGTCATTGAACTGTTTCTTCCGCCGCGATGGGCAGCCGGTCTGGCGCAACACTGCACTGATCGCTGACGAGCAAGTGGACTACGGCACCGACAGCGAGATGGCGGGGCGCTTTTTGCGCAGTGTCGCCGAGCGGCTGAAGCTGCCTTCGCGTTACGTGTTCCCGGCCTTCGAAGACAATTTCTATTACCTGTGGCGCGAAGGCGCGCTGCCGACAAACGTCAGTGCGCAGGACTCGCGTCTGGAAGACGAGCTGGAGCGTAAGCGTCTGCGCAAAGTGTTTTCCCAGGGGCTGGATAAGGTCATCGGTTACGTCATGCCGCTGGCGCGCGATGCCGCTGATGAGCATTGGCAAAGCGGTCGCTGGTACCTGCGCGACGAGCACTGCCGTCTGGTGCCAGGTGATTCGCCGCTGGGCTACCGTTTGCCGCTGGCCTCGCAGCCGTGGGTCAAGGCGGCGGAATATCCCTACATCCACCCGACCGACCACAACCAGGATTTCCCCGATCTACCCAATCGCGATGCGCTTAACGCGCAGGTCGGCGCGTTGACCGAGCAGTCTGACGTCAATGCCGAACGGATGCCGGCCACGGACGAATCTGCCGATTGGCTGACCCGCACAGCCCTTGGCGCGGAAGTGCGCGACGGGCGGCTGTATCTGTTCATGCCGCCGCTGGAGGGGCTTGAAGCGTATCTGGAGCTGGTGGCTGCCATCGAATCTACCGCGGAAGAGTTACGCTGCCCTGTGTTGCTGGAAGGTTACGAGCCGCCCCATGATCCGCGCATCTCCAATTTCCGCATCACGCCCGATCCTGGCGTGATCGAAGTCAACGTGCAGCCGTCCGCGACCTGGGACGAGTTGGTCGAGCGCACTGAGTTTCTGTACGAAGAGGCCCGGCTGACGCGGCTGACCACTGAAAAATTCATGATCGACGGACGCCACACCGGCACCGGCGGCGGCAACCATTTCGTGCTGGGCGGCGCGACACCGGGCGACTCGCCCTTCCTGCGCAGGCCCGATCTGCTGCGCAGCCTGCTCAGTTACTGGCATAACCATCCTTCGCTGTCGTACCTGTTTTCCGGCCTGTTCATCGGGCCGACCTCGCAGGCGCCACGGGTGGATGAGGCGCGCAACGACTCGCTGTACGAGCTGGAAATCGCCTTCTCGCAGATGCCCAAACCGGGTGAAGAGTGTGCGCCATGGCTGGTTGACCGACTGCTGCGCAACCTGCTGATCGACGTGACCGGCAACACCCACCGCGCCGAGTTCTGCATCGACAAACTGTATTCGCCTGATGGCGCGACGGGTCGCCTTGGCCTGCTGGAGCTGCGTGCGTTCGAGATGCCGCCTCATGCGCGCATGAGTCTGGCCCAGCAGTTATTGCTGCGGGCGCTGGTGGCCAAGTTCTGGCGTGAACCCTACGCGCCGGCCAAGCTGGCACGCTGGGGCACCGAGCTGCACGACCGCTTTATGCTTCCGCACTTTATCGACCAGGACTTTGCCGACGTTATCCTCGACCTCAACAGCGCCGGTTACCCGGTGCGTGCCGAGTGGTTTGCGGCGCATCTGGAGTTCCGCTTCCCGAAAGTCGGTGATTACGCCGTCAGTGGCATCGAGCTGGAACTGCGCCAGGCCCTTGAGCCGTGGCACGTTCTGGGCGAGGAGGGCGCTGCCGGCGGGGCCGTGCGTTACGTGGATTCATCGCTGGAACGCCTGCAGTTGAAGGTCAACGGTCTGCCGCCGCAACGCTATCAGCTGACCTGCAACGGCATTCCCGTGCCCCTTCAGCCCACCGGTCGCGTCGGGGAGTTCGTGGCGGGCGTGCGCTATCGCGCCTGGCAGCCGGCCAATTGCCTGCAACCGACCATTCCGGTGCACGCGCCGCTGGTTTTCGACATCGTCGATACCTGGATGCATCGCTCGCTGGGTGGCTGCGAGTATCATGTCGCGCATCCGGGTGGCCGCAACTACGAAACCCTGCCCGTGAACGCTAACGAAGCCGAAAGCCGGCGCCTGTCGCGGTTCTTCCGCGTCGGGCACACCCCCGGCAAGCTGGCGATTGAGCCGCTGGTCATCAACGATGAGTTGCCCATGACGCTGGACATGCGTCTGCATTGAAATACGGCGCAGGCTGCCGTCTGAAGCTGTTCTGCTTCAGACGGCGTGATCCTATGGATGCCGCAAGGAAGCGCTTCAAATCGGTCTGTCATTTGCCTGCGCTAATCTGAAGTCTAATGAGTTGTGTGCCGAGCCTTCCATGCCTGACCTGCTTGACCGTTATCCGCTTTCAGCGGGTACTTACCACGAGATGCTCGACGCTAGCGGCGCAGTTCGCCCGCATTGGGAGCGGCTGTACGAGCACCTGCAACGCAGCACGCCCGCACAATTGATCCAGCGTCAGGCGCTGCTCACGCGGCAGATCCAGGAAAACGGCGTCACCTACAACGTCTACGCCGACCCCAAGGGCGCAGATCGCCCGTGGGAACTGGATTTATTGCCCCATCTCATTCCCGCGCAGGAATGGCAGCACTTGTCGGCGGGCATCGCCCAGCGCGCGCGCCTGCTCAACGCCGTCCTGGCTGATCTTTATGGCCCGCAGACGCTGATCGCCGAAGGTCTGCTGCCGGCGGAGCTGGTGTTCGGGCACAACAATTTTCTGTGGCCGTGCCAGGGCGTGAGGCCGCCCGAAGGCATTTTCCTGCACATGTATGCCGTGGATCTGGCCCGCACGCCGGACGGTCGCTGGTGGGTCACCGCTGACCGCACGCAGGCGCCGTCGGGGGCCGGCTATGCGCTGGAAAACCGCTTGATTGTGTCCCGGGCGTTTCCCGAGCTGTACCGCGATCTGGAAGTGCAGCATTTGTCGGGCTTCTTCCGCTCGCTGCAGGAGACCCTGATTCGTCAGGCGCCCAGCAGCAACGAAGCGCCGCTGGTGGTGTTGCTTACGCCGGGGCGTTTCAACGAGAGCTATTTCGAGCATTTATACCTGGCCGGGCAGTTGGGCTATCCGCTCGTTGAGGGCGGGGACCTGACCGTTCGAGACGCCACGGTGTATCTGAAGACCTTGAGCGGCCTGCGTCGTGTCCACGCAATCATGCGTCGGCTCGATGATGACTTCTGCGACCCGCTGGAGCTGCGCACTGACTCGGCACTCGGCGTGCCGGGCTTGCTGGAAGCCGTGCGTCAGGGCCGCGTGTTGGTGGCCAATGCCCTGGGCAGCGGCGTGCTTGAATCCCCCGGCCTGCTCGGCTTTCTGCCGAAGATCAACGAATTTCTGTTTGGCGAAGCACTGATCCTGCCGTCCGTGGCGACCTGGTGGTGCGGCGAGCCGCCGGTGCTGGCCCAGGCGCTGGAAAAACTGCCCGAGCTGCTGATCAAACCGGCGTTTCCGTCCCAGAGCTTCGCGCCGGTGTTTGGCCGCGACCTCAGCGAGGCGCAGCGTCAGGCGCTGGCCCTGCGCATGCAGGCCCGGCCCTACGCCTATGTGGCGCAAGAGCTGGCGCAACTGTCCCAGGCGCCTATCTGGCAGTCTGACGACGGCCAACTGCAACCGCGCGCCATCGGCATGCGGGTCTACGCAGTAGCGGGCGCCGAGGGTTATCGCGTGCTGCCGGGCGGCCTCACCCGCGTGGCCGCCGAGGCCGATGCCGACGTGGTTTCCATGCAGCGCGGCGGTGCCAGCAAAGACACCTGGATTCTGGGCGAGCGGACCCAGGGCAGCGAACCCTGGAAGGGACAACGCGCGCTGGGCGTACACGATCTGATTCGCCGCGACCCGTACCTGCCGTCCCGTGTGGTGGAGAACCTGTTCTGGTTCGGCCGATACTGCGAACGCTGTGACGATGCCGCGCGTCTGCTGCGCATCATGCTGTCGCGTTATGTGGACGGCGACGACCCGCTGGCGCTTCAGGCAGCGGTACAGCTGGGCGAACGCCTGCGCCTGTTACCCGATGACGAAGAGGGCGAAGCGCTGAGCGAGCGACTGTTGCAGGCCCTGCTCGGCGATGACTGGCCGTCGAGCCTGCGCGCCAATCTGCAGCGCTTGCAGTGGGCGGCGTCGCAGGTGCGGGGCAAGCTGTCCCGGGAAAACTGGCAGGCCCTGGTGGAGTTGCAACGCGAAGCCCTGGCGCTTGAGACCGAAGAGCCGGATTTCGGCGAGCTGCTGGATTTTCTCAACCGGCTGGTCATGTCGTTGGCGGCGCTGTCGGGCTTCGCGCTGGATGACATGACCCGCGATGAAGGCTGGCGCTTTCTGATGATTGGTCGCCGCATCGAGCGCCTGCAGTTTCTCAGCACGAGCCTCGCGGCGTTCCTGCGCAGCGACGCGGTGGACGATCAGGCCGGACTGGACTGGCTGCTGGAGCTGGGCAACAGCAGCATCACCTATCGCTCACGCTACCTGGCCCTGCCACAATTGATTCCAGTGCTCGACCTGTTGCTGCTGGATGAGCAAAACCCCCACGCGGTCTTGTTCCAGCTCAAGCTGGTCTCGCGCTCGTTGAATCGTTTGAATGAAGATTTCGGCGCGCCACGGGACGCCAGCCTTTCCACGCTGATCCGGCGGCTGTCCGCGTTCGATCTCGGAACGCTGGAAAACCCGCTGTTTGGCCAAAACAGTGTGAAAGCGGTCCTCGATGGCCTGGCGGACCTGCTGCAAAAAATCGGAGAGACCAGCTCGATGGTGTCCGACCGTCTGGCGTTGCGCCACTTTGCCCACGTCGACGACGTCAGCCAGCGCACGGTGTCTGTCTGATGAGCGCTCATTACCAGATCCTTCACGACACCCACTACCACTACGACAGCCCGGTGTCGCTGGCGCAGCAGTTGGCGCATTTGTGGCCACGGGAGAACCCGTGGCAGGTGTGTACCGAGCGGCAGCTGTTAATCAATCCGACGCCCACCAGTCGTCGCGACGAGCTGGATGTGTTCGGCAACCCGCTGACCCGGCTGGCGTTCGAGCGTCCGCACGATGAGTTGCAGGTCAATGCACGGCTGAGGGTAGAGGTGCTGGAGCGCCCGGTTCTGGACTTCGATCAATCAGCCGGCTGGAACGACACCCAGCGCGCGCTGACGTACAGCGCCGCCCGTGTGTCGGCGGGCATTCTGGAAGCCTGTCGTTACCGCTTCGAGTCGCCCTACGTACACCTCAAGCAGTCGTTCATCGATTTCTCGGCCCCGTGCTTTCCGCCGGGGCGGCCGCTGCTGCTGTGCGCCCAGGCGCTGATGGAAAAGATCTTCCGCGAATTCACCTTCGACGATGAAGCCACTCATGTGGCGACGCCGCTGGTGGAAGTGCTCGAGACCCGACGGGGCGTGTGTCAGGACTTTGCGCATCTGATGCTCGCGTGCCTACGCTCCCGTGGTTTGGCGGCGCGCTACATCAGCGGCTACCTGTTGACGCAGCCACCGCCTGGCCAGCCGAGGCTGATCGGCGCTGACGCGTCCCATGCGTGGGTGTCGGTGTTTTGTCCGGTATTGGGCTGGGTCGATTTTGATCCGACCAATAATGTTCAGCCGGCGCTGGAGCACATCAGTCTGGCGTGGGGACGGGATTTTTCGGACGTGTCGCCGCTGCGGGGGGTGATTCTGGGCGGGGGGAATCATGATCCGGAAGTGCAGGTGACGGTGATGCCGATGGCGGGGTAGCGCGTGATCCCTGTAGGAGCGCGCTTGCCCGCGAATACGGTGTGTCAGTCGCCATGGAGAGTGGCTGTGCTGACGTCATCGCGGGCAAGCGCGCTCCTACAGTGCGATGCGGCCGATCTTGCATTCGACCCATGAGCGGAATCAGGTAGGCGGTGTTTCTTTGTCGTCTTGCGTGGTTTCGACCTGCTCTACAGCAGTCTCGCCTTCGGCAGTCTCACCATCAACAGCCGCTTCGTCCTGCGCTGCCTGCTGTTTACGCTGCAGCTTCTCTTCTTTCTTCTGCTCTTTGGCCAAATCTCTCTGACGTTTCGCGAAGGAATAGTTGGGTTTGGCCATGGGCAATCCTCTGGGCAGTGGTGAAGTGTGCTCATTCTGCCTGAGAAAGGCGCACGGCACACTTAAACGCTGGCGAACGACACACGCTAGGTGCACTGAAGCGTGTCAGACACCGCGCGCCAGAGGCCTGTATTCGCTATACGACTGAGGCTCGCTGGCGTAACTTCCGCTGGCGCCACTGGCGTACGCTGCAAGCAAACTGCGAAAAAGACTACCGAGTTCCATGGCCATTACTCACAAGTGATGATGCGGGAAGGGTAGTACGGGCGGCCGTTCCGGGCTGCTTGATTGTCTCGATGAGCCCGATAGACGGTCCCAGATGCGCTGCATTCAGGCGTTGGAAATTGTTCCGGATTGAGGCACTCTTTGTATACAAAAACTCAAACCACCCTAATTGGAGATTCAGGATGATTCGCAAACTGGTAGTAGTTTCCCTGCTCACATTGGCCAGCAGCCACGTACTGGCGGCAGAGTGCTCGGTCGACGTCGACTCGACCGACCAGATGATGTTCAACACCAAAGCCATCGAAATCGACAAAACCTGCAAGACCTTCACGGTCAACCTGGGACATTCGGGCAGCTTGCCGAAAAACGTCATGGGCCATAACTGGGTGCTGAGCAAGACCGCAGATGCCCAGCCGATTGCGACCGACGGCCTGAGCGCAGGGATCGACAAGCAGTATCTGAAAGAGGGCGACGCGCGGGTTATCGCCTACACCAAAATCATTGGCGCGGGCGAGAAGGATTCCGTGACCTTCGACGTGTCCAAGCTCGAAGCAGGGCAGGATTACACGTTCTTCTGCTCTTTCCCCGGCCACATCGCAATGATGAAAGGCGCTGTGACGCTGAAGTAACGTGCGGGTTTAACACCTTAAACCTGTAGGAGCGGACTTGTCCGCGAAGAGGCGGGTGCATCCGACACAGATGCAGCACCTGAAATACCGTCTTCGCGGACAAGTCCGCTCCTACAGTTAATGCGCAACCATCAAGGCGCGTACGGCAGGTCCCGCTTGTGCTGGGTCTTGCGGTACGTGTTGACGATGATGTCGAAGGCCTCCTGCCGCACCGGCTCGCCATGCAGAAACGCATCGATCTCGGCGTAGGTCACGCCGTGTGACGCCTCGTCCGGTTTGCCGGGAATCAGGTCTTCCAGGTCGGCCGTTGGAATTTTCTCCACCAGATTCTCTGGCGCACCGAAACTGCGGGCGATGGCGCGGACCTGGTTTTTCACCAGGCCACTCAGCGGCGCCAGGTCGCAGGCGCCGTCACCGAACTTGGTGAAGAAACCCATCACCGCTTCGGCCGCATGATCGGTCCCGATCACCAAGCCGCCGCGTACACCGGCGATGGTGTACTGCGCCACCATCCGCGTGCGCGCTTTGATGTTGCCTTTGACGAAGTCCACGGCCGAATCGGACTGCCCTTCAAACGCCTTCACCTGCTCGACCAGCGCCTTGACCGACGGCGCGATGTCGACGGTATGGCGTTCATCCGGGCTAATGAAGTCGACCGACGCGGTGGCCTCATGTTCATCGTGCTGGATGTGATACGGCAGGCGCACGGCAATGAACTGGTAGCCACTGTCGCCGGTGCTTTGGCGCAGTTCCTTCACCGCGCGTTGGGCCAGCAGCCCGGCGGTCAGCGAATCAACGCCGCCGCTGATGCCCAGCACCAGCACCTTCAAGCGCGAGGCTTGCAGGCGCTCCTTGATGAATTCAATACGACGGGTGACCTCGGCCTCAAGCTCGCCCGGGTGGGCGAAGGGTGCTTGGACCTTGAGCTCTCTTGCGATCTCGAGCTGTACGGCTTGCATGATTTACTCCTTATGCAGAAGAAGAAAAGTAGGCATATCAAGAGCGGATGCGGGGTGCTCGAGTCAGGCTGGCACCTTGAATACATGACGCAGGTAGGACACGAAATTGGGGTCTTTGCATTGCGTCTTGCCTGGCTCATCGGAGATCTTCGCCACGGGTTGACCTGCGCAGGCGGTCATTTTGAGGACGATGTTCATGGGCGTGACGCCGGGCACGTCAGCGGTCAGGTTGGTACCGATGCCGAAACTGACGTTGATCCGACCGCGCAGGGCCCTGAATATTTCGAGGGCCTTGGGCAGCGTGAGCCCGTCGGAGAACACCAGCGTCTTGCTCATCGGATCAATCCCGAGGCGCTGATAGTGCACGATGCATTTTTCGGCCCACTGCACCGGATCGCCCGAATCATGGCGCAAACCGTCGAACAGTTTGGCGAAGAACAGATCGAAATCGTTCAAGAAAGCGTCGGTGGTGATGCAGTCGGTCAGGGCGATGCCCAGCAGCCCCCGGTATTCGCGGACCCAGCAATCGAGGGCGGCGATCTGGCTGTCGATCAGTCGCGGGCCGAGTTGCTGATGGGCCATGATCCACTCATGGGCCATGGTCCCAAGCGGCTTGAGGTTGAATTTGCGCGCCAGGTGCACGTTGCTGGTGCCGACGAACTGGCCCGGGAAGTCGGCTTTGAGCACCGACACCACTTCTTCCTGCACGGCAAAGGAAAACCGCCGGCGCGTGCCGAAATCCGCCACCTTAAGCTCGGCCAATTCATCGGCCGTGGCGGTCGCCGTCAGCCAGTCGAACTTGCGATACAGCTGGTCCCGCGCATCACTCAGCGGTGTGTTCGGGTGACAGTGGCGGTTGCGCACCTCGCTGACGATGGCCAGCAGCGGCACTTCAAACATGATCACGTGCAACCACGGGCCACACAGGCGAATGCACAGTTGATCGTCTTCAATGCTGGTCTGCACGTAGCGCATATTGAAGCGGAACAGGCCGAGAAAGCGCAGGAAGTCGGGTTTCATGAAGCTGATACGTTCGAGGAAACCCATTTCCTCTCCGCTCAGCGACAGCTCGCACAGTTGCTCGATCTGCTGGCGGATGTCCGTCAGGTACGGCCGAAGGTCTTCGCCGTTGCGGCAGCGAAACTCCCATTCCACCTCTACGTTGGGGTAGTTGTGCAGCACGGCCTGCATCATGGTCAGCTTGTAGAGGTCGGTATCGAGCAGGTTCTGCGCGATGCGTTCGGAGAAGGCGCTGTCACTCATTGTGTCGCTCCAGCCAGCAGCGGCCGCCAGACGCGGCCAATGGAATTCAAGTCGGTGTCGCGTACGGCCTGCGTCAGCGCGGCAGCGGTACGTCCGGATTGTTTTTGACGATGCCCGACATAATGCCAGCGCAGGGCGGGTTGGGGCAGATTTTCTCCGCCCTGTTGGAGCGAGGCTTGCCCGCGAAGTTTTTGATTCAACTTCACACTTGCCGCCGAATCACATGGCCTCAGATTTGTTTGGATTTCGATGCGACCACCCTTTAGGAGCGCGCTTGCCCGCGATTGCGGTGTGCCAGACACGTAAGAGGAGGCTGATGCACCGCAATCGCGGGCAAGCGCGCTCCTACAGTGCGTGTTCATCAGGCGTTGGCGGGTCAAGTTGCTCACGCATCCACGCCACAAAATCCCGAATCTTCGGCACGTCCGCCGCGTGCTCGGGGTAGGCCAGGTAATACGCGTCTCGGCTGGGCAGCGCGTGCGGCCACGGGATGACCAGCTTGCCGTCGGCCAATTCTTCTTCCACCAGAAACCGTGGCAGCAGCGCAACGCCGCACCCCACCTGCGCGGCGCGAATGCACATATAAAAGGTCTCGAAGCGCGGGCCGTGGTAGCTGTGCTCGGTCTGGTAACCCTGGCTTTCGAACCAGTCGTGCCAGGCTTGCGGACGCGACGCGCTCTGCAGCAGTACCAGATCACTCAACTGCGTCGGTTCTGTAAACGGCGTCTGCGGTAGGCTGCCAGGCGAACACACCGGAATCAGTTCTTCGCTGAACAGCTTCACGCTCTCTGCCCCAGGTCTTGCGCCCTGGCCGAAATAGAAGCTCAGGTCACAGCGGCCCTGGGCCAGGTCATCGGTTTCCTGTTCGTTGATCAGGTCCAGATGAATGTGCGGATGACGCAACCGCCAACCCTTGAGTCGCGGGACCAGCCAGCGCGCGCCGAAGGTCGATGGCGTCGACACCCGCAGGACTTCCGTCTCACCGCCGTAGGAGCGCAGAAAGTGCGTCGACATCTCGACCTGGCTCAGGATCTTGCGCACTTCGCCCAGGTACAACGCACCGGCCGGCGTCAGTTGCAGGCGCCGACGCACCCGACGAAACAACAGGTGCTGGACCAGTTCTTCCAGCTGCGCCACTTGCTTGCTGACCGCGCTTTGGGTCAGATTCAGCTCTTCGGCGGCGCGGGTGAAACTCAGGTGCCGGGTCACCGCCTCGAAACATTGCAGGGCGGTGATCGAAGGCAGGTGGCGTCGGTTCAGCATGTTCAGGCCAGTCCAGGTCAGCATGAAAAAACGGAATGATGTTTCGCCTAATGGTCGTTTGTTGCAGCGCCTGAGGCCAGCTATTACTACAGGCTGACGAAATCACCGTATTTCAGCATTCCGCATTCGCTCTTCAGCGAACGCTGCTCAGCTAAAGAATCAGGAGAAATCATGCTTACCGACCTGCTCACCCGCCTCGGTGTCGACCCCGCGCTCTACCAGAAGGGCGACAAGCCTGTGCATACGCCCGTCGACGGCAGCAAAGTGGGGGCGGTGCACTGGGAGGGGGCCGCCGAGGTCGAGCAGCGCATCACCCGCGCCGACCACGCGTTCGAGGCCTGGCGCAAGGTGCCGGCCCCGCGTCGCGGCGAGCTGATTCGCTTGTTCGGCGAAGCGTTGCGCACGCACAAGGCTGACCTGGGCGAGCTGGTGTCGTGGGAAGCCGGCAAGATTACCCAGGAGGGGCAGGGTGAAGTGCAGGAGATGATCGACATCTGCGACTTCGCGGTGGGCCTCTCCCGGCAGATGTATGGCCTGACCATCGCTTCCGAGCGCCCCGGCCACCACATGCGCGAAACCTGGCACCCACTGGGTGTGGTCGGCGTGATCAGCGCGTTCAACTTCCCGGTGGCCGTCTGGTCGTGGAACACCGCGCTGGCGCTGGTCTGCGGCAATTCGGTGATCTGGAAACCGTCGGAAAAGACGCCGCTCACCGGGCTGGCGTGCCAGGCGCTGTTTGATCGTGTGGCCAAGGGCTTCGCCGATGCGCCGGAGTACCTGGCACAAGTGGTTATCGGTGGGCGCGACGCGGGCGAAGCGTTGGTCGATGATCCGCGTGTGGCGTTGATCAGCGCCACCGGCAGCACGCGCATGGGCCGCGAAGTGGCGCCGAAAGTCGCCGCACGTTTTGCCCGCAGCATTCTGGAACTGGGCGGCAACAACGCCATGATCCTCGCGCCCAGCGCCGATCTGGACCTGGCTGTGCGCGGCGTACTGTTCAGCGCCGTCGGTACGGCCGGCCAGCGCTGCACCACCTTGCGCCGCCTGATTGCCCACAACTCGGTGAAGGCCGAGTTCGTCGAGCGCCTGAAAACCGCTTATTCCAAGGTGCGCATCGGTCATCCGCTGGAAGGCAACCTGATCGGTCCGCTGATCGACAAAGCCAGCTACGAGAACATGCAGGACGCGTTGGAGCAGGCCTTGAGCGAGGGCGGCACGGTGTTCGGCGGCAAACGCCAGCTGCAAGAGCAGTTCCCCAACGCGTATTACGTCTCGCCGGCCATCGTGGAAATGCCGGAGCAGAGCGAGGTGGTGCGAACCGAAACCTTCGCGCCGATTCTGTACGTGGTCGGTTATGACGATTTTGCGGAAGCGGTGCGCCTCAACAATGACGTGCCCCAGGGGTTGTCGTCGTGCATCTTCACCACCGACGTGCGCGAGGCCGAGCAGTTCGTGTCGGCGCTGGGCAGTGATTGCGGGATCGCCAACGTCAACATCGGCCCGAGCGGTGCCGAAATTGGCGGCGCGTTTGGCGGCGAAAAAGAAACCGGTGGCGGGCGTGAGTCCGGTTCCGACGCCTGGAAAGGCTACATGCGCCGCCAGACCGCGACCGTGAACTATTCGCGCGAGTTGCCGCTGGCGCAGGGGATTACGTTTGATTGATAGGCGGTAAGGTTAGTCATGTGGGAGGGAGCTTGCTCGCGAGGAGCCTTATCAGAGGCTGCATGATCGTTCCCACGCTCCGCGTGGGAATGCCGTTCGTGACGCTCTGCTTCAAACGATCGGACGCGGAGCGTCCAGAGTTGCGTTACCACGCGGAGCGTGGGAACGATCAATGGTGCAGAAAGTGCTGGGTGTGTCTCTTTCCGAGGTCTTGCGATGCCGCTACGCGAAGAATGTCTGTGGGAAACGCTGACGCCGCAGAGGCCTGAGGCGCCAGCGTTGAGGGGGGAAGTGACGGCGGATGTGTGCGTGATTGGCGCAGGCATCACCGGGTTGTCGGCGGCCATTCACCTGCTCGAACAGGGCAAGAGCGTCGTCGTGGTCGAGGCCCATCGCACCGGCCAGGGCGGCTCGGGGCGCAACGTCGGGCTGGTCAACGCCGGGATGTGGATTCCCCCTGACGAGATCGAAGCGGGGTTCGGCAAGCCGGTCGGCAGCCGGCTCAACAAGATGCTTGGCGATGCGCCGTCGCTGGTGTTCAGTCTGATTGAAAAATATGGCATCGACTGCCAGGCGCAACGCAAAGGCACGCTGCACATGGCCCACAACGCCCGGGGCCAGGCGGATTTGCGCAGCCGCGAAGAACAATGGAAGCGCCGCGGCGCGCCGGTGGAGCTGTTGACCGGCAAAGCCTGCCAGCAAGCCACCGGCACCTCGGAAATCACCTCGGCCTTACTCGACCATCGCGCGGGCACCATCAACCCGATGGCCTACACCAGCGGCCTGGCTGCAGCGGTCGGCACGCTGGGCGGTCAGCGATTCGATCACTCACCCGTGAAGAAGCTTGAGCGGCAAGGCGATCGCTGGTGCGTGCTCACCGAGCACGGTGCGGTGCTGGCCGGGCAAGTGGTGATTGCCTCCAACGCCTACACCGAGGGCGAATGGACCGAACTGCGGCGTCATTTCTTTCCCGGTTATTACTATCAGGTGGCCTCGGCTCCGCTGACCGAAGACGCCGCGCAGCAGATCCTGCCGGGCGGGCAGGGTTCATGGGACACGCGCCAGGTGCTGAGCAGCATTCGACGTGACGCCGAAGGCCGCTTGCTACTGGGCAGCCTGGGCAACGGCAATCAAAAACCGGTCTGGTTTCTCAAGGCCTGGGCCGATCGCGTTCAGCAGCATTATTTCCCGTACCTGAAGCCGGTTGAGTGGGCGTGCACCTGGACCGGCTGCATCGCCTTCACCCCCGATCACCTGCTGCGCCTGTTCGAGCCTGCACCGGGATTGGTCGCCGTGACGGGCTTTAACGGCCGCGGCAACACCACGGGCACAGTGGTGGGCAAAGCGTTCGCCGATTACCTGTGCACCGGCGATGCCCAATCGCTGCCCGTTCCCTTCGCTGCCATGCAGCCGTTGTCAGCCATTGGCCTGCGCAGCTCTCTCTATGAGGCCGGCTTTTCGCTCTATCACGCGGGCCAGTGCCTTCGCATCGTGATTTAGACAGAAAAGGCCTTCATCGCACGGCGCTTTTTCGCGCATCCACTAACCTCAAATGGTGCGTGCCGTAGCGTCACCGCACCGGTGGTGTGCAGATCGGTGACGCATGCTGTAACAACGCGGTTATACGATGAGCGGTAGGGCGGTTGCGCGCCATATTCGAGCGGGTTGCGCTTTTTTCGCAGGGCAGGTTGCACCTTGTGCGGTTTAGACGGTTGCACGCCCGGTTGAAAGGCCTGAAACCCGTCGCGTAGCCGCTTGCACATGACTTTTCCCAGAATAAAAAACTGATGGCACGCCACTTGCTCACCGCAACTGTGTGGTCGCAGTGCTAACTAAAAAATCCAGGAGCACCAACTCATGTCGCAGACGTTTTACAAGAAAGGCTTTCTCGCACTTGCAGTGGCTACCGCGCTAGGTGCAGCTTCTTTTGCACAAGCTGATGTGAAAATCGGCGTTGCCGGTCCAATGACTGGCGCTAACGCCTCGTTCGGCGAGCAATACATGAAAGGCGCTCAGGCCGCTGCCGATGCCATCAACGCTGCGGGCGGTGTAAACGGTGAGAAAATCGCCCTGACCGCCTATGACGATGCGTGTGAACCCAAGCAAGCGGTTGCCGTTTCCAACAAAGCGGCCTCGGACAAAGTCGCTGGCGTTGTCGGCCACTTCTGCTCCTCGTCCACCATTCCAGCGTCTGAAGTCTATGACGAAGCCGGCATCATCGCGATCACGCCGGGCTCCACCAACCCTACCGTGACCGAGCGTGGCTTGAGCGCCATGTTCCGCATGTGCGGCCGTGATGACCAGCAAGGCGTCGTGGCTGGCGATTACATCGTCGATGTCTTGAAAGGCAAGAAAATCGCCGTCATCAACGACAAGGACACCTACGGCAAGGGCCTGGCTGACGCGACTTCAAAGCAGCTCACCAAGCGTGGCGTGAAGCCGGTGCTGGAAGAAGGCCTGACACGTGGCGAGAAAGACTTCAGCGCCCTGGTCACCAAGATTCGCTCCGTTGGCGCTGACGTCGTGTACTTCGGCGGCCTGCACCCGGAAGCCGGTCCATTGGTTCGCCAACTGCGTGAGCAAGGCCTGAAAGACGTGAAATTCATGTCCGATGACGGCGTTGTTACCGATGAATTGGTCACCACTGCTGGCGGCGCGCAATTCGTCGATGGCGTGTACATGACCTTCGGTGCCGACGCACGCATGCTGCCCGACAGCAAGGCGGTGGTCGATCAGTTCCGCAAGTCCGGCTACGAGCCTGAAGGCTACACCTTGTACGCCTACGCTTCGGTTCAGGCCCTGGCCGCCGGCTTCAACGGCGCCAAGTCGAACAAAGGCGAAGACGCTGCCAAGTTCCTCAAAGCCCACCCGGTCAAGACCGTCATGGGTGAGAAGTCCTGGGACAGCAAGGGCGACCTGAAAGTCTCGGATTACGTGGTTTACCAGTGGGACAAGGACGGTAAATACCACCAGCTCGAAAAGCAGAAGTAAGTTGAGCGCTTAGTCGGACGGCAGGTAGCGCGAGGTTGGACTCGCGCCGCCAGCGGTCCGGTTAATGGGGCTTGCCACCTCGGCGGCCCCCTGATTTCTTCTGTAGCCATATGCGTCCGTTCCGCCACGCCTCACGAGGGCGCGCGCGGGCCGGTTCCACCGTGGCCTTTCAAGTTCGTGAGCGTGCGTGATGGATGGTATTTTCCTGCAACAAATGGTCAACGGTCTGACCCTCGGTTCGGTCTACGGCCTGATCGCCATCGGTTACACGATGGTTTACGGCATCATCGGCATGATCAACTTCGCCCACGGCGACGTGTACATGATCTCCGCTTACCTGGCGGCAATCGGCCTGGCGGTCTTGTCGTTCTTCGGTGTTGAGTCCTTCCCCTTCCTGATTCTCGGCACACTGATCTTCACCATCGTGGTGACCGGTGTGTATGGCTTCGTCATCGAGCGCGTGGCCTACAAACCGCTGCGCAACTCGACCCGTCTGGCACCCCTGATCAGTGCCATCGGTATTTCCCTGATCCTGCAGAACTACGCGCAGATCGCCCAGGGCCCACGCCAGCAAGGCGTGCCCACGATGCTCGAAGGCGCGTTGCGCTTTGACGTCGGCTCCGGGTTCGTGCAGATCACCTACACCAAGATATTCATCCTGATCGCCGCGTTTGTCGGCATGGGCGTGCTGACCTACATCATCAAGTACACCAAGCTGGGCCGGATGTGCCGCGCCACGCAGCAGGACCGCAAGATGGCGTCGATCCTGGGCATCAACACCGACCGGGTGATTTCCTATGTGTTCATCATCGGCGCGGCCATGGCGGCATTGGCCGGCGTGCTGATCACCATGAACTACGGCACGTTCGACTTCTTCGCAGGCTTCGTGATTGGCATCAAGGCCTTCACCGCTGCGGTGCTGGGCGGGATCGGTTCGTTGCCAGGCGCCATGCTGGGCGGCCTGATTCTGGGCGTGGCCGAGTCGCAATTTTCCGGGCTGGTCAATTCCGACTACAAAGACGTGTTCAGTTTCGGCCTGCTGGTGGTGATCCTGATTTTCCGTCCTCAAGGCCTGCTGGGTCGCCCACTCGTGGCGAAGGTATAAGTATGTCCGCACCTATCAAACCCATCGACATCAAACAAAGCCTCATCGACGCCGTCATCGCCGGGCTGCTGGCGCTGATCGTGTTCGGCCCTATCGTCGGCGTCGTCCTGGACGGCTACGGCTTTAACCTGCAACCCACTCGCGTGGCCGTGCTCGTCGGCGTAGTGATGGTCGGGCGTCTGGTTCTGAGCCTGTTCATGCAGACGCCCAAAGGCGTGGCCATTGCGCAGAGCTTTGAAAGCTCAGGCTCCGGCGTGCATGTGCTGGCGCCTGACTACAAGTCGCGCCTGCGCTACATCATCCCGATCATGATCGTCATCGCCATCGTGTTCCCGGTGTTTGCCGACAAGTACGTGCTGACCGTGGTGATCCTCGGGCTGATCTACGTGTTGCTGGGCCTGGGCCTGAACATCGTGGTCGGTCTGGCCGGGCTGCTCGACCTGGGTTACGTGGCGTTCTACGCCATCGGCGCCTACGGTCTGGCGCTGGGCTATCAGTATCTGGGGCTGGGTTTCTGGTCGGCGTTGCCCTTGGCGGCGATTGCCGCTGCGCTGGCCGGCTGCATCCTCGGCTTTCCGGTCCTGCGCATGCACGGCGACTATCTGGCCATCGTGACCCTGGGCTTCGGGGAGATCATCCGTCTGGTGCTCAACAACTGGCTGGATTTCACCGGTGGCCCCAATGGCGTCGCGGTGCCTGCGCCGACGATTTTCGGTCTGGAGTTCGGCCGTCGCGCCAAAGACGGCGGCATCCCGATCCATGAATACTTCGGCTTCACCTACAACCCGGACCTCAAGTTCATCTTCATCTACGCCGTGCTGTTTTTGGTGGTGCTGGCCGTGCTGTACATCAAGCACCGCCTGACCCGCATGCCGGTCGGCCGCGCCTGGGAAGCCCTGCGCGAAGATGAAATCGCCTGCCGTTCCATGGGCCTGAACCATGTGCTGGTCAAGCTTTCTGCGTTCACTATCGGCGCGTCGACTGCCGGTCTGGCCGGGGTGTTCTTCGCCAGTTATCAGGGCTTCATCAACCCAACGTCGTTCACCTTTTTTGAATCGGCGTTGATCCTCGCCATCGTCGTGCTGGGCGGCATGGGCTCGACGGTCGGCGTGGTGATCGCCGCGTTCGTGTTGACCGTCGCCCCTGAGCTGCTGCGCAGCTTCGCCGAATACCGCGTGCTGCTGTTCGGCATCCTGATGGTCCTGATGATGATCTGGCGCCCACGTGGCCTGATCCGCATCAGCCGCACCGGCGTGCGTCCGCGCAAAGGCGTGCTGGTTAAAGCGGAGGGCGCGCAATGAGCGAAGAGATCGTTCTGTCCGTAGAGAAACTGGCGATGCACTTCGGAGGCATCAAGGCCCTGAGTGACGTCAGCCTGAAAGTCCGTCGCAACTCGATCTTCGCCTTGATCGGGCCCAATGGCGCCGGCAAGACCACGGTCTTTAACTGCCTGACCGGTTTTTACAAAGCCACCGGCGGGCGCATCAATCTGCACACCCGTGGCACCACCACCAACGTGATCAAACTGTTGGGCGAGCCGTTTCAGGTGACGGACTTCGTGTCCCCGCGCAGCTTCGCCAGTCGGGTCTACTACAAGATGTTCGGCGGTACGCACCTGGTGAATAGGGCGGGGCTGGCGCGCACGTTCCAGAACATTCGCCTGTTCAAGGAAATGTCGGTCATCGAGAACCTGCTCGTGGCCCAGCACATGTGGGTCAACCGCAATATGCTGGCCGGCATCCTCAACACCAAGGGCTATCGCAAGGCCGAAGAAGATGCCATGAGCACGGCGTTCTACTGGCTGGAGGTGGTTGATCTGGTGGACTGCGCCAACCGTCTGGCCGGGGAATTGTCCTACGGTCAGCAACGCCGCCTGGAAATCGCGCGCGCCATGTGCACCCGGCCACAGGTGATCTGCCTGGACGAACCGGCTGCCGGCCTCAACCCGCAGGAAACCGAAGCGCTGAGCGGCATGATCCGTTTGCTGCGCGACGAACACGACATGACCATCGTGCTGATCGAGCACGACATGGGCATGGTCATGGGGATTTCCGACGACATCGTGGTGCTCGATCACGGCAACGTGATCGCCATGGGCGGGCCGGAACAGATCCGCAATGACCCGAAAGTGATCGCCGCGTACCTGGGCGCTGATGAAGAGGAATTGGTATGAGTAAGCCGATCCTCGAACTGAAAGAGATCGACGTGTACTACGGGCCGATCCAGGCCCTCAAGAAAGTGTCGCTGCACATCGATGAGGGCGAAACCGTCAGCTTGATCGGCTCCAACGGTGCGGGTAAATCGACGCTGCTGATGTCGATCTTCGGCCAGCCCCGCGCCGCCAGCGGGCAGATCATCTACCAGGGCGTCGACATTACTCAGAAGTCGTCGCACTACATCGCGTCCAATGGTATTGCGCAGTCGCCGGAAGGGCGGCGGGTCTTCCCCGACATGTCAGTGGAAGAAAACCTGCTGATGGGCACCATTCCGATTGGCGACAAATTCGCCAGCGAAGACATGCAGCGCATGTTCGACCTGTTCCCGCGGCTCAAGGAGCGACGCAATCAGCGGGCGATGACCATGTCCGGCGGTGAGCAGCAGATGCTGGCCATTGCCCGCGCCCTGATGAGTCGCCCCAAGCTGTTGCTGCTGGACGAGCCGAGCCTGGGGCTTGCGCCGATCATCGTGAAGCAGATCTTCGCGACCCTGCGCGAATTGGCCAAAAGCGGCATGACGATCTTCCTCGTCGAACAGAACGCCAACCACGCCCTCAAGCTGTCAGACCGTGCCTACGTGATGGTCAACGGCGAGATTCGTCTGACAGGCACCGGCCAGGAGCTGCTGACCAACGATGAAGTGAGGAACGCTTACCTGGGCGGTCATTGATCGTCGCAACCCTTGATTGCAACACCGGCGCCCCGGGTGATTTTTCACTCGGGGCGTCTTGTCTTGGAATTGTGGAAAACATTTTTGAAGTGGTGCTAAAGCGCGACATAAAGCCGCTGCAAATGGTTGTTTTGTCACGGTTTTGACTTGTTCAGTTTTACTGTGGAACCGGCTGTGAATAAGTTGGGTGTACTTGGCTGAAGGCCTTGCGCGGCGGGGCTTGCAGCGGTGTGGTCAAATTATGATCAGCGGTTTCCGGCGGTATTTTCAGGGTGTTTGTCAACGTGTCGCGATCTGGTTTTTTATACAGGTCCAGTGGGGTCGGATCCTGTGGATAACTCTGTGTGCAACCGTTGGAAAGACCGCTGTAGCGAGCGCAATCTCTAGGGTGGCGCACCGTAAACTGTCCAACCGGCCAAACTGCGCAGGATTCAAGTACAGATCTGACACACCAGGTCAAGCAAAGACGGCCGCGTGATCGCTTTGTAACGCCCGTATGGCGTGGCTTGGGCTTGATCGAGTTGCCCCCAGAGATTGTGGGTCTGACTGTGGATAACGTGGGCAAAAGTGCCTGCGGCCCTGAGGGCATAAGGCTTGGCCATGATTGTGCGTTTTTTATACAGCTGCGAGCACCTGGCAGCGGGTTTTCGTCGATCGCTTGCCCCTGAACCCGTTGCGCGGGCATTCTCCGGAACTTTCCTACACGCGATTGCGGTCCGATGACTGCGCCATGCATTGATCGAACGCGTATCGCACACCGCCCAGCCTTTATTCAGGAGACAACGAGATGACTTCTACCGTGTTCATTACCGGCGCCACGTCCGGATTTGGCGAAGCCTGCGCGCGTCGTTTTGCCGAGGCGGGCTGGTCACTGGTGTTGACGGGCCGTCGTGAAGACCGCCTGAGTGCCCTTAGCGCTGAATTGTCCAAGCAGACGAAGGTGCACACGATGGTGCTGGACGTGCGCGACCGTGCCGCCATGGAGACCGCGATCGACAGCCTGCCGGAAGAGTTCGCCACCCTGCGTGGCCTGATCAACAACGCGGGCCTGGCGCTGGGCATCGACCCTGCACCGAAATGCGATCTGGACGACTGGGACACCATGATCGACACCAACGTCAAAGGCCTGGTCTACACCACGCGTCTGTTGCTGTCCCGATTGATTGCCCATGGCCGCGGCGCCAGCATCGTCAACCTCGGTTCGGTGGCCGGCAACTACCCGTACCCGGGCGGCAATGTGTACGGCGGCACTAAAGCGTTTGTCGGTCAGTTCTCGCTGAACCTGCGCAACGACCTGGTGGGCACTGGCGTTCGCGTGACTAACCTTGAGCCAGGCCTGTGCGAGAGCGAGTTTTCGCTGGTGCGTTTTGCCGGCGACAAGTCCAAATACGACGCGACCTACGCCGGCGCCGAGCCGATCCAGCCGCAAGACATCGCCGAGACCATTTTCTGGATCATGAACACCCCGGCCCACGTCAACATCAACAGCCTGGAGCTGATGCCGGTGAGCCAGACCTGGGCCGGTTTCTCGATTGATCGCACGCGGGGTTGACTGCTTTTGCAGGCGCTGACGAGCCCGAGTGAAGCCGCGATTGCGGTGTGTAGGTATACGCATCGCAACCTCGCATAGGCTCGTCAGCGCTTACAAGATGAGTATTTGAGCGGCAGACCCAAAATCCGATCCAGCAAACAACAGGTATCATGGCGGCCCAATCAGGCCAGTACGCCCGGTACCCCCATGAAGCTCGATCCTGTTTCACTGCGCCTGTTCGTCAGCGTCATCGAAGAAGGCACCATTGCAGCCGCGGCCAAGCGCGAGCACATCGCGGCGGCGGCGGTCAGCAAGCGGCTCAGTGAACTCGAAGAACTTCTGGACGCCAAACTGCTGACCCGCACCAACAAGGGCATCAGCGCTACCGATGCAGGCCTGTCGCTGTTGTTCATGGCCCGCAGCGCGCTGAATAACCTGAACGAAATCGTGGTGCAGATGCGCGACTATTCCCACGGTCGTCGCGGCTCCGTTCATGTGCTGGCGAACATCTCCGCCGTCACCCAGTTCATGCCCGCGTTGATCAAGTCGTTCATGGATCACTATCCGCTGATCAACGTCGTGCTCGAAGAAGAACAAAGCCTGGGCATCACTAAAGCGGTGGCTGAAAACCGCGCGGACGTCGGCATTTTCACACGGCTGCCCCATGGCGCCGACATTGAGGTGTTCCCGTTTCGTACGGACCGGCTGGTACTGGTCGTACCCAATGGGCACCCATTGGCTGACCGCCAGCAGATTACCTTCGCGGACACCCTGGACCACGCCTTTGTCGCGCTCAGAAGCGGCACCCACCTGAACTTTCAGCTGATCAAAGCCGCCAACGACCTCGGTCGCTCACTGAAAATCCGCATGGAAGTCTCAAGCTACGACGCCCTGTGCCTGATGGTTCAGGCCGGTGTAGGCATCGGCATCATGCCGGAAGGCAGCGTCGGGATTTACAAGATGGACGGCGCGCGGGTGGTCGCGCTGGATGAGGAATGGGCCAGCCGCGAGTTGGCGCTTTGCGTGCGTAACCGTGCAGGGTTATCCATGGCGGCGGGGTTATTCGTGGATCACCTGTTGGCGTCGCCCCCGATTTGATCGCTTCCTCGCTCCGCGTGGGAGCGATCAAACAGGGCTGGGTCAGGCCTGTTGCAGCGCGTCCATCAGCTCCTGAACCGAATAAAACGCCCGATCCACCGCCGGCAAATCCGGCCGCTTCAGCACCAACACCGGCACCCCGCGCTCGCGCGCTACGTCCAGCTTGGGTTCGGTCGCGCCGCTGCCGCTGTTTTTGCTGATCAGCACATCGATGTGGTTGCGGGAAAACAGGTCACGCTCATCCTGCAGCCGAAAGGGCCCCCGTGCGCCGATCACTTGGCAACGCGCGTTGCCGGGGTAATCGTCCAGCGCCCGTAACGTCCAGAACTGATGCGCCGGAATCTCGTGCAAATGCTGCAACGGCTCGCGGCCCAGGGTAAACAACGGCCGCTTGAACGGCGCGAGGGCCGCGATCAAGTCGTCCCAATCCGCGACCTCGCGCCAGTCATCCCCCGGACCCGCCTGCCAGACCGCGCGGCGCAAGGCCCAGCACGGCACGCCCGTCAGCTGTGCGGCGGTTGCCGCGTTCTGGCTCATCTGCGCGGCATAAGGGTGAGTCGCTTCCACCAGCAAATCGATGCCTTCGTCGCGGATGAACTGCGCCAGCCCCTCGGCGCCGCCATAACCGCCGACCCGCACCTGGCACGCCAGATCGGTTGGCACACGACCGACGCCAGCCAGGCTGTAGATGTGCTCCGGCCCCAGTTGCCGGGCCATCGTTAGCGCTTCGGTCACGCCGCCTAGTAGCAGTATTCGCTTCATGCCACCACTCCGGCGCGGCCAACAATCCCGCCCTGGCGGTCGATGGCGAACACCTCCACCTGAACCTGCGCCGGCACCACACTGCGGGCGAATGCCAGGGCGTGCTGGCATACCGCGTCACCCAGGGCGATCCCTCGTTCCGCCGCCATGGCCAACGCCTGCTGACTGGTGTTGGCCCCGCGAATGGCGTCTTGCAGCGCGCCATCGGCCCCCACCTCGGCCGCCCACCGCGCCAGTTGCGGCAGATTGATGCTCGAATGCCGGCTGTGCAGGTCCATGTGGCCGGCCGCCAGTTTGCTGATCTTGCCGAAGCCGCCGCACAGGCTGAGCTTGTCCACCGGGACTTTGCGCAGGTGCTTGAGCACCGCCCCGACGAAGTCGCCCATCTCGATCAATGCGATATCCGGAATGCCGTACACCGCGCGCATGGTGTCTTCGCTGGCGTTGCCGGTGCAGGCGGCGATGTGCAGATAACCGTTGGTTTTGGCGACGTCGATGCCCTGATGTATCGAGGCGATGTACGCGGCACAGGAAAACGGCCGGACGATGCCGCTGGTGCCCAGAATCGACAGCCCGCCGAGAATGCCCAACCGGGGGTTCATGGTCTTGAGCGCCAGCTCGCCGCCGTTCTCAACGCAGGCGGTCACTTCGAAACCGCCGTGATAACCGAACTCTTCCGCCAGCCCGGCGAGGTGCTCGATGATCATCTTTCGCGGCACGGGGTTGATGGCAGGTTCGCCGACGCCCAATACCAGGCCCGGACGGGTAACTGTGCCTACGCCCGGACCTGCCAGGAATTTCACGCCGGTTTCGGCCATCAGCCTGATGCGGGTAAACACCAGTGCGCCGTGGGTGACATCGGGGTCATCGCCCGCGTCCTTGATTGTCCCGGCTTCGGCGCCCTCTTCGAACACACGGCAGAACTCCAGGCGCATCTGCACCTGCTTGCCCTTGGGCAGGACGATCTGCACGGCGTCGTTGACCTCGCCGCCGAGCAACAACCGCGCCGCCGCCAGGCTTGTTGCCGTGACGCAACTGCCGGTGGTCAAGCCACTGCGCAGCGGCGCGGGTTGCTCGGCGGTTTCTTCGCGCATCAGGGCTTGACCGTTTCCAGCAGCGTGATCGGTAACGCCTGACGCCAGGTGTCGAACTCGCCCAGCGGTTTGGCGTGGGCCAGATGAATGCGGGTCAGCTCCCCGCCGTGTTGTTCGCGCCAGTTGACCAGCGCGGCCTCGCTTTGCAGGGTCACCGCGTTGGCGATCAGACGCCCGCCCGAGCGCAGCTGCTGCCAGCAGGTGTCCAGCACGCCGGGCCGGGTCACGCCGCCGCCGATGAAGATGGCGTCCGGTTGCTCCAGATCCGCCAGTGCCTGGGGCGCAACGCCGCGCACCAGTTGCAGACCCGGTACACCCAAGGCATCACGGTTGAATTCGATCAGTTGCTGGCGGCCCTCATCGGCCTCGATGGCCAGCGCCCGACAGGTCGGGTGCGCGCGCATCCACTCGATGCCGATAGAGCCGCAACCGGCGCCGACATCCCACAGCAATTCGCCAGGCTTGGGCGCCAGTCGGGCCAGGGTCATGGCGCGCACGTCACGTTTGGTCAGTTGGCCGTCATGCTCGAAGGCTTCATCCGGCAGGCCGGCCAGGGTCGAAAGCCGCAGCACAGTGGGGTCGGCGCGGCAGTCGATGGCCACCAGATTCAGGGCCGCGATCTCGGGGTTGCGCCACTCGCTGGCAATCCCTTCGACACGCCGCTCGGCGTCGCCGCCCAAATGCTCCAGCACGGTCAGGGTGCTCGGTCCAAACCCGCGCTCGCGCAGCAAGCCGGCAATCGCGGCCGGGCTGCTGCCGTCGTTGCTCAACACCAACAGCCGTAGGCCGTGGTGAACATGCGCGTTCAATGCCGCCAACGGACGGGCGACCACCGACAGCGTAACCACGTCCTGCAACGCCCAGCCCAGGCGCGCCGCCGCCAGTGAAAACGAGGAGGGCGCCGGATGCACGAGCATTTCATCGAACGGCACCTGGCGTGCCAGGCTCACGCCCACGCCGAACAGCATCGGGTCGCCGCTGGCCAGCACGCAGATCAATGAGCCGCGCTGCTCAAGCACCGGGCTCAACGAAAAAGGACTCGGCCACTGGCGCCGCACCGCCTGAATGCACGGCGGCAACAACCCCAGCTGACGTGAGCTGCCGAACACCTGCTGCGCTTTCAACAGCGCGTGACGTGCGTTCTTTCCCAGCCCCTTGTAGCCGTCTTCACCGATTCCTACGACTGTCAGCCACGGCGACATGCATTTTCCTCAATCGAACTTCCGACAGACCGGCTTTTCATGCCTGCGGACAAAGCAGGCATAATACCGCGCCCATGGCACAAGTGTTTCGTCCCATGTCCCCCCAACCGTCATCAGGTGATCCATTGTCCGAGCCGCTTCCCGCTCGCCCGCTGTCCGCGCCCTTACGCCCCTCGGCCTGTCCGGGGTTGCTGCGTATCGTCCCGGCGCTGGATGGCGGGATCTGTCGGATCAAGCTGGCCGGCGGCGTGATCAGCGTAGCGCAGGCCAGGGCGGTGGCGCAGGCGGCTGAACGCTATGCCAGCGGCGTGATCGAAGCGACCAATCGGGGCAACCTGCAGATTCGTGGCATCGGCGCCGACCACGTGGGCTTGATCGCCACGTTGCTCGATGCCGGTTTGGGTCCGAGCAACCCGGCCAGTGACGACGTGCGCAACCTGATGCTCAGCCCCACTGCAGGCGTCGATCCGCAGCAGCTGGTGGACGCCCGCCCGCTGGCCCGGCAAATCCTCGATTCGCTGGAAAACCATCCGGGGTTTCATGACTTGTCGCCCAAGTTCGCGCTGTCGCTGGACGGCGGCGAAGGCCTGGTGATGCTCGAACATCCCCATGATCTGTGGCTGTCGGCGATGCAGGTCGAGGGCCAGACGCTGCTGGCGTTCGGCCTGGCAGGGTGCCCGGCCCATGATTCTCCGATGGGCGCGGTGCCGCTGGACCGTGCACATGAACTGGTGATCGCGGCGCTTGAGCGGTTCCTGGCGGTGGCGCGTCCCGAGCAGACCCGCATGCGTCACCTGCTGGCGGACATGACCACCGCCGCGTTTCTTCAAGGTCTGCCCCAGCGCGTTAAAGACTCACTGTTGGGCGATCAAAAAATAACCACCTGGCACCGGCAGCCGATTGAGGCCGATGGCCACCTCGGTCTTTATCCACAGGCCGAAAAGGGGTGGGTTTCGGTGGGCGCGGCAGTGCCTTTAGGGCGACTGACACCGTCGATGCTGTCCCACGCCGCGCATGTGGCGCAGCAACACGGCGATGGCACGCTGACGATGACGCCATGGCAAAGCCTGATGCTGCGCAATGTCGCGCTCGCTGATGCCGAACAGGCGCTTGCCGGCCTGCAGGAGGCCGGTTTGATCGTCAACGCCGATCAACCGCTGGCACAAATGATCGCCTGCACCGGCTCTGCCGCCTGCGTGAAAGGCCTGGCGGACACCAAGGCAGACGCCCTGACACTGGCGGCCCTGCTGCAGTCAGGCCACTCGGTTCACTTGTCCGGCTGCGGCCGTTCCTGCGCGGCAGCCCACGTCGCCCCGGTGACCTTGCTCGCCGTGTCCGACGGCCGCTACGACCTTTATTTTCGCCACGCAGATGAGCCGGGTTTCGGCGAGTTGCGTGGGCGTGACCTCACTATTGAAGCAGTTGGCGCGCGGTTGAACGCCAACTCACGGAGCAACACCGATGATTGATTACATCCGCGACGGCCAGGAGATTTATCGCAACTCCTTCGCGATCATTCGTGCCGAAGCCAGACTCGACACGATCCCGGCCGACCTGGAAAAGCTCGCGGTGCGGGTGATTCATGCCTGCGGCATGGTCGATGCCATCGAGGGCCTGCGGTTCTCGCCGGGCGCGGGCAAGGCCGGGCGCGATGCTCTGGCCGCCGGTGCGCCGATTCTGTGCGATGCGCGAATGGTCTCCGAAGGCGTGACCCGCACGCGGTTGCCCGCCAACAATCAGGTGATCTGCACGTTGCGCGACAGCACTGTCCCGGACTTGGCGCGCGAACTGGGCAACACCCGGTCCGCCGCCGCTCTGGAGCTGTGGCGCCCCCATCTGGAAGGCAGCGTTGTGGTGATTGGCAACGCGCCGACCGCGCTGTTTTACCTGCTGGAAATGCTCGATGCCGGCGCGCCGAAGCCTGCGCTGATCCTGGGTTTTCCGGTGGGCTTCGTGGGTGCCGCCGAGTCCAAGGACATGCTCGCCGCTGACAGTCGGGGCGTGCCGTACGTGATCATGCAAGGCCGTCGTGGCGGCAGCGCCATGGCAGCGGCTGCGGTCAACGCCTTGGCCACGGAGGTCGAATGATGCAGCCTCGCGGTCGTTTGATCGGTCTGGGCGTTGGCCCCGGTGATCCGGAACTGATCACCGTCAAAGCCCTGCGTTTGCTGCGCGAATCCCCGGTGGTGGCGTACTTCGTGGCCAAGGGCAAGAAGGGCAATGCCTTCGGCATCATCGAAGGGTATTTGCAGGACGCGCAGACGCTGATGCCGCTGATCTACCCGGTGACCACCGAGGCGCTGCCCGCGCCGATGTCCTACGAGCGAGTGATCAGCGACTTCTATGACACCTGCAGCGCAGACCTGGCCGCACACCTGGACGTTGGACGGGATGTGGCGGTGATCTGTGAAGGCGACCCGATGTTCTATGGGTCCTACATGTACCTGCACGATCGTCTGGCCGAACGTTACGAAGCTCAGGTCATACCGGGCGTGTGCTCGATGCTGGGCGGCGCTTCGGTGCTGGGCGCGCCGCTGGTGTATCGCAATCAGAGCCTGTCGGTGCTGTCGGGCGTGCTGTCGGCGGAAGAATTGAAACGCAAGCTGATCGACGCCGATGCGGCCGTGATCATGAAGCTGGGGCGTAACCTGCCGAAAGTGCGTCAGGTGCTGATGGAAACCGGTCTGGCCGAGCGGGCGCTGTATGTCGAGCGGGCCACCATGGCCAATCAGAAGATCGTGCCGCTGGCCGAGGTTGATCCGATGTCGTCACCTTACTTCTCGCTGATCATTGTGCCGGGCGAAAGGTGGCAGGGCTGATGAGCGCTTCCACCTTGAAGGCCCCGGCCATCGTCATTCTGGGCAAGGGCGCGCTGGCGACGGCTCGGCGTATCCAGTTGCTGTACCCCGACGCGTTGATTCATGGACTGGCCGGTCGCGTCGACGGGGTCGACCGCCGCTACAGCGAATTCGGTGCGTTGTTGCGTCAGCTTTATCAGCAGGACACGCCGATCATTGCCTTGTGTGCGGCGGGCATTGTCATTCGCACCCTGGCGCCACTGCTGCTGGAAAAGGGCGCCGAGCCGCCCGTGCTCGCGGTGGCTGAAGATGGCAGCGCGGTGGTGCCCTTGCTCGGCGGGCTGGGCGGGGTCAACGTCATGGCCCGCGAGATTGCCGCCGCCCTGGACGTCGTTTCAGCGATCACCACCAGCGGCGAGTTACGTTTCGGCACCTGCCTGCTCAATCCGCCCGCGGGCTATGCGCTGGGCGATCTGGAGCTGGGCAAGCGCTTTGTCTCCGATCTTTTGTCCGGCGAAAGCGTGCGTATAGAAGGCGCCGCGCCCTGGCTCGATCAGGCGCAACTGCCCGAAGACGATGACGCGCAGCTGGCGATCCATGTGGATTACGCTGAACGCGCGCCGTCCCCCCATGAATTGCAGATCTACCCGCGCAATGTGTTGGTGGCGGTCAGCGCCGCTGTGCCCGAGTTGGCCAAGGCTGTGCGTTCTGCGTTGCACGAGGCGCGCATCGCCGTGCAATCGCTCGCGTGCCTGTTGGCCAGCGAGGCCGAGATGGCCAGCCCGGCGCTGCACGCTGCGGCGGCTGAGTTGGGCGTACCGTTACGGTTCACGGCGCTGTCGTCGAACCTCGGCACTCTGGTGCACAGCGTGTTGCCGTCGGCAGCGATCACTGCGGCTGGCGGTTTCGCCGTTGCCGTGGCTCCAGCGCCGCTGGATGTCCAGCAGATCGGGCGCGGGCGAGGGCGGCTTGCCGTGATTGGCCTTGGCCCCGGCGCAACCGATTTCATGATTCCAGCGGTTAAAAACGAGCTGGCGCGGGCCACCGACGTGCTGGGCTATGAGACCTATGTGCGCATGGCCGGGCCGTTTCGCGCGGATCAGGTGCTGCATTGCACTGACAACCGTGAAGAAATGCAGCGCGCGCGGCATGCGTTCGAGCTGGCAGCGCAAGGTCGCTCGGTGGTGGTGGTGTCGTCGGGCGACCCCGGCGTGTTCGCCATGGCGTCGGCGGTGCTGGAAGCGCTGCACGAGTCGGACAATGCCGCCTGGCACGCCGTGGACCTGGAAATCCTGCCCGGGGTCTCGGCCTCGCTGGCGACGGCGGCCCAGGCTGGTGCACCCTTGGGGCATGACTTCTGCGTGATGTCGCTGTCGGACAACCTCAAACCCTGGGACATCATCGAAAAGCGCCTGGACCTGGCCTGTCAGGCCGACCTGGCGTTGGCGTTCTACAACCCCATTTCCCGGTCGCGTCCCTGGCAACTGGGCCGTGCGCTGGAGATCGTCCGCCAGCATCGGGGCCCGGAAACGGTGGTGACGCTGGGGCGGGACATCGGACGTCCGGGCCAGACCCTGCGCATCACCACCCTGGCTGAGCTGGCCCCGGAACACGTGGACATGCGCACCATGGTGCTGATCGGCTCCTCGATGACAGCCGTCTTCGACCGGGCTGACGGCGGGCGCTGGGTCTACACGCCACGCTGGTACGGCGAAAAGCCTGCGAGCTAGGACCCGCGTGTGGAAGTCTTTCCATTGGCAGTAGGAAAATGCCTGGGCTCGGCAGGGAATCCTGCCGATGCTTCAGGGTTTTCCCCGCTGCTGGCCGAAGAAATCTGATTGGTCCAACGACTGCGTGTGTAGTTCGTTTCTCTGAAACACTTTTCCCCTGTTCGTGCCCCGTGTGTTTACGGGGCGTGAAGTGTGCGCGTCGATAAATATGTAATCGGATTTAACTTAAAAAAGTGTGCGGTTGCCGGGATGTTGCCAGTTGTAAGGTTGCGCCACTGTTACCACTTTTCAGAAAGTTCGCTAACCTCGTTTCTGTCCACGATGGACGCCAAAACTTTAAAGGATTAATTCAAGTGAACATGACAACCCTGAATGAACATGCCCGCCATCAATACATCGCTGACTGCGAACTGGCCGACTGCAGCCATTTCTTGAGCGCCCCTAGTGCTCCCATGAACAAAGTCCTGCTGGATCCTTCGGACATCCCCCCTGTGCCTAAAGCTGCGGTAGTAGGCGGCAGTCTCCTGGCGTTCACCGATTCGGTGACCACGCAGAACCGGGAAGACATCATGGATTCTTTCCTGCTTGCCTCGCTCGTGGCAAACAAGGCGTTCAACCCTGAAACTCAAAGCCAGCTGTGGTACGGCAAGTTCAACGAGGTCCTGGCCATTGTTGGCTGGTTCTCCAGCAGTTGGAGCTTCAGCAGGTACAAGGCCGCCAACACCCGTTTTTCCATGGATCAGGCAGGTCTGGAAATCCTCGGGTCGGTGATTGCCAGCGCCGCGATGCCGGGGCCCGCCTCGGTGGCGATGCTCAAAGTGGCAGGCGATGCGGTCAAGGCGCTGAAAGCCAAGGAGAAGCCATTGCGCCTGTTCGACCGTCAGACCCGATCCCATAACGGGGCGAGCTTCCGCATCGGCGCCTGCACCGAAGCGGCCAACGGCTCGGTCATCGTGGCCTTGGGCGCCGTCAACTTTACCGCCAGATCCAACGTCACCAACGTGTTGTTCTGGGAATATAACAGCGCTGAGGTCACCACCTTTCGCGGCGAAGATCAGCTGATTCTGAATACACGTATTTATGCCCGTAACCGTGAGTTGGTTCTGAGGAAGTTGGGCACTAAAGGCCAGTCCGCGATTGAAGAGTTTGATATCTGATAGTGAATGGAGGCGCCTGTCGCCTCCATTTTTTTATCGATCGGAAATAGAGTGAGCCCAATGAGTAATGTCATTGTTAATGCAGGCTGCATGTTGTTCTTCGCGCAAGGCGTTGCAGCTCAATTGAAAAAAGATGTCTTGGACTCCACGTTGTATACCCAGCTGGCAGCCACTAAAAAACATGACCGTTTCAGCGCAACAAAACAGTGGAAAGAGGTCCAGCTCAACGCCATGACCCACTTCGGTTGGGTGATGCAATCCGTAGAAACTTTCAATCAGCCTGCGCCACGTGGCACTCCCGAGACCGTATGGGGGTGGATGGCGCAGGTGCTGCCACTTTTCATGCCCGCAGCGGCCTTCGCCGAAGCCCGGACTGTGGCGCATGAGTGTTACACGGCCGATGCTGACCAGCACGGTTTCGACCTGTTCGCCTGCCAGGTATCGGCCGTTGCTCAGTCGATGGTGACCGAGCCTGCTGTGGTGCGTTCACCACCGTCGCCGCTCGCGCCCGACGCGACCCCGGTTGTCCTGCAATTGGGATTCCTCGCCCCGACGGCGACGTTGTATCTGGTCTCCCTGAGCTTCACGCGACGTCAGCCGCTTACGTCGGGATTTCTGTTCGACCCGATGGACGCCAGTGACGTGCTGGGCAATATCGAGCTGACGTTCCGTGCGCTACGGCTGCAGGACATGGTCTATTCGCTGTACCGCAGGACTATCGACGAAAAGCTTCAGGACCGCCGCAGTTCACTGGTCGCTCATCTTTTCGGGCAGGGCGAGCCAGAAGGGGTGAACCCATGAGCGCAACCGGGGCGATTGTCGGCAACAGCCTGGTGTCGTTATCGACAGAGATCAGCCGGCAGGATCGGGACGATATTTTCACGTGCCTGTTACGGGCTGAACGGGTGGCGGGGCACGTCAGCCGCGATGAACATTTCGCCTATTGGGCCTACCGCTACGGCAAAGCCCTCGAGCAACGCGGTTGCATGAAATCCAGTTCAATCATTCATCAGCCTGCCGTGATCAACAGTGCAGCGGAACTGGAAGACATCAGCTTCGGCGTCATCAACGCGGCCGGGTCTTTATTGCTCGCTCAACAGGCCGTGGCGTCGCTGAAGGCTTCGGAGTTTCAACGCCTGGGAAACCAGTTTTTCGAAAGCGACAGCCAGCAAAGCGTCACCGCCGGGTTTCAGGTGGTGCCTTGCTTCGCGAGTTCAGGCAAAACCGTCACGCTGCTGGTGTGTGGGGTTCATATCGCCGGCGAGGTGGAGACACGTGATTTTGATTTCTGGAGCCATTCCCGCCGAGAGATGGTCCTGCGGATTACCGGGGGGGCCTATCGATTTGATCGGGACACTTACGCGAAGTACCGCGAGAAGGACGCCAGTCAAATAGGCGAGAGCAGCCGCCAGGCGATTCACTCCTTTTTGATCTAAACGCGGATAGGGGTGCCAACCGGTCAAATCTTTTGGTAGCGATCCCGCTCAGCCGCGTCGGTGTTCGCCTGACTGATGGCGCGCTGCGCCACCCAATGCGCCACCAGTTCGCGCAACTGCGACAGCTCGACCGGTTTGGACATGTGCCCGTCCATGCCGGATTGCCGGGCGCGGTCCTTGTGCTCGGTGAGGATGTGCGCCGTCAGTGCCACTACGGGCGTGCGAATCCGCTGATTCCCTACCTCCCAGGCGCGTAGCTGCTGGGTCGCGGAGAAGCCATCGAGGATTGGCATTTCACAATCCATCAGCACCAGGTCATAGCGTTGCGCCTTCATCGCCCGCAGCGCTTCCTCGCCATTACTGGCGGTGTCCGGCTGCAGATTGAGCTTGCCCAGCATCCCGCGAATCACTTTGGTGGAAATGCTGTTGTCCTCGGCCACCAGAATGCGGAAATCACTGGGCACATTGATTTCGGCATTCGGGAGGGTGGTCGGAAGGTAAGGCGTCTGCCCTTTGTTGCGTTGATTGAGTTCGTCGGCGAGGGTCGTCTTGAGGGTATAACCGGCCACCGGCTTGGCGAGGATGCGCTTGATCCCGGCATTGCGCGCGATGATCTTGCTTGGCGCGTTGCTGATGCCGGTCAACATGATCAGCAGGATGTCGTTGTTCAGGCTCGGGTCTTCCTTGATCTTGGCCGCCAGTTGCATGCCGGTCATGCCGGGCATGTTCTGGTCGAGCAGCACGATGTCGAAATAATCGCGCAAGTGGGCCTTGGTGCGCAGCAACGCCAGCGCTTCCTTGCCCGATGGCACGGCGCTGACATTCAGGCCCCAGGCGCTGCACTGCTGGACCAGGACCTTGCGGCAGGTGTCGTTATCATCGACCACCAAAACCCGCGCGCCCTTGAGCGGGCCGTCCAGATCCACCACCGGTTGTTCAAGGCGGTCGGGGTCCAACGGCAGGCTCAACCACAAGGTGCTGCCCTGACTGCTGCCGCTTTGAATGCCGAACTCGCCGTTCATCAGCAGGATCAGCTGCCGGGCGATCACCAGACCAAGGTGGCCACCTACTTTGCTCGCCGCCAGGAAGTTCTTGCTGTGCAGCTCTGCTTGCAGCAATGCGTCGCGCTCTTTGGGCGTCAGCGGTGAGCCGCTGTCCTGCACGGCGATGCGCAGCCGCGGTTTGCCGCCTCGGGAATCCAGCGCCACCACCAACAGGATCTCGCCTTCGTCGGTCTTTTTCAGCGCGTTTTCCAGCAGGCTCAGCAGTGTTTGACGCAGGCGCGTGGGATCGCCGCTGATCACTCGGGGCACTTGCGGCTGGATGAAGCTGATCAGCTCGACGTTCTGTTGCTCGGCCTTGGCGCGGAAAATACTCAGGCAGTCTTCGATCATCGCGTTGAGGTCGAACTGCACATCGTCCAGCTCGATCTGCCCGGATTCGAGCTTGGAGATGTCCAGGATTTCGTTGATCAGCGTGAGCAGTTCATTGCCGGCGCTGTGGATGGTTTGCACATAGTCGCGTTGCTTGACCGACAGCGGTGTGCCCAGCAGCAGCTCGGTCATGCCCAGCACGCCGTTCATGGGGGTGCGTATCTCGTGGCTGATTTTTGCCAGGAATTCGGCCTTGGCGTTGATCTCCGCCGTGCTCGCCGCCAGCTCACGGCTGACGCTGAAATTGTCCTCGGTAATGCTGCGGTGGCGTTCGCTGATGGCGATGCTCATCAACAGGCCGCTTACGCAGAATATGGCGAGCAATCCGATGATCAAGGCTTGCGCCGGGATGGTCGTCAGCCAGAGCAAGGCGGGGAGCACCACCAGGCAGCCGAGGTTGAAGGCAATCATCGCGATGACAAAGGGCCGCGCCGGGCGATAGCCTTTCTGCAGGTGATAAATAGACACCAGCGTGATGGTCAGCGTCGTGCCGGCCACCAGCATGAAGGTCAGCACGTTGAGCGGCAGGGTGTCGACAAACAGAACCAGCAGCCCGCCGAACCCTACGATCAGCAGTGCGGTCATCAACAGCCGGTTAAGCGTTTTGACGCCGCGTTGCACGAAGAAACCGTGGGCGAACAGCAGCCCGGTTGCGGCTGCGGCCAACAGTGCGATATGGGCGCTCGGGGTCTGCGCCAAGTGCCAATGTGTGATCCACGGCGCCTGGAGGTTGAGCAGCAACATGGCGCTCAAGCCAAGGAAGCCTTCGCAGGCCGCGAGCCACAGGCTGCTGGGTGAGCGGTTCTGAACAAAGCGGGTGATGTTCTGCAGGATCAACATGGCCAGCAAGCCGAAGAACAAGCCGAGCAGCAGCGGTCGACGCTCGTCGGCGGCCGCAACAATCGCCGGTTGCAGGGTGATGTTGGGGCGCAATTCCCGCTCGGATTTCAGGCGCAGGAAGATGTCGACCGGGCGGTCGTTTTGCGGTATCGGCAGCAGGAAATCAACGGACGGCAAGGGTTGGGCCGTTCTGGGCACTTCGTTTCCGGTGCGTGAGTGACCAATCAGCTGCTGGCCGTCGAGCACGTACATGTCAACGGTCGCCAGGTCCGGCGCGAAAATGCGCAGCAATTGCTCGTGATCACTGGGGGGCAGTTGATAATGCAGCCACAACGCCGACCCGCGATTGACGGCGCGAATCTGATCGAGCTGGATCGGGCTGAATTGGGTTTCGTAATGGGGGGCGCGCACATCGCTCAGTTGCAGATTGGCCTGGTCATCGATCAACGTCGACCAGCCGGCGCTGACCTGCGCCGACGCCAGGGGCGTGCAGAGCAAGGTCAGCAATGTGACGATCAATCCTGTGGCAATCCTGAGCCAGTGCACGGCGAAATCCCTTCGTGAATGAAGCTATTTAACTCATGGCGGCACTGGAGGACCTGGCAGGCACTGTCCGCTGAGTGCCTGCCAGAGCAGGATTTACTCCAGACTTCCACCGTTTTCACGGGCAATGGCGCGGTAGCCAATGTCGGTACGATAGAAACAATCCGTCCAGTCAATCTTCGCAGCCAATGCGTACGCCTGTTTTTGCGCATCGCCCACGCTGTCGCCTAATGCGGTAGCGCACAACACCCGACCGCCAGAGGTCACGACCTGACCGTCCTTGAGCGCGGTACCCGCGTGAAACACTTTGCCCGGCAAGGCAGCCGCTGCGTCCAGGCCGCCGATGACCGCGCCTTTGGCGTAGTCGCCGGGGTATCCGCCTGCTGCCAGGACAATGCCCAAGCTTGGACGCGGATCCCACTGCGCTTCGATTTTATCCAGTGCCTGCGCCAGCGCCGCTTCCACCAGCAACACGAGGCTCGATTGCAGGCGCAGCATCACCGGTTGGGTTTCCGGGTCGCCGAAGCGGCAGTTGAACTCGATCACCTTCGGATGGCCGGCCTTGTCGATCATGAGACCAGCATAGAGGAAGCCGGTGTAAATGTTGCCTTCATCGGCCATGCCTCGGACGGTCGGCCATATGACCAGGTCCATGACCCGCTGATGCACTTCGGCGGTCACCACCGGCGCCGGGGAATAAGCACCCATGCCGCCGGTGTTCGGGCCGCTGTCGCCGTCGCCGACGCGCTTGTGATCCTGGCTGGTGGCCATCGGCAGTACGTTCTTGCCGTCGACCATGACGATGAAGCTGGCTTCTTCGCCATCGAGGAATTCTTCGATGACCACGCGAGACCCGGCATCACCGAAGGCATTGCCGGCGAGCATGTCACGCACGGCGTCTTCGGCTTCGGTCAGGGTCATGGCGACGATCACGCCTTTGCCCGCTGCCAGGCCGTCGGCCTTGATCACGATCGGTGCGCCTTTTTCGCGCAGGTACGCCAATGCCGGCTCGATCTCGGTGAAGTTCTGGTAATCGGCGGTCGGGATCTTGTGACGCGCGAGGAAATCCTTGGTGAAGGCTTTCGAACCTTCCAGTTGCGCAGCCGCGGCAGTAGGACCAAAGCAGTCCAGGCCACGGGCGCGGAACAGATCAACCACCCCCGCGACCAGCGGCACTTCCGGGCCGACGATGGTCAGCGAGACGTTCTTCTCGGCGAAATCAGCCAGTTGCTCCAGTGCCAGCACGTCAATGTCGACGTTCTCGCACTTCGCTTCCGTGGCCGAACCTGCGTTACCCGGCGCAACGAACACCTTCTGCACGCGTGGGTCCTGCGCAACCTTCCAGGCCAGCGCGTGTTCGCGGCCGCCGCTGCCGATGATCAAAACATTCATTTCAAAAACCTCGATGACGCTAATTCTGTGTAGGGTTGGTTAGCGACCCTGTTCTGTAGGAGCCAACTTGTTGGCGAAGCGCTGGCCGTGCGCACACAGGAATGTCGTCTCGCGAACAAGCTCGCTCCTACAGGGGACCGTGTACTCAATGCCGGAAATGGCGCATCCCGGTGAAGACCATGGCAATCCCGGCTTCGTCGGCGGCAGCGATCACTTCTGCATCGCGCATCGAGCCACCCGGCTGGATCACGGCGGTGATGCCGACTTTCGCCGCGTTGTCGATGCCATCACGGAACGGGAAGAAGGCGTCCGATGCCATCACGGCACCCTGTACCGCCAAGCCTGCGTACTCTGCCTTGATCGCGGCGATGCGCGCCGAGTTCACGCGGCTCATCTGGCCTGCGCCGACGCCGATGGTCTGGCGATTGCGGGCGTAGACGATGGCGTTGGATTTGACGAATTTGGCCACTTTCCAGGCGAAGATCAGGTCGTGGACTTCCTGCTCGCTCGGTGCGCGCTGGGTCACGATCTTCAGGTCGTCGGCGGAGATCATGCCGATGTCACGGCTCTGCACCAGCAGGCCACCGTTGACACGTTTGTAGTCCCACGCGGCGCCACGCTCGGCGGCCCACTGGCCGGTGGTCAGCAGACGTACGTTGGTTTTGGTGGCGATTACCGCCTGGGCTTCGGCGCTGACGCTCGGCGCGATGATGACTTCGACGAACTGACGCTCGACGATGGCTTTCGCGGTTTCAGCATCCAGCTCGCGGTTGAAGGCGATGATGCCGCCAAATGCCGATTCGCTGTCCGTGGCGTACGCCAGTTCATAGGCCTGACGAATGCCGCCTTCAGCATCCAGCGCAACGGCCACGCCGCACGGGTTGGCGTGCTTGACGATCACGCAGGCCGGCTTGACGAAGCTCTTCACGCATTCGAGCGCAGCATCGGTGTCGGCCACATTGTTGAACGACAGTTCCTTGCCTTGCAGCTGCCTGGCGGTGGCAATGCCGACCTCGGCCGGGTGGGCTTCAACGTAGAACGCCGCGCTCTGGTGCGGGTTCTCGCCGTAGCGCATTTCCTGGGCCTTGACGAACTGGCTGTTGAACGTGCGCGGGAACGCGCTGCGGCCGGAGGTGGAGAGGGTCTCGGCGGTCTGGTCAATGCTGCCCAGGTAGTTGGCGATCATGCCGTCGTAGGCGGCGGTGTGCTCGAACGCCTTGAGCATGAGGTCAAAGCGCTGGGCGTAGGTCAGGCCGCCGGCTTTCAGGCTTTCAAGCACCTGGCTGTAATCGCCGGCGTTGACCACGATGGCCACGTCTTTGTGGTTTTTTGCAGCGGAACGGACCATGGTCGGGCCGCCGATATCAATGTTTTCAATCGCGGTCGGCAGGTCGCAGCCGGGCTTGGAAACGGTCGCTTCGAAAGGGTAGAGATTGACGGCAACTAGGTCGATCGGCTTGATGCCGTGCTCGCTCATGATCGCATCGTCGATGCCGCGACGGCCGAGGATGCCGCCGTGGATTTTCGGGTGCAGCGTCTTGACCCGCCCGTCCATCATTTCGGCGAAGCCTGTGTAGTCCGCAACTTCAACCGCCGCGACGCCGTTGTCCTTGAGCAGCTTGAACGTGCCGCCGGTGGAGAGGATCTCGACGCCGAGGGCTTCAAGTTCACGGGCGAATTCAAGGATCCCGGTCTTGTCGGAAACGCTGATCAGGGCGCGGCGGATCGGCAGGCGGGTGGTCTGGTCGGTCATCTCTACTTCCATCAAAAGAATCGGCAAAAAAAACGACCGCAGTGGAGTGAGGTCGTTTTTCTGTAGTGAATGCTTACAGCAGATCGTACTGCTTGAGTTTCTTGCGCAAGGTGCCGCGGTTCAATCCGAGCAGCTCGGAGGCCTTGGTCTGGTTGCCCTTGACGTAGTTCATCACGCACTCGAGCAAGGGGGCTTCGACTTCCGAGAGCACCAGGTTGTAGACGTCAGTGACGTCGGCACCTTCAAGGTGAGCGAAATAATTGTGCAGCGCCTTCTCAACGCTGCCGCGCAGGGTTTGACCCTCTTCGCTCGGCGTGTTGAGGTGCTGTTTCAAATTTACGTTGTCGCTCACGGGTGTCGTTCCACTCACTAAAGTCTCAGTCATCATCGTCATGCGGCCACCTCTTGTTCGTGCCCTGCATCCGGGCTTTTTTCTCGCTCAAGGAAGAACTCCCGAACGTTGGCGCACTGTGCCTGGGTATCGTCCAAACGATTGAACTGGGCGCGAAACTCCCTGGCGCCCGGCAAGGTTGCGAGATACCAGCCGACATGCTTGCGCGCAATCCGCACGCCCAGCACATCGCCATAGAACGTATGAAGCGCAGCCAGATGCTCTAGCAGAATGCGTTCCACTTCACTGAGTTGCAGCGCAGGAAGTTTTTCCCCGGTGCGCAGGTAGTGTTCTATCTCACGGAAAATCCATGGTCGCCCTTGAGCGGCCCGACCAATCAACAGCCCATCGGCGCCGGTGGCCTGAAGCACGTACCGGGCTTTTTCGGGTGAATCGATGTCGCCATTGGCGAACACCGGAATCGACACGGAATGCTTGATGGCAGCAATGGTGTCGTACTCGGCTTCACCGGTGTACAGGTCGGCTCGTGTGCGGCCATGAACCGCCAGGGCCGCGATACCGGCTTGTTCTGCAATTCTGGCGACGGTCAGGCCATTCTTGTTGGCCCGGTCCCAACCGGTCCGGATCTTCAAGGTGACCGGTACATCGACTGCGCCCACCACGGCCTGCAGGATTTCGGTCACCAGTTGTTCGTCTTTCAACAGCGCGGAGCCGGCGGCCTTGTTGCAGACCTTCTTTGCCGGGCAACCCATATTGATATCGATGATCTGTGCGCCAAGCTCGACGTTTGCCCGTGCCGCATTCGCAAGCATCTGCGGGTCGCCACCAGCGATCTGTACCGAGCGCGGCTCGGGATCGCCTTCGTGAATCATGCGCAGTCGCGATTTACGACTGTTCCACAGGCTCATGTCACTGGTGACCATTTCCGAAACCACCAGGCCGGCGCCGAGTTGGCGGCAAAGCTGGCGAAAGGGCTGGTCGGTGACGCCTGCCATCGGGGCAAGGATCAAGCCGTTTTGCAATGTATATGGACCGATGCGTACCGCCGACATAGGGTGTGCCTGTTGTGGGGCCGAATCACGAGGTCTGGTCTGAAAAATGCTTCAAGAGCTGATTCAGCCGGGACCCAGAGTATGAAAAAGGGTGGGCATGATACCCGCTCTCGATGACTGGATAAAGGCTGAATTGGATAAAATCTGAACAGTTGATATCTGGTCGCGAACAGGTCGACAGCGGCATGCATCGTCATGAAACTGCCGTCGACTTTCCGACAACGGCGTGCTGCATTGCAGTGCGCAAAATGCTACCCGGACGGGCGGCCGCTTCACTCGGGCGAGAGGAAGCTCAACCCGTAGTTCACCGCTTTGGTGTTCGGATTGAGAACGTCCAGTGCGATGTGAATAGGGGTCTGCGGGGGCATTTCGTCCTTGCCCGCCAGTTCACCGCTCAAGTATTCAGCCGGCTTGAACCGACGGTTGGCAATGACTTGACCGCTGGCGTCCGAGAACTTCAACTCCAGCAACGGGAACGGTTGAGCAAACGAGGCGCGGTTGTAAATGATCGCGTCCACCACCAGCGCACCCTGGAACTCGGGGTGGTTGCGTACCACGAGGTTGCTGCTCTTGAGCAGCTTGATGTCGACCTTCGCCGGCACCTTGCACCCGACTTGCGGGCACAGCGCCTGAAACACCGGGCGGTACTTGTCCTGTCGGGCCAGCTCGTCGAAGTGGTAATAGACATATTGCCCAGCCAGCGCGCCCGCGGCGATCAGGACCAGCAGCATCCACAACAAGCGTAATCCCCAGCGCGGCCTGGGCTTTTGCCAATCCAGTTGCAGCGGATCGTCCATCAGGTCCAGGAGGGCTTCATCGCGCAGCGCCGGTTCGTTACGGTTGCGATTTTTCCGCGGGGTCGGCGATTCGGCTTCATCACGATCGTTCAGCGCCTGGCGAGTGTCGACATCGCGGTCCGCAAAAGCAGGGCGGGTGTGCAACTCGTCGTCGAAGTCGTCGGTGTGTCGGGAAAAGGAGGGTTCCGTGCGGTTGTCATGGGTAGCGTGCTGTTCGTCGTCAGGCTCGAACGGGCTTTCATGCAGCGCGGTAGGGTCGCGCTCGTCGATGACCTGGGCGTGGAGCTCGGGGAGCTGGTCCACGTCGTCGTTGGTCAGGGCCTCGTTCCAGCTCTCATGCGCGGTGTCGGCGTCGCCGCGACGGGCGCTCATGGATTCGACCCGCTCCACATCGTGGGTAGTGCCGGTCCGGCCGAAGGACGGCGGCAACTGGATTTCCCGCTGTTCGAGGCGTGCCAGTTCGACGTCAAGATCGTCCAGATCGAGGTTGTCCAGATCCAGCTGCCGTGCCTGGGGTTTAACAGCCGGCAGGTGCGGTTCGGCAACCGGTGTCGGTGCCGTCTCTGGCAGTGGCGCTTGCTCAATGACTTCAGGCGTGGCGACCTGGCTACCCGCCGCGCGTTGCGCCAACAGTTGCTTGGCGGCGTTGAAGACCTGCAGGCAGGCGCCGCAACGCACCGCTCCACGGGCCACGCTCAATTGGGCGTGACTGACGCGGAAACTGGTCTGGCAATGTGGGCACTGAGTGACGAAGCTGTCGGTCATGCGGGTATCCGGGGGTTCAAGCGAGCGCCTTAAGGTGGTTGACGGCGGTGCGTGCGGTCAGCGACGGCGACCGCTGATGCGCACCCAGCCATCACGATTGGCGATCGGGTCGAGGTCGAAACGCTCGGCATAAGCAGCGGCAACCTCTTCGCCTTGCTCGGCGAGGATACCGGACAGCGCCAGACGGCCACCGGGTTTGACCAATGTCGCCAGCTGCGGCGCCAGTGAGACCAGTGGCCCCGCGAGGATGTTAGCCACCAATACGTCAGCTTGTTCGGGCGGCAGGTCTTGCGGAAGGTACAGCGGAAAGCGCTCGGGTGCGATGTTGTTGCGACCGGCGTTGTCCCGTGAGGCCTCAAGCGCCTGCACGTCAATGTCGGTCCCGACCGCCTGTCTGGCGCCCAGTAACAGGGCGGCGATGGCGAGAATGCCCGAGCCGCAACCGAAATCCAGCACATTGCAGTCGGTGAGGTCCTGGCCGTCGAGCCATTCCAGGCACAGGGCGGTGGTGGGGTGAGTGCCGGTGCCAAAGGCGAGGCCCGGATCGAGCAACAGGTTGACCGCGTCCGGCTCCGGCGCTGCGTGCCAGCTCGGCACAATCCACAGGCGCTGACCGAAACGCATCGGCTGGAAGTTGTCCATCCAGCTGCGTTCCCAGTCCTGGTCTTCGATGACTTCGTGCATGTGTTCGGGCAGTTCGGCACCGGTCAGCAACTTCAGGTGAGCCAGGACTTGATCGGCGTTGGTGTCCGCTTCGAACAGCGCGAGCAGGTGGGTGTGTGACCAGAGTGGGGTGGTGTTGAGTTCAGGCTCGAAGATCGGCTGATCTTCAGCGTCCATGAAGGTCACGGACACGGCGCCGACTTCAAGAAAGGCGTCTTCGTAGGTTTCGGCTTGTTCTGGGCTGATGGCGAGACGGACTTGCAGCCAAGGCATGGCGGATTACCTTCGAATCGAAAAAATGACAGGTGGCGTGAAGCCACGATAGACCGGCAAGTTTACGGGTTTCCCCAAAAACAACAAAGCGGTTGCATGCCCTGTAGGAGCGCGCTTGCCCGCGAAAAATGCATGACCCCAAAGATGTATCTGCCGTATCGGCCTCTTCGCGGGCAAGCGCGCTCCTACATGATCGACAAACCTCACACACAACAAAGCCGCTCGAAAGCGGCTTTGTTGATCTGGCGCATCAACTGTCGAATCAGTGTTTCTCTTCGGCCAGCTTGTGTTCCAGGTAGTGGATGTTGACACCGCCTTTGCAGAACTCATCATCGCGGGTCAGATCACGGTGCAGCGGGATGTTGGTCTTGATCCCGTCGACCACGATTTCGTCCAGGGCATTACGCATGCGTGCCATGGCTTCGTCGCGATCCTTGCCCCAGGTGATCAGCTTGCCGATCAGCGAGTCGTAGTTCGGCGGAACCGAATAACCGCTGTACAGGTGCGAATCGACGCGAACGCCGTTGCCGCCCGGTGCATGGAAATGCTTGACCTTGCCTGGGCTCGGCATGAACGTTTTCGGGTCTTCGGCGTTGATCCGGCATTCCAGCGCGTGACCATGAATGACCACGTCATCCTGGGTAAACGACAGCTTGTTGCCAGCGGCGATGCTGAGCATCTCCTTGACGATATCGATACCGGTGACCATTTCCGACACCGGATGCTCCACCTGAACACGGGTGTTCATTTCGATGAAGTAAAACGCGCCGTTCTCGTACAGAAACTCGAACGTGCCAGCGCCGCGGTAACCGATGTCAACGCACGCCTTGACGCAGGCGGCGAACACGGCGGTACGTGCGTCTTCATCAATGAACGGTGCCGGCGCCTCTTCAAGCACCTTCTGGTGACGTCGTTGCAGTGAGCAGTCACGGTCGCCCAGGTGTATCGCCTGACCCTGACCGTCGGAAATGACCTGGACTTCCACGTGGCGTGGGTTGGTCAGGTATTTCTCCAGGTACACCATCGGGTTGCTGAACCAGGCAGCCGCTTCGGCGCGGGTCTGCTTGGCGGCTTCGATCAGGTCTTCTTCCTTGTGAACCACGCGCATGCCGCGACCACCACCGCCACCGGCGGCCTTGATGATCACCGGGTAGCCGACTTCACGGCCGATGCGCAGTGCCGTTTCTTCGTCTTCCGGCAGCGGGCCGTCCGAGCCTGGGACGGTCGGCACGTTGGCGCGCTTCATGGCGTCCTTGGCAGAGACCTTGTCGCCCATCAGGCGAATGGTGTCTGCTTTCGGGCCGATGAAGGCAAAACCGGATTTTTCGACCTGTTCCGCGAAATCGGCGTTTTCCGCGAGGAAACCATAGCCTGGGTGAATAGCCGTGGCGCCGGTCAATTCCGCTGCCGAAATGATGGCCGGAATGTTCAGATAAGACAGGTTGGCCGGTGCAGGTCCGATGCAGACGGTTTCGTCTGCCAGGCCCAGGTGCATCAGCTCACGGTCTGCCGTTGAATGTACCGCGACGGTCTTGATGCCCAGTTCTTTACAGGCACGCAAGATGCGCAAGGCAATTTCGCCGCGGTTGGCGATCAGCACTTTTTCCAACATCGCAGGCTCTCCCCGGTTCAAACGATGGTGAACAGCGGCTGGTCGTACTCAACCGGCTGACCGTTTTCTACCAGGATGGATTCGATCACACCGCTTACTTCAGCTTCGATGTGGTTCATCATTTTCATGGCTTCGACGATACAGATCGTGTCGCCTTTCTTGACGGTCTGGCCCACTTCGACGAACGCAGGGGACGTTGGTGCCGGGGTGCGGTAGAAGGTACCGACCATGGGCGAGCGGACCACGGTGCCGTTGAGCTTGGGTGCCGACGGCGCTTCCGGGGCTGCGGCTGCAGCGGGCGCGGCAACCGGTGCTGCGGCTGGCGCAGGCATCGGGGCTGGCGCGTAATACTGCTGTGCTGGAGTCTTGCTGTGACGGCTGATCCTTACGGACTCTTCGCCTTCACGGATTTCCAATTCGTCGATGCCGGATTCTTCCAGCAGCTCGATCAATTTTTTGACTTTACGAATATCCATCAATCATCAACTCCCAGGGGTCGGTCAGGGGTATTTGGCAGCCGGTTCAGGCAGTGAGGCTCGGCTTCAGGCTTCGCCAGTCACGCATTTGAACTTATGGCCAATTGTTCCAGGGCGGCCTCCAGGGCCAGTCGGTATCCGCTGGCGCCAAGGCCGCAGATCACACCTACAGCAACATCAGAAAAGTAGGAGTGATGGCGGAAAGGTTCGCGCTTGTGCACGTTGGACAGGTGCACTTCGATGAATGGGATGCTCACTCCCAGCAACGCGTCACGTATTGCAACACTGGTGTGCGTAAACGCCGCCGGGTTGATCAGGATGAAATCCACGCCTTCATCGCGTGCAGCATGAATGCGATCGATCAACTCGTACTCGGCGTTGCTTTGCAGGTACATCAGATGGTGGCCAGCGTCGCGAGCGCGCTGCTCGAGGTCCTGATTGATCTGGGCCAATGTGATCGCGCCATAGATCCCCGGTTCCCGGGTGCCCAGCAGGTTCAGATTGGGTCCATGAAGAACCAGAAAAGTCGCCATCGGTTGTTCCTTGTTTTGAGCGGTATGCCGGTCCGGATGTCAGGCCTGGACCTTCAATGCGCAGCGACTATGCCGGAAAGGGCATTCGGATGTCCAGTTCCACGCAATAGCCCACACGATGACCGATGTTCGCGCAAAATTTGTGACTGGCGCGCTAAATCTGGTCATTGGCCCCAGATAAGCGCTCTGCAAAGCCGTCTACGTCGATTTCGCCGACGACACGCACGTTTTTCAGCTCGTTCCCGTCTTTTCCGAAGAACAGCAGCGCAGGTGGCCCGAACAGCTTGTAGTGATCCAGTGTTGCCCGTTGCTCATCGTTACTGTCAGTCATGTCGAATCGGATCAGGCGATAGCCTTTGAGCTGATCGACGATTTTCGGATCGGGCAGCACTTCGTGTTCGATCACTTTGCAACTGATGCACCAGTCCGCATAGAAATCCAGGAGCAGCGGCAGCCCCGCTTCTTTTGCCTCACTAAGCGCCTTATCCAGCTGCGCCGAGGTGGTGACGGTTTGCCATTGTGACGTCGCAGCGACAGGCGCGGCCGCATTCAGAACCGGTTGAGCGCGGCCCAGTGGGCGCAGCGGATCGCCCCGGCCACTGAACGCGCCATACCAGCACGCCAAAGCGTAGACCAATAGAAACAGGCCGAGCAGTTGCGACAACCGTTGGCGGGCCGACTTGGCCGTGAGCTCGAGTGTGCCGAGGAACAGCGCCACACCCGCCGCCAGCAGGCCGATCAGCAACAATGTGAAGGGCCCCGGTATCACCCGGCTGAGCATTCCGATCGACAGACCCAGCAACAAGACACCGATCGCGTTTTTAACGGTGACCAGCCATGGGCCGCTTTTCGGCAGCCAGGCGGCGCCGCCCGTGGCCACCAACACCAGCGGCGCGCCCATGCCCAGCCCCAGCGCAAACAGTTTCAAGGAACCGCCGAGGGCATCGCCGCTGGCGCTTATATAAAGCAGCGCGCCCGCCAGCGGTGCCGAGACGCACGGCGAAACCAGTAGGCTGGACACCACGCCCAACACCGCTGCGCCCCACAACGAACCGCCCTTGGTGTTGCCGGCGATCCTGTCCAGACGATTGTTGAGGGACTGTGGCAGGCGCAGCTCGAACAGGCCGAACATGGCAATGGCGAACACCACGAAGAACAGCGCAAACGGCACCAGCACCCAGGCCGATTGCAACCGCGCCTGCAAGTTGAGGCTGGCGCCGAACAGGCCCATCAGCGCGCCGAGCAGCGCAAAGCAGACGGCCATTGGCAGCACGTAGGCCAACGACAGCGAGAAACCGCGCACGCCACCGACTTGCCCGCGCATGACCACGCCGGACAGGATCGGCAGCATCGGCAGCACACAAGGGGTGAACGTCAGTCCGATACCGGCGAGAAAGAACAGCGCCAGTTCTTTCCAGGTAAACGAGGCGGGCGTCGCGAGGGGCGCAGTGGCTGGGGGACCGCCTGATGCCGCGCCGCCGATGCTCATGCGCTCGGTTTCGGGGGGGTAGCACAGGCCTTTATCGGCGCAGCCCTGATAGGTCACGATCAAAGTGAATGGACGGTTGTCGCCGGGCTTGCGGGGCAGGTCGATATCGAGAATGCCGTGATAGACCTCGACGTCGCCGAAGTATTCATCGTGCTTCTTTTCCCCGTCAGGCAACTGGGCCGCGCCAAGGCCGATGTCAGCGGGTTCGGTGCGAAATTGAAAGCGATGGCGATACAGGTAGTAGCCTTCGGTGGCGACGAATCGAAGCTTGATCGACTCAGGCGTCGTGTCGATCAGGTTCAGCTGGAACGCCTCACGGACCGGCAGAAAATCCTTGCTGTTGTCGAACGTGCTGCCGCCCAGCGTCGCGTTCGGCCGGCTGTCCAGCAGGCCGGCCCCCATGGCGGGCAAGGCAAGGATCAACAGCAACAGACAAAGCAGGCGGCGCATGGCGGTCTCGCATCACAAAAGTCCGCGCATGATAGCGGAGTGGCTGCGGGCGTGCAGGGTGAGCGGCGTCGTGATCGGTTGGAGCGAGGCTTGCCCGCGAAGAGGCCGGGGCATTCAGCATATTCCCAAACTGTTTACGAGCTTCGCGGGCAAGCCTCGCTCCAACACGGGGCCGCGCTTTCGGTGATGCTCAGTCCGCGCCCATGGGATTTGTTACAGAACGCGATCAGCCGAAAAATAGTGCAGCGGGGCAATCATCTCCCGCTGCGCATGCACCTGATTGCGTCCCGCGTGTTTTGCCCGGTACAGCGCATCATCGGCCTGGGACGCGAGCGTCAACGCATCATCGTCGGGTTGCAGCTCGACCACACCTGCGCTGAACGTGCAGAACAAGTCCACGGGCTGGGCGGGGTAGTGGATTTCAGCAAAACGACGGCGGATTTCATCCAGCACGGTGAAGGCCGACTGGATGTCCGTGTCGGGCATGACCACGGCAAACTCTTCACCGCCGTATCGGCCGATGTAGTCGGTCTTGCGCAGCCGTTGTTTGAGAAACAGCGCCAGGCTCTTGATCACCCGGTCGCCCATGGGATGCCCGTGGCTGTCGTTCACCCGCTTGAAATGGTCGATGTCCAGCATCGCAAAACTGATGGGCTTGTTTTCGCGGCGGGCCCTGAAACTGCAGTCTTCCAGCAGTTGCAGGATGTGGGTGTGGTTGTACAGCCCGGTCAGGCTGTCGCGGACCATGCGCGCCTTGAGGTTGCGCGCCCTGGCGGCACGGTTGCGCACGGTGGTGATCAGGTGCCGCGGCTTGATCGGCTTGGTGAGAAAGTCGTCGCCGCCCTCGCTCATGGCATCGAGCTGCTTGTCCAGGTCATCCTCGGCCGACAGGTAAATGATCGGCACGCTGACGTAGCGGTCGTTGTGGCGGATCACTTTGGCCAGCTCCGGGCCGGTGCAGCCCGGCATGTACATGTCGAGGATGATCAGGTCGGGCTGGAAATCCGCCAGTTCAGCCATTGTTTCGATGGGATCGAACAGTGTGCGCGTGACAATCCCGGCGCTGTTGAGCAGGCGCTCGGTGTGGGTGGCCTGCGCCCGGGAGTCGTCGATGATCAACGCTTTGTAGGGCTCGTATTGCGCAACGCGGGTCAGGACTTCAATTTTCTCCAGCAGGCTCGACGCCTCCAGGGTACCGGTCAGAAACTCCTCACCGCCTGCGCGAACCGCCGCCAGCCGCGTGGGCGTGTCGGTCTCATGGAGACTGAAAAACAACAGCGGCAATTTCTGTTCAAGCCCTTTCTGCATCTGCGCCGCCAATGTCAGGCCATGACCCGGCCCGCCGAAATCGACGTCCATCACCACCGCCGATGGCAAGCGCTCGGCCAGCGTTAAGTGAAACGCCTGAGTGCTGTGCAGCGATTGAGCGTTGAGACCGAAAAATTCCAGCTGCTTGGCGAGCCGTTCGCCACGTTCGTGGTCCTGCAGCACCACGTAAATCGGCTTGCGCAGCGGCGGCAGCGCCAGCTGTTCGAGGCGATCACCGTGACGTAAACCGGTGCGAGACAGACGTTGCATCAGGCGATTGAGATCAGTGATCAAGGCACTGCTCAGTCGGCCGCGATTGGCGTCCACTTCTTCGAGGGACTGCTGGATGCTGCGCGCCAGGTGCGCGTGTTCGGCTTGCTCGAAACGCTCGGCAAACCGCAGAAGACGAACATTGGCGTCAGACAGTTCGGCCATGTCCGCGCTTGTCCACTCGCTGTGCTGCAGGCGCTGCCACACGTCCAGAATCTGGCGGGCCTGATGAATGACGCGCTGCGCAAAGTGGTGTTTCAGGCGGTCGGGGCTCGGATCTTCTGGCTCGTTCATGTCCTGACTACTGTAGGGGAAACCCTGAGATAAATGATGGCGCTATGCTAGCACTACTTCCCTGCATCAGGGCGCTATAAGTCACTTAAAAGTCATCTTTAGCCGGTTTATGCAGCAATGCGCGCGCCAGCGTTCATCCGGCGCGAGGGCGGGCGATAGACGGCTGTGTCAGGGTCTGCCTGATACGAGAAGGTGCAGTCGGCAGGCGCTGAACCGGAGGTGACGTCTATAGACCCGTCGGTTACGCAATTGGAGCGGCTCCTGCATTCCGGCCAATCGCACCTTGCTGTAAGGTTGCGGTCGAAGCACTGAATTCTGCGATTGAAAGGACAAGGCCATGCTGGATTGGAAGAAACGCGCGGGTAGCGCGGATGAACGTGTCGAGACTTCGTCGACGTCGACAGTGAAAACCCGCGGTTACCTGGGCGGTCTGCTTTTCAGCAAGGCGTTGGGCATTCTGGTTGCGCTTTATCTGATCATCACCGTTGTGCTGGGCTGGTGGTGGAGCAGCGAACCGCCGTTGTTTCAGGTGCAGCAGCAGGCGCAGGCCGCCGCCGAGCGCGAAGGCAAGCAGATGGTGATTGGCTACACCACCGTCGAAACCCTCAAGACCGTCGCCTCGACCATGCTCGACAAGCGTGGCGGTTATCTGTCCAACGACCGATTCCCGCCAGGACTGTGGCTCGACAACACCCCGAGCTGGGAATACGGCGTGCTGGTGCAAGTGCGTGACATGAGCCGAGCCTTGCGCAAGGACTTCGCTCGTTCCCAGTCGCAATCGGCAGAAGATGGCGATCTGGCGAAAGCCGAGCCGCTGTTCAACTTCGATAACAAAAGCTGGATTTTGCCGTCGAGCGAATCCCAATACCGCGACGGCATCAACCTGTTGAGCCGATATCAGGCACGCCTCTCGGATCCGAACCAGAAGGGCGCGCTGTTTTACACCCGCGCTGACAACCTGAACAACTGGCTGGGCGATGTCGGCACTCGTCTGGGCTCGCTGTCGCAGCGCCTGTCCGCCAGCGTCGGCCGCGTCAAGCTCAACAGCACCCTGAAGACCGAAGCGCAATCGACCGTGACCGTCAAACCGGGCGAAGTGCCGCAGGTGGATGAGGAAATCGTCGAAACGCCGTGGATGCAAATCGATAACGTGTTCTACGAGGCCCGTGGCCAAGCGTGGGCGCTGTCGCATCTGTTGCGTGCCATCGAAGTCGATTTCGCTGACGTGCTGGCGAAAAAGAATGCCACGGTCAGCGTGCGTCAGATCATTCGCGAGCTTGAAGCGTCGCAGGAGCCAATGTGGAGCCCGATGATTCTCAACGGCAGCCCGTTTGGCGTGTTGGCTAACCACTCCCTGGTCATGGCCAACTACCTGTCCCGCGCCAACGCAGCCGTTATCGATTTGCGTCAATTGCTGTCGCAAGGCTGATCGATGACCGTTTCCAACAAGGAGGCCGCGCACCGCGCCGCCTCCGACGCCGAACACATCGCCTGGGTCGACCGCAACGATGAGCTATTGGGCGCGCTGCCCCGTGTGGATCTGCGCGAGCGAGGCCTGATCGGCCGTGGCACGTTCATCCTGCTGTTCAACTCCGCCGGCGAGTTGTGCGTTCATCGGCGAACGCTGAGCAAGGCCACATACCCGGGTTACTGGGACGTGGCGGCGGGCGGAATGGTCCAGGCCGATGAGACGTACGCCGAATCCGCCGCGCGGGAACTGGAAGAAGAATTGGGCGTGGGCGGTGTAACGCTCACTTCCCACGAGCAGTTTTTCTTTGATCAGCCCGATAACCGTCTGTGGTGCGCGGTGTTTTCAGCCGTCTGGGATGGCCCGTTGAAGCTGCAGCCGGAAGAGGTGCTCGAAGCGCGCTTCATGCCCGTCGCGGACGTGATGCGTGAAGCCCTCGAAAAGCCCTATTGCCCGGACTCTCTGGCAGCGTTGAAGCGCTATCTGGAGCAGGTCGCGAATGATGAGTAAATTGGCGCATATTGCACCTTAGCAGCGACGGTTTTTGCCGTTACACTGCGCGACCTTTTCAGGCTGGACCGCTTACCCGTTCCAGCTGCGCTGCCCCTGCCTGAGTGGGGCTTCGCGGTCGACGCCCGTCGGCCAGTCTTTGGTCCTCTCAAGAGGATTGCTCTTGGCCAAAAAAGCCGCTTCCTTCGCCGCCCTCGGTGGCCTGGTGTTTTCAACCGACGCCGGACGTCACTGTCCTGAATGCCGTCAGCCTGTCGACGCCTGCATTTGCAAAAGCACCCTGATTCCCGCCGGCGACGGCATTGTCCGCGTGCGCCGCGAAAGCAAAGGCCGTGGCGGCAAAACCGTGACGACAGTGACGGGTGTGCCGGTAACCGAAGACGCACTCAAGGAGCTGGCCACCACGCTCAAACGCCGTTGCGGCACGGGCGGGGCGCTCAAGGAAGGGGTGATCGAGATTCAGGGCGATCACGTCGAGACCCTGCTGGCCGAACTGGTGAAACTGGGCTTCAAGGCCAAGAAGTCGGGCGGCTGATGTCGTCTCCCGCCACGCGCACCCGGTTCCAGCCTGTCCATTTGTAAACTATGGCTTGCCCGGCAGGTCTACTGCCCGACAGCGAGCTGGCGACAAACCGTCATTACCACTCTATACACTGCGCACAGCCCACCGAGGCCAGCGCTTTATGACTTTATATAGGGGACTTCGATGTCCGCACGACGCACACGCAAAGACGATGGCAGCCAATGGACCGTTGCGGACAGCCGCAGTGTCTACGGGATTCGTCACTGGGGGGCCGGGTATTTTGCGATCAACGAGGCCGGCCGCGTTGAGGTCCGCCCCAATGGCCCGACCAGTTCACCCATCGATCTTTACGAGCAGGTCGACAAGCTGCGCAAAAGCGGCTTGTCCCTGCCATTGCTGGTGCGCTTCCCGGACATCCTTCAGGATCGCGTTCGCCAGCTGACCGGTGCCTTCGACGAGAACATTGCGCGCCTGGAATACCAGAGCAAATACACCGCGCTGTACCCGATCAAAGTCAACCAGCAAGAAGCGGTGGTGGAAAACATCATCGCCACCCAGGACGTCTCCATCGGTCTGGAAGCAGGCTCCAAGCCTGAGCTGATGGCGGTGCTGGCGCTGGCGCCCAAAGGCGGGACCATCGTCTGCAATGGCTACAAGGACCGCGAATTCATTCGTCTGGCCTTGATGGGGCAGAAGCTGGGCCACAACGTCTTCATCGTCATCGAGAAAGAATCCGAAGTCGGGCTGGTGATCGAAGAGGCTGCCGAGCTCAAGGTTGCGCCGCAGATCGGCCTGCGCGTGCGCCTGTCGTCCCTGGCATCGAGCAAATGGGCTGACACCGGTGGCGAGAAATCCAAGTTCGGGTTGTCCGCCGCGCAGTTGCTGTCGGTGGTCGAGCGTTTCCGCCAGGCCGGTCTGGACCAGGGCATTCGTCTGCTGCACTTCCACATGGGTTCGCAGATCGCCAACCTGGCGGATTACCAGCACGGTTTCAAGGAAGCGATTCGTTACTACGGCGAGCTGCGCAACCTCGGCCTGCCGGTGGATCACATCGACGTCGGCGGCGGCCTGGGGGTCGATTACGACGGCACTCACTCGCGCAACGCCAGCTCCATCAACTACGACATGGACGATTACGCAGGTGTCGTGGTGGGCATGCTCAAGGAGTTCTGCGACGCACAGAGCCTGCCGCACCCGCACATATTCTCCGAGAGTGGCCGCTCGCTGACCGCCCACCACGCCATGCTGGTGATCCAGGTGACCGACGTCGAGCGCCACAACGACGAAGTGCCGGAGATCACCAACAAGGAAAGCCTGCCGGAAACCCTGCAGTGGCTGATCGACCTGCTCGGTCCCACCGATATCGAGATGGTCACCGAGACCTACTGGCGCGCCACGCACTACATGAGCGACATCGCCACGCAGTACTCGGACGGCAAGCTGACCCTGGCCGATAAAGCCCTGGGTGAGCAGTGCTACTTCGCGGTGTGCCGTCGCCTGCACAACTCGCTCAAGGCGCGTCAGCGTTCGCACCGTCAGGTGCTGGACGAGCTCAACGACAAGCTGGCCGACAAATACATCTGCAATTTCTCGGTGTTCCAGAGCCTGCCGGACACGTGGGCCATCGATCAGGTACTGCCGATCATCCCGTTGCATCGTCTGGATGAAGAGCCGCTGCGTCGCGCCGTGCTGCAGGACCTTACCTGCGACTCCGACGGCAAGATCAACCAGTACGTCGACGAGCAGAGCATCGAAACCAGTCTGCCGGTGCATGCGCTGAACGAGGGTGAAGATTACCTGCTGGGCGTGTTCCTGGTGGGCGCGTACCAGGAAATCCTGGGCGACATGCACAACCTGTTCGGCGACACCGACTCGGTGAACATCTACCAGAAGCCGGACGGCAGCGCCTATTCGGCGGGCATCGAAACCCACGACACCATCGAAGACATGCTGCGCTACGTGCATTTGTCGCCGGAAGAACTGATGACTCATTACCGGGACAAAGTCGCCAGCGCCAAGATCACCCCGCGCGAGCGCACGCAGTATCTGGACGCTTTGCGTCTGGGCCTGACACGGTCTTCTTACCTGTCGTCGTGATCGTGTAATGCGTGTCGAGAACGGGCCTTCGGGCCCGTTTTTTTGTGGTCGTGCCCACCCTATGCGTGGGCACGCAGCCTGTGACGCTCCGCGTCATCTGGACGCGGAGCGTCCAGCGTCGGTGTTACCACGCAGAGCGTGGGAACAATCAATACCAACCCCGTGGGAGCGGACCTGTCCGCGAAAGGGCCGGCACTGGCGACAGGGTTATAGCGCCTGACGAATCGCCTTCGCGGACAGGTCCGCTCCCACAATAAATCGGGGCGATGGTGGAATTTCGGTCGATACAAAACGGATGGAGCCAGGCGTGTATGCTTCGTCCGTTTGTTCTGTAGGCAGTGTCCTGTTCATCGTGGGGCTCGCTACGCGGCGGCGCTTCTCGGCCAAAATCGCCGGCCTTTCGTGCCAGGCAGTCGAGGCCGTCCTTCTTATGCCCATCTCAGAACACCGTTGCCATTTTCGTCTGGACTCCCCCAGCTTTGCGCGCTCGCTTGAGGTCGTGACGTTCCAAGGCTCCGAAGCGATCAACAGACCCTTTTCCTTCGACGTCCACGCCATCAGCTACCACGGCGAGCTGTCGTTGCAGCACTGCATTTTCAGTGACGCCTATCTGACTTCAAAGTGGCCCGGCGTCGGGTTTCACGCGCAGATCCAAAGCATTGGCCGCAGCAACACCGGGTCTGGCCCTGCGCACTATCACATTACTCTGGGCCCACGCATGGGCTGTCTGGCACATCGCTACAACCAGCGTATTTTCCAGGACCAGCCGGCGAGCGCGATCATCAGCCAGGTGCTGAACGAGCATGGCATTCGTGACACCGACTACACCTTTCAACTGACCCGCCGCCACGAGGCGATCGAGTTTTGCGCGCAGCATGGCGAGACCGACCTGCAACTGCTTGACCGGCTGTGCGCTCAGGCAGGCATTCACTATTACTTCGAGCATTCGAGCGTGCGCCACGTGCTGATCTTCACGGATGATCTGCGCCACACCCGTCGAACCTCTCGGGTGCAGTTCGGGCAGCAGTACGAACGTGGAGAGATCAGTCAGTTCGAGGTCCGTCGTGCCAGCGGTCGTGGAACGGCCGAGCAAGGGGTGTTGTGGGCGAAAGGCGCGAGCGCCCTGCATTTTCTGCACGCGGGCATGCAACTGCCGATGACTGAACACGCGGATCCGCCATGCAATCAGGCCTGGCTGCTGACGGAGGTCCACCATCGCGGCCTGCGGCCTTCATTCAAAGGGGGTGTTCCGGAGCCAGCCTATGGCAACAGTTTTTCCGGCGTGCCGGCGACCGCTCACCTGCGCAGGGCAAAGGCCCGATCAGCGCCTCGGCGCATTGGCTTGCAGCGCGCTCGGGTGGTGGGCGAGCTGTTCGAAGAGGCGCAGCGCGATCACGAAGGGCGGATCAAGGTCCGTTTTGACTGGGGGCATCAGGGCGATGGCTCGCGCTACACCGATTGCTGGTTGCCCATCGAGCCGGAACTGGAGCATGCCGGCACGCCGTGGTGGGGCGGGATGGAGGTCGTGGTGGATTTTGTCGACGGCGACCCGGATCAACCGGAAATCATCGACCACCTCTGGGACCCGGACATCAGTCCGCTGGACGCCGGGCCTGGTTCGGAACGCGGCATGCCGACACCGCCTGCGTTGCCCAAGGGCATCACCACGCGCCTCGACCGACAGCAGGTTCTGGGGAACACGCCGCAGATCCGGATCAACGAACTGACCCTGCACCTGGACAGCTCCAACGAGCTGAATTTCAGCGTTGGCAGCAGCCACGTCCACATCACCCGCGACGGCGTGACGCTCAGCAGCCCGAACATCGTGATGGCTACGCAAAGCGCAATCGACGACGAGGGCAGCGTGTCCTAACTATCCCGCGCCGGTGCAGTCGTAATCCCTGAACAGCCGCCGCCTTTAACGGCACCTGTAGGAGCGAACTTGTTCGCGAAGCATTCGGCCTGACACCCCGCATGGCTCTTTTCGCCAACAAGTTGGCTCCTACAGAAGTGTGTGGCCCATGAAGTTTTGAGAATAACGATGACCAAACTGGCACTTAAAGCAGCATTCACGGGCCTGCTGATGACCCTGTTGATGGGCTGTTCGCCGTTGAAGGTGCTCAATGCGCTGACGCCGGGCAGCACGTTCATCCGCACGGCTGACCTGGCGTACGGTCCGGACCCGCGCAACAAGCTCGACGTCTACACACCCCGCGAGGCGCCGCCGGGTGCGCCGGTGGTGGTGTTCTTTTACGGCGGCAGCTGGAACAGCGGATCGCGCAGCGACTACGCGTTTGTCGGCGAAGCCCTGGCGTCACAAGGCATTGTCGCAGTCGTTGCCGACTACCGGCTTTATCCGCAGGTGCATTACCAGGGGCTGCTCAAGGACAGCGCGCAGGCGGTGGGCTGGACCCGCGCGAACATCGGCCAGTACGGCGGTGATCCATCGAAGCTGTACGTGATGGGCCACAGTGCCGGCGCCTACAACGCGGCGATGCTGGCCCTTGACCCGAAATGGCTGGCGCAGGCCGGCATGACCCCTTCGATGGTCAAGGGCTGGATTGGCCTGGCCGGGCCGTATGACTTTCTGCCCATCGAAGAAGCTGACGTGAAGCCGGTGTTCTACTTTCCGAATTCGCCTCCTGATTCGCAACCCATCAACCATGTCAGTGCTGCATCACCGCCGGCGCTGCTGATGGCCTCCGCCGACGACACGGTGGTGAACCCCAAACGCAACACGGGCGGTATGGCCACTCGCTTGCGCGATCAGGGTGTGTCGGTGCGTGAGCGGTATTTCTCGCGCACCAATCACGGCACGCTGGTGGGCGCGTTTGCGCGGCCGTTACGCAGTCTGGCGCCTGTGTTGATGGAGGTCACGGCGTTCGTTCACGCCCAGGATCAGGCCCAGCCGACGGCTTCGATCAACCGCTGAACCAGGCGTCCTTGCGATTGAGCTTGTAGGCCACATAGCCCAGGGTCACCGCGCGCAACGCCATGAATAGCAGGAAGGTCAGCCACAGGCCGTGATTGCCCAAGCCCATACCCAACAAGGCGAAGGGTGTGATCAGCACCAGGTTCAGCAGCATGGTATTGCGCATGTCCCGGGCCCGCGTGGCGCCGATGAAGAGGCCGTCCAGCAGGTAGCTCCAGACTGCCACCAGCGGCAGCACTGCCAGATAGGGCAGGTAGGTGAAGGCAATTTCGCGGACCTGCGGGATGTCGGTCTGCATAGACACGAACAGATGGCCGAAACACAGGAAGAACACCGCGAACGCGACGCTGCACATCAGCGACCATCCGCCTGCGACGGTCATCGAGCGGCGCAGCTCATCGCGATCACGGGCGCCGATGGCATGACCGCACAGCGCCTCCACCGCGTGAGCCAGCCCGTCCAGTGCATGGGCAGTGAGCAGCAATCCATTGAGCAACAGCGCGTTCGCCGCCACGGTGGCATCGCCCAGCCGCGCGCCCTGCACGGTGATCAGGAAAAACACCGATTGCAGCACCAGCGAGCGGATGAAAATGTCGCGATTGACCGCCAGCAACGGACGCCAGTTCTGCCACAGCCGCAGCGCTGCCCACGCTACCCGGCCGGGATAGGCGCGCAATGCGTTTTGCGTCAGGGCCAGACCGACCAAGGCTCCCAGCCATTCCGCCGCCACCGAGGCACGGGCCGAACCGACCACACCCCAATCGAGCCCGAGCACGAACCAGAGGTTGAGGACGATATTGACGATGTTGGTGGTCAGCAGAATCGCCAGCGACGCCCGCGCGTTCTGCGTGCCGAGGAACCAGCCCACCAGCGCATAGGTGGCCAGCGCGGCGGGCAGGCCGAACAGGCGGGTGTGGAAGAAGGTTTGGGTGAGGGCATTCAGGTCGTCCGACGGCTGCATCATCTGGATCGCCAGGTGCAGGAACGGCAAGCCGATCAGCCCCAGCAGCACCGAGAAACCTAACGCCAGCAGCAGGCCTTGCAGCAGCACCTGACGCAGCGCGGCGCCGTCGTGACGACCCGCTGCCTGGGCCGCAAAACCGGTGGTACCCATGCGCAGAAAGCCCATGGCCCAGGCCAGAAAGCTGTACAGCGTCCCGCCCACCGCCACGGCCCCGAGCTGATGCGCATGGGGAAGATGACCGATGACGGCGCTGTCCACCAGGGTCACCAGCGGCACGGAAATGTTCGACAAAATCATCGGCGCCGCCAGCCCCCATACGCGTTTGTGCGTAGGGCGGTGACGCCAATCCTGAGCAAAAGTAGACATGCAGGCTCCCGGGAAGGCCGGCATTGTAGCGAGATTCGGGGGCGCGAACAGGCGCGTGCTTCTGGCCGCAGGCCGTTGGAGCGAGGCTTGCCCGCGAAAGCTCTTCGTCACGATGCGCATTCCAGTGCTATAACTTTCCCTCCTCATCCTGCCGTCAATGAGTGCCTCATGCTGAACAAAGGATTGTTACTGGCCTGTGCGCTGGTACTGCTTAGCGCCTGTGATTCGTCCACTTCCGATAAACCCGCCGCGCCTCCCGTGCCTGCTGCTCCGCAAGCCGCAGCCGTGGAACCGAGCAAACCCAAGCCCGCCGTCGATCTCGCCGCCTTGAGCCAGCGCTATGCCGGGCGCGACCTGACGGTGGTGGACGTCTCCGAAGTTCAGCTTGATGGCGCCAGTACGCTGTCGCTGAGTTTCTCCGTGCCGCTGGACCCCGAGCAGAATTTCGCTGAAAAAGTGCACTTGGTGGACAGCAAGGACGGCAAGGTGGATGGCGCCTGGGAACTGTCCGACAACCTCATGGAGCTGCGCCTGCGCCACCTGGAGCCCAAGCGCAAACTGGTCGTCACCGTCGATCCGGGTCTGGCGGCGGTCAACAAAAACACCCTGGCTGCCGAATACAGCGCCCGCCTGGAAACGGCCGACCTGCAAGCCACCGTGGGTTTTGCCAGCCGTGGCAGTCTGTTGCCCACGCGCCTGGCCGAAGGCCTGCCGGTGATCGCGTTGAACGTCGATAAGGTCGACGTCGAGTTCTTTCGCATCAAGCCCGAGTCGCTGCCCACCTTCCTCGCCTCATGGGAAGGCTCCTCCAGCCTGCAAAGCTACGAATCCCAAGAACTGCTGCCCATGGCCGATCTGGTCTACGGCGGTCGCTTCGACCTGAACCCTGCGCGCAATACTCGTGAAACGGTTCTGCTGCCCATCTCCGGCATCAAGGCGTTGCAGCAACCCGGCGTTTATCTGGCGGTGATGCGCGCCTCCGGCACCTACAGCTATTCGCAGCCGGCGACCCTGTTCACTCTCAGTGACATCGGCCTGTCGGTGCACCGTTACGCCAATCGCCTGGACGCCTTTACCCAGGCGCTGGAGGGCGGCAAGGCGCTGAGCGGCGTGGATCTGGAACTGCTCGACGACAAGGGCCGCGTGGTCGGCCAGGGCAAGACCGACAACGCAGGCCACGCCGAACTGCCGCTGCCCGCCAAGGCCCAGGTACTGCTGGCGCATCAGGGCGAGCAGACCAGTCTGCTGCGGCTGAACAGCTCGGCGCTGGACTTGGCCGAATTCGACATCACCGGCCCGCAAGCGCACCCGCTGCAGTTTTTTATCTTCGGCCCGCGTGATCTGTATCGTCCCGGAGAGGTGGTGCTGCTTAACGGCCTGCTGCGCGACAACGACGGCAAGACCGTCAAGCCGCAACCCATCACCGTGGAAGTGCGCCGCCCGGACGAGCAGGTCAGTCGTAAATTCGTGTGGGAAGCCGACGCTTCCGGGCTGTATCAATATCAGCTGCAACTGTCGGACGAAGCGCCAACCGGTCGCTGGCAACTGGTCTTCGATCTGGGCGATGGCAAGCCGCAGCTGTATGAATTCCAGGTCGAAGACTTTCTGCCGGAGCGCATGGCCCTCGAACTCAAAGGCAGCGATTCACCTCTCGCGCCGGATGCCCCATTGGACGTCAACATCACCGGTCGCTACCTCTACGGCGCGCCGGCGTCCGGCAATCGCTTGAGCGGTCAGCTGTATGTGCGCCCGCTGCGTGACGCGGTGCCGGGGTTGCCGGGCTATCAGTTCGGGTCGGTGACCGAAGAGGAATTGAGTCAGGACCTTGAAATCGAAGACAGCACGCTCGACGCCAAAGGCGAGCTGGCGCTGAACATCGACAGTCAGTGGGCCAACGCGAAATCGCCGTTGCAGTTGATTGTGCAGGCCAGTTTGCAGGAGTCCGGCGGGCGCCCGATCACCCGTCGGCTGATCCAGCCGGTGTGGCCGGCCGAACAGATGCCCGGCCTGCGCGGCCTGTTCGAAGGCGACGCCACCGACGGCGACGGTCCGGTGGCATTCGAGCTGCTGATGGCTGACAAAGAGGGCCACAAACTCGCCGCCGATAACCTCAAGGTTCGGCTGATTCGCGAACGCCGGGACTACTACTGGAGCTATTCGGACAGCGACGGCTGGAGCAATCACTTCAACGAGAAATTTCTCAATCTGAGCGAAGAAACCGTCAGCGTGCAGAAAGACGCCACCGCCAAAGTCAGCTTCCCGGTGGAATGGGGCCCGTATCGCGTGGAGGTGGAAGACCCGAGCACCGGGCTGGTCAGCAGCGTGCGCTTCTGGGCCGGCTATCGCTGGCAGGACAACGCCGAAGGCGGCGCGGTGCGTCCGGACCAGGTCAAGCTGGCGCTGGACAAGCCGGCGTATGCCGAGGGCGATACTGCCAAAGTCACGGTCACGCCCCCGTCCGCCGGCAAGGGGTACCTGCTCGTCGAGTCCAGTGAAGGACCGTTGTGGTGGCAGGAGATCGACGTGCCGGCCGAGGGCAAGGCGTTCGACATCCCGCTGGACAAACAGTGGGCGCGCCATGATCTGTACGTCAGCGCGCTGGTGATCCGGCCGGGCGAACGCAAGGCCAACGTCACGCCCAAACGTGCTGTCGGTGTACTGCATCTGCCACTGGACCGCTCGCAGCGCAAGCTGGCGCTGAGCGTCACGGCGCCGGAAAAAATGCGTCCCAAGCAACCGCTGACGCTCAAGGTCAACGCGAAAAACGCCGACGGCTCAGTGCCCAAGAACGTGCATGTGCTGGTGGCCGCCGTTGACGTCGGCATCCTCAACATCACCGAATACAAAACCCCGGACCCGTTTGCGGGCCTGTTCGGGCGCAAGGCCTATGGCGCCGATCAACTCGACATTTACGGGCAATTGATTGAAGCCGGACGTAACCGTCTGGCGAGCCTGGCATTCGGTGGCGACGCAGCGCTGGCCAAGGGTGGCAAGCGTCCACAGACCAGCGTGACGATCGTCGCCCTGCAAAGCGCACCCGTCACGCTCAACGAGCAGGGCGAGGGTGAAGTCAGCGTCGACATCCCGGACTTCAACGGCGAACTGCGGATCATGGCTCAGGCCTGGACCGACGAGCGCTACGGCATGGCCGAAGCGAAAACCGTGGTCGCCGCGCCGTTGATTGCCGAGCTGTCGGCGCCGCGCTTTCTGGCCGGTGGCGATCAGACCAAGGTGGCGCTGGACCTGTCGAACCTGTCCGGCAAGGCGCAGACGCTGGATGTGCAGGTCAGCGCCGAGGGCCAGCTGAGCCTAGTCAATGGCGAGCAACATCAGTCGATTCAACTGGCCCAAGGGCAACGCACCACGCTGCAGATTCCGGTGCGCGCATTGGGTGGTTTCGGTCAGGGCGGCTTGAAGGTAATGGTGCAGGGGCTGGACCTGCCGGGCGAGACCATGCCGCCGTTCAGCCGCGAGTGGACGTTGGGCGTGCGCCCCGCGTACCCGGCGATGCTCAAGCAGTATCGGGCGGTGCTAAAAGATCAGGTCTGGACGCTGCCGGACGGCGCGCTGGAAGCCTTCGAACCGGCCGGGCGTGAGGCGCTGCTGTCGGTGTCGAGCCGTCCGCCGTTGAATCTTGGCGAACAGATCCGGGCGCTGAAAGCTTACCCCTACGGTTGCTTGGAACAGACGGCGAGCGGGCTGTATCCGTCGCTGTACGCCGACGCCGCCGTGCTCAAGCGTCTGGGGCTCGAAGGCGAGCCGGATGCCGTGCGCAAGCGCAAGATCGAGCTGGGCATCGAGCGCCTGCTGGGCATGCAGCGCTACAACGGCAGTTTCGGTCTGTGGGGCGCGGACGGTGAAGAAGAATATTGGCTGACGGCGTACGTCACCGACTTCCTGTTGCGTGCCCGCGATCAGGGTTTTGCGGTGCCGCCGGACGCGCTGAAAAAAGCCAACGAGCGGCTGCTGCGTTACCTGCAGGAGCGCAACCAGATTGAGGTCAACTACAGCGAAAACGCCGAGCACACGCGCTTTGCCGTTCAGGCGTATGCCGGGCTGGTGCTGTCCCGCAGTCAGCAGGCGCCGTTGGGTGCGTTGCGCAGTCTGTTTGATCGCCGCAGTGATGCGCGCTCGGGTCTGCCGTTGATTCAGCTGTCTGTCGCGCTGGAAAAAATGGGCGACAAATCCCGTGCCGAACAGGCGCTGATGGCCGGGCTGGCGGCCAAGCGCCAGGCCAACGATTGGCTGGCCGATTACGGCAGTCCGCTGCGTGATCAGGCGTTGATTTTGTCGCTGCTGGAGGAGAACAAACTGGCCGTCGACAAGGTCGAGGAGCGGCTGTTTGCGCTGTCCGATCAGGTGGCGGCCAGCCGTTATCTGTCGACCCAGGAGCGCAATTCACTGTTCATGGCGGGGCGTGATTTGCTGGGCAAACCAGAGGCGAAGTGGGCCGCGACGTTAACCAGCGGGACGCAGAATCGGGCATTGAGCAACGAACAGCCCGGCGTGAAACTCGACAGCTCGGTGCTGGCATCGCCGCTGACGGTGCAGAACACCGGCAGCGAGACCTTGTACCAGCAGATGACGATCTCGGGCTATCCCGTGCAGGCGCCTGCGCCCGGTGGTGAAAACCTGAGCATCCGTCGTGATTATCTGGGGCTGGATGGTGAGCCACTGAACCTCAATGCGCTGAAAAGCGGCGAGCTGGTGCTGGTGCACCTGCAGGTCAAATCCAAGGAACGGGTGCCCGATGCGCTGGTGGTGGACTTGCTGCCTGCGGGCCTTGAGATCGAAAACCAGAACCTGGCGCAAAGCGCAGCGAGTCTTGAAAACGCCAGTGAGTCGGTGAAGCAGTGGCGCCAGTCGATGGAAAACGCGGGCCTCAAGCATCAGGAATTCCGCGATGACCGTTACGTGGCAGCGGTGGATCTGCAAGGGTTCAACACAGTGGACCTGCTGTACCTGGCGCGCGCCGTCACGCCCGGCACATACCGTGTGCCGCCGCCGCAGGTGGAGTCGATGTATCGCCCGAACTGGCAGGCACTGGGTGAAGCGCCGGCGCAGTTGGTGGTGAAGGGGAAATAAGCGGAGATAAGGATGTGCGGGCATACAGTTGTAGGAGCGCGCTTGCCCGCGATTGCGTCGTTCAGGCCGATGAATTTGCATCAGGCCCACTCACGTCATCGCGGGCAAGCGCGCTCCTACAGCGTTGGTGATGCCGCTATCAGTGAATAATCCAGCTCAACAGCCACAGCCCCAGAAACAGCCAGATGATGCCCATAATGATCGAGGCGCGCATGAAGGCGCGAACCGCGGAGTACAACAGCATCAGCCCGACGATCAGCGCGATGATGCTGATCAGCGAAGTGTCCATGCCCAGTGTGCGAGACAGGCCGTCGACGAAGTTGCCGCCGGCATGAGTGAACAGATTGAACAGCCAGCTCAGGCCGTCGACGATGAAGCGAATCACGGCACCAATGGCCTGGCCAAGCCATTCGAAAAAGCTTTCTACCTGCATATCTGCTTCCTGATGAAGATCATGGAACAAGGGAACTGTTCGCTTTGGCTGTCACTCGTGTCGCCGAGTTCCGTGCAGCATAAAGGCTCTTTGGCATGAGACGCGTAAAACTTCTGCGCAAGCTGCTCGCCGCCTTGCTGGGATCGATCCTCCTGCTCTGGCTCGCCGACCAACTCTGGCCACTGCCGCTGCCCCAGGACGACCTCGCCCGTGTGGTCCTGGCCGAAGACGGCACGCCGCTGTGGCGCTTTGCCGATGCCGACGGCGTGTGGCGCTATCCGGTGTCGGTGGATCAGGTGTCGCCGTTTTACCTTGAGGCGCTGTTGACCTACGAGGATCGCTGGTTTTATCAGCACCCCGGTGTGAACCCCATGGCGTTGCTGCGTGCCACCTGGCAAAACCTCAGCGGTGGCCACGTGGTGTCCGGAGGCAGCACGTTGTCGATGCAGGTGGCGCGGTTGCTGGATCCGCACCCGCGAACGCTTGGCGGCAAACTGCGTCAGTTGTGGCGCACGGCCCAGCTGGAGTGGCACCTGAGCAAACCGCAAATCCTCACGCTGTACCTCAACCGCGCACCCTTCGGCGGCACGTTGCAAGGCGTGGCCGCTGCCAGTTGGGCGTACCTGGGCAAATCACCGCAGCAACTGACCCGTGCCGACGCCGCCTTGTTGGCCGTGCTGCCCCAGGCGCCCAGCCGGTTGCGTCCGGATCGTCATCCGCAACGGGCGCAGGCTGCGCGCGACAAAGTGCTGCGGCGTCTGGCCGAGTTCGACGTCTGGCCGCAACACGCCATCAACGACGCGCTGGAAGAGCCGTTGTTGCTGGCGCCTCGACAAGAACCGTCTCTGGCACCGTTGCTGGCGCGGCGCCTGAACCGTCCCGACAGCCCGCCGTTGATCCGCACCACCCTGGACGCAGGGCTGCAACGCCGGCTGGAAGACTTGCTGCTGAACTGGCGGGCGCGTCTGCCGGAGCGCACGTCGGCGGCGATTCTGGTGGTGGAAGCGCAGACCATGGCCACCCGCGCGTACGTCGGCTCGGTGGACATCAGCGACACACGGCGTTTCGGGCACGTCGACATGATCAGCGCCCTGCGCTCGCCGGGCTCGACGCTCAAACCGTTTCTGTACGGCAAGGCCATGGATGCCGGTTTGATTCATTCCGAATCGTTGCTGCAGGACGTACCGCGCCGCTACGGTGACTATCGGCCGGGCAATTTTTCATCGGGATTCACCGGGGCGGTGTCGGCCAGCGCTGCACTGTCGATGTCCCTCAACTTGCCCGCCGTGCAATTGCTGGAAGCCTATGGCCCCAAGCGTTTCGCCGCCGAGTTGCGTAATGCGGGCGTGCCGTTGACGTTACCGCCGCTGGCCGAACCGAATCTGGCGTTGATCCTGGGCGGCGCCGGCAGTCGTCTGGAGGACTTGGTGGGCGGTTATGCCGCGTTGGCGCGAGCGGGGCGCAGCGCGGATATCCGGCTGCAACCGGATGATCGATTGCGCGATCACGCCATGATGTCGCCGGGGGCGGCGTGGATTATCCGACGGATTCTCAGCGGACAGTCGCGGCCTGATCTGGACCCGCACGCCGACCTCGTGCAACGCCCCCAGCTGGCGTGGAAAACCGGGACCAGTTATGGCTTTCGCGATGCGTGGTCGATTGGCGTCGGGCCGCGGTTTTTGATCGGCGTGTGGATCGGCCGCCCGGACGGTACACCGGTGCCAGGGCAGTTTGGCCTGGCGTCGGCAGCGCCGCTGATGTTGCAGGTGCACGACCTGCTGGTGAACCGCGATGCCCAGCGCAACATCGTCGCGCCCGTGCAACCGGTGCCGCTGAATGTGGGTGTCGCGGCGATCTGCTGGCCGCTGGGGCAGCCGATGAGCAAGGCCGAGCCCAATTGCCGTCGTCAGCGTTTTGCCTGGACGCTGGATGGCACCACGCCACCGACGTTGCAGGCCGCCGACCAGCCGTTGGGGTTGGGTTTGCTGGAGAAGGTGTGGGTCAGCGCGCAAGGGTTGCGGGTGGGCGCCGAGTGTCCTGGCGCGCAGGCCCGTGACGTCGCGCTGTGGCCCGCGCCCCTTGAGCCGTGGCTGCCTCGGGCGGAACGTCGGGAGGCGCGACTGCCCGAGATTGACCCACACTGCCCGCCACAAGGCGTGAGCCTGGCCGCGCCGCTGTCGATTGTCGGCGTTCGTGAGGGCGATCAATTGCGCTTGCCTGCCGGCAGCCAACAATCGCTGCGGCTAAGCGTGTCAGCCTTGGGCGGCAGCGGTCGGCGCTGGTGGTTCATCGACGGCGCGCCGGTCGCCGATACGGCGAACCAGGCCAGTTACAGCCCGACATTGACCCGGCGCGGCCGCTACCAACTCAGCGTGCTGGACGAAAGCGGCCAGACGGCGCGGGTGGAGTTCAGTGTGGTGGATTGAGGGCTTCGCACGACCTGTAGGAGCTGACGAGCCCGAGCGAGGCTGCGATTGCGGTGTGTCAGATGTACCGCATCGCAGCCTTCGGCGGCTCGGCAGCTCCTACACAAGCCACCGTCCACATCATCAACGCGGCGGATACTGCTGCAAAATTTTCGCCACGGTCTGACGCAGCGCCAACTCCCGGGCTGCCGGGTTGGCCGAGCTGTCGCTGACGACCTGTTCGGTACTGCCGCGCCAGACCAGCTTGCCGTCCTTGCCGTCGAGCATGTCGATCTGCAGGGTCGAGACCTTGTAATCGACGCTGCGGGTTTCGGTGCCCATCGGGCCGCCCCAATAACCGCCCCACGGGTTGCCCCAGTAACCGCCGCCCCCATAGGTGTTGCTGATCAGTTGCTGCTTGTTCTCAACGATCAGCCAGGCCTGCACCTGCACATCCGCCCTGACGCCCGGCGCTGCCATGCGCAATCCGCGCTGATCGAGCTGCTCACCCACCGACTGCCGGATGCGCTGCTCGGTCAGGTCACTTTTGATCCGTGGATCATCCGGTTGATATTGCAGGGCAGGCTCTTTCCAGGCCCAAGTCCGGTAGCCGCCGAAGTCCCGTTGAGCATCGAAATCGCGATTCACGCGATCCGTCTGACAGGCGCTCAGGAGCACCGCAAAAAACACTAACGCAAGACAACGCAACATGGTGGCTCTCCAGAACGTTTACGAAGGAGGATAAGCAGTCAGTGCGCTTTGCACCGCCTGCCGCAAGGCTTTGGCGCGGTCCGATTGATCGCCGCCGCCGCCGCTGCCGGTCTCGGCGCTGGCGCTCCACACCGGCTGACCACTGCGGCCGTCGAACAGACTGATCTGCACCACGACCACTTGAACCTGATAGGTGCGCACAATTGGAACGCTGGCGTAACCGCCGTAGCCGTTGCGATACCCGTTGTAATAGCCGCCACCCATGCCGCCATAGTACGGGTCGTAATAATCGTCGCGCTCCTGGCGGATCCGGGTTTCCATCCGGGTCTGCGCCATCACCCGCAGGTCAGCCGCCTGCGGGTTTGAAGACGGACGCAACCCGCGCTGGTCCAGCCCGTTGCTCACCGCCTCGGCCACTTGCGCCGAATCAGCCCACGCCGTACCCGGCGGCAGCTGACCGTTGAGCCACGTCCAGCTGCGGTAGCGGCCATAGTCACGCGGCGGCGCCGGGTACGCGCTCATGTCCAGCGTGTTCGCCGCCTGGGGCGGTGCAGCGGGCATCGGCGCTGAAGTGGCGACGTACGGGTTGTTGCTCTGGCAGGCAGTGATGCTCAGGCAGAGCGTCAGCAAAGCGAGGCAGCGTTTCATGAGGGTCTCCGCGAGTGGCAGTCTCAAACGGGTCGGCACATCCAGTGCAGGTAGCGTCCCAATCCGGCGAATGCGGGGTGGCGGCGGTGGGACAACTCCATTTCAAGCAGGTCGGCGAGTTCGGCTTTGGCCTGGAACTCCACCGGCATGTAATCGTGAAAAACCCTGACACCGCTTTCGGTTTCGACTCGCCACAGCGCTTCAAGTTGCGCCGCTAATTCCCGGGGATCAAGCGGTTGTTGCGGGGTCAGGCTTTGTTTCTCGCCGGCCATGGTGTTGCGCCGCATCTTGCGGAAATGGCCCTTGAGCAGATTGCGATAAATCAGCGCGTCGCGGTTGTAGAACGCTAGCGACAACCAGCCATCGGGCTCGGTCAACTGATGCAGCACCGGCAGAATCGTGAAGGGCTCTTCCAGCCATTCCAGCACGGCGTGGCAGATCACCAGATCGTAACGCTCGGTGAGAATGTCGGGCAGTGCCTGCCATGGCGCCTGGATGAACGTGGCCGTCTGCCCGGCGTCGATAAAGCGCTGGCGAGCCCCTTCGAGCATGGGTTCGGCGGGCTCGGCCAGAGTCACGTCGTGCCCGCGCTCGGCGAGCCACAACGACATGTGCCCGAGGCCTGCGCCAATGTCCAATACGCGCAACGGACGGTCCGGCAAGCTTTCGGTCAGGTCGGCCTGCAACACCGCCAGCCGGATCGCCCCCTTGGCACCGCCGTAGATTTTTTCCGCGAAGCGCGTGGCCAGCAGGTCGAAATGACGGTCACTCATTTGCTGAACCGCCGCTCGCTGTCGGCCAGTTTGGCGCTGACCACTTCGTTCATGTCCAGCCCCAGCTCGCTGCACATCAACAGCAGGTACAGAACGATGTCGCCCACTTCCTGACCGGCGTGGGCCAGTTCATCGGGGGGCAACTGGCGGGACTGGTCTTCGGTTTTCCACTGGAAGATTTCCACCAGCTCGGCCATCTCCACACTGGCGGCCATGGCCAGGTTTTTCGGGCTGTGAAACTGGCGCCAGTCGTTGTTATCGCGGATGCAGTGCAGGCGTTGAGTGAGTGCGTCGAGGTTCATGGGCGTCTCCTGAAGGCGCATAGCTTCAGCGGGAAGCGGGGTGGAAGCAAGGATTCAGTGGCGGGAGTTTTGGTGACCACCTGTAGGAGCGCGCTTGCCCGCGATTGGCCCGTTTGAACGATGGAGATCCGTTGCCCGAACGAATGTGATCGCGGGCAAGCGCGCTCCTACAGTGATCACTCCGTCGCCGGCCGCCAACGCCCGATCATGTGCACAATCCCGTCCTTGCCCTCGACCTTGAACTGCCCATGAGACCCGGCCGCGCTGGCCGACAACGTGACTTCGCTGGGCAACCGCACCGGCTTGTGAAACTCGACGGCGATGTCGACGTTGGCGTCCGGCAGGTGGTCATCCAGCGCCGCCAGGGTTCGGCTTTTTATCCACATGCCGTGAGCGATAGCCGTAGGAAACCCAAACAGCTTGGCGCTGGCGTCACTCAAATGGATGGGGTTGTAGTCACCGCTCAACTTGGCGTACTGGCGACCGATGTCCGAGGGCGCGTGCCAAGTGGCCAGTTCGTTGACCGGCAGCGGCAGGGATTCGGAGGCGCTTGCAACCTCGCCCTCGAGCTGCACGCCGCGGCACAGCATCGTGCTGTCTTCCTCCCACAGCAGCCCAAGCGCGTCCTCGATCTGGGTGATCATGCTGAACGTCGCGCCTTTGGGGTGCGCCTTGAGATTGCCGACGCGCACACTGGCCTGCACCTTGATCACGCCACCCAGCGGACGGCGAATGCTGATGCGGTTGGCCACATGCACCAGCCCCAGCAGCGGGAAGGGGAAGTCCTTGTCGGTCAGCAGTTTCATCTGCAGCGGGAAGGCCAGTACGTGGGGGTAGGTCGGTGGCAGCAGGCTGCTGGTGACGAACCCGCACACCTGGCGGAAGGCCGCGACCTTGTCCGGGTCCACCGACACCCAGCAGCGCAGACCCTGTTCGGGCAGCTGCGAACCGGTGACCTTGCGCCGCAGCGCCGCCTGCATGAATAAGCCCGGCAGCGCCGGTGGGCTATCCAGATAACGCCAGTGTGCGGTCATTGCCGATCTCCTGTTTTTACGTCATCACGCGCCGATGACGCTCTGCCCGCAGACACGCAGCACCTGGCCGCTGACGGCGCCACTGCCTGGTTGACTCAACCAGGCCACGGCCTCTGCCACATCCTGAGGCTGGCCGCCCTGGCCCAGCGAGCTCAAGCGGCGGCCGGCTTCACGGATCGCGAATGGCATGTCGGCGGTCATTTTGGTTTCGATGAAACCCGGTGCAATAGCATTGATGCTGATGCCACGGTCTTTCAGCACGGGCGCCATGGCCCGGGCGTAACCGATCAGGCCCGCCTTGCTGGCCGCGTAGTTGGTCTGACCGCGATTGCCCGCCAGTCCGCTGGTCGACGCCATCAGGATCACCTTGGCGTTGTCATGCAGTGTGCCGCTGTCGAGCAACGCTTGGGTCAGCACCTGCGGCGCATTGAGGTTGACGTTAAGCACCGAGTCCCAGAGGTCGCCCGTCATGTTGGCCAGGGTTTTGTCGCGGGTGATGCCGGCGTTGTGCACCAGAATGTCGAGCCCGCCTGGCAGGTGCTCGCTCAACTGAGCGGCGGCATCGGGGGCGCAGATGTCCAGCACCAGCGCCTGACCGCCCAGTCGCGCGGCCAGGGCTTCAAGGTCGGACTTGGCGTGTGGCACGTCCAGCAGCACCACCTCGGCGCCATCACGGGCAAGGGTTTCAGCGATGGAGGCGCCAATCCCCCGCGCCGCGCCGGTCACCAGTGCCTTGCGACCGGCGAGCGGGCGGCTCCAGTCCTGAACCGTTTCGCTGAAGGCCCGCAGGCGAATGACCTGCCCGGAGATGTAAGCGCTTTTGGGCGACAGGAAGAATCTCAGCGCACCTTCCAGTTGGTCTTCGGCGCCGGCATCCAATTGCAGCAGTTGGGCCGTGGCACCGTCGCGCAATTCCTTGGCCAGCGAGCGAGTGAACCCTTCCAGCGCCTGCTGGGTGCTGGCGGCCACGGCGTCGTCCAGTGTGTCCGGCGCTTTGGCCAGAATGACGACATGGGCGCTGGCCGCGAAGCTGCGCAGAATCGGCTGAAAGAATGACCGCAGCTGCGCCAGTTCCTCGGTGCGCGTCAGGGCGCTGGCGTCGAACACCACGGCCTTGAGTTTGGGGCCCTGGCCTTCAATCCAGGGATTTTCGCCGGGCGCCGGGCCGCCAAAGGTGAACAGCAGGTCGGTCAAGCTGGGCGCAATGGCGCGGACCCGTTCGCAGAGCGGTCCCGGACTGATCAGCAGCGCCCCTTCCACTGGCCGCAGACGCCCGGCCTGCCAACGCTCAAGCCGTGCTGGCGACGGCAGCCCGACCGCTCCTACCAGCCGGCGACCGATGTCCGAGTTGGCGAAGTCAATGTAGCGATCAGATGCCATGGAACACGCTCCTTGAGTTGGGGTTCAAACCAGTGGACCACAGGTGATTGCAATAAGTCCTACGCTGTCCTATTGCAACCCTGTAGGAGTGAGCTTGCTCGCGAAGGCGGTAAGTCAGTCACTTGAAATATTGAGTGATACATCGCTATCGCGAGCAAGCTCACTCCTACATTTAACGACGACAGGGAGATTTAGATGAACCAGCCACGCCGCGTCGCGATCATCGGTGGCAATCGCATTCCGTTCGCCCGCTCTAACGGACCGTATGCCACCGCCACCAATCAGGAGATGCTGACTGCTGCGCTGGAAGGCCTCCTCGAGCGCTTCAGTCTGCACGGGGTGATCATGGGGGAAGTGGTGGCGGGAGCCGTGCTCAAGCATGCTCGGGATTTCAACCTGACCCGCGAATGCGTACTCGGCTCGCGGCTGTGCCACCAAACGCCGGCCTACGACATTCAGCAAGCGTGCGGCACCGGCCTTGAAGCGGCGTTGCTGGTCGCCAACAAAATTGCACTGGGGCAGATCGATTGCGGGATTGCGGGCGGCGTTGACACTACGTCCGACGCGCCCATCGGCGTCAACGAAGACCTGCGGCAGATTCTGTTGCAGGTCAATCGCAGCAAAACCCCCGCTGACAAGATGAAGGCGCTGCTGCGGCTGCGCCCGCACCACCTCAAGCCTGAGCTGCCACGCACGGACGAGCCGCGCACCGGCTTGTCCATGGGGGAGCACTGCGAGCTGATGGCGCAGACTTGGAATATCTCGCGGGCGGCGCAAGATCAGTTGGCGCTGGAAAGTCATCAAAAAATGGCCGCCGCCTATGTCGACGGGTGGCACGATGACCTGATGATGCCGTTTCGTGGCCTCTATCGCGACAACAACCTGCGCCTCGACGCCAGCCTGGAAAAGCTCTCGTCGCTCAAGCTTGCTTACGAGCGCAGCGCCAGAGGCACGCTGACGGCGGGCAACTCGACGCCGCTGACCGATGGCGCCTCGGTGGTGCTATTGGCCAGTGAAGAATGGGCGCAGCAGCGTGGCCTGCCAGTACTGGCTTACCTGCGTGACGGCGAAACGGCGGCGGTGGATTTTGTGCACGGAGGTGAGGGCCTGCTGATGGCACCGGTCCACGCGGTGCCGCGCTTGCTGGCGCGCAACGGGCTGACGCTGCAGGATTTTGATTTCTATGAGATCCACGAAGCCTTTGCCGCACAGGTGCTGTGCACGCTCAAGGCCTGGGAAGACGCCGAGTACTGCAAATCCAGCCTGGGCCTTGCCGCCCCATTGGGGTCGATTGACCGCAGCAAGCTCAACGTCAAAGGCAGCTCACTGGCCGCCGGCCACCCCTTCGCGGCAACGGGCGGCCGCATTGTCGCCAACCTGGCGAAGCTTCTAAGCGTGGCCGGGCAGGGACGTGGTTTGATTTCGATCTGCGCGGCGGGCGGGCAGGGGGTGACGGCGATCATTGAGCGGTGAAGTCGATCCTGGATGGGGCGTGCCCACGATCAAACGCTGGAGTAGGCTTCTGGCCGCAGGCCGTGGGAGCTCGGCTTGCCAGCGAGGGGCTGCGCAGCGGCCCCGGAGTCAGCCAGCGCGATTGAATCAATGCGCGCCCTAGGTTTTGCTGCCGGTCCCCGGCAGATCGTCGGCAAGCCAGACTCCCACGCCCTTCGGGCAGAAGCGCTCCAACACTGCGTTACGCCGCCTGCGCATCCTCAATCGCTTCTTTGGACAACTGCTGCTTGTGCCGGGTGGCGTAGGCCTCGGCCATCACCGAGCAGACGATCAACTGCAGTGGGTGGTAGATCATGATCGGCAGCAGAATCAGGCCTAACCCAGGGTTGTCGCCAAAGATCAGCGCGGCCATGGGCGCACCGGCGGCGAGGGATTTTTTGCTGGCGCAGAACACGGCGGCAACTTTGTCCGCGTGATTGAATTTCAGCAGTTTTGCGGTGCTGGTGGTCATCAGCAGAATTACCGCCAGCAGCACCGCGCTGCCGATGAAAGCCATCAGGATGACCGTGTCGCCCTGGGTCTGCCACATGCCGGACACCATGGAATTGCAGAACGCGGCGTACACCAGCAGCAGGATGACGATTTTGTCGATGAGGTTGGTGTACTTCTTGTGCCGCGCGAAAAACTTGCCCAGCAGCGGGCGAATGAGCTGACCCAGCACCAGCGGCAGCAGCAACATGATGCACAGGTCCAGTAGCGTTTTGCTCAGATCGATCCCGCCGCTGCCGGTGCCCACCACCAGGCTCACCAGCCATGGCGTCATGAAAATCCCGAACACACTGGACATGCTGGCGTTGAGAATCGCCGCGGGCACATTGCCGCCCGCACTGCCGGTCAGGGCCACCGAAGACGAAATCGTCGAGGGCAGCGCGCACAGATAAAGGAAACCCAGCATCAATAGCGCGGGCACCTGGGAGCCCAGCAGTTTGTTGCTCAGGAACCAGATCACCGGGAACACCAGGAACGTGAACAACTGCACCATGATGTGCAGCTTCCAGTTCTTCAGGCCGTTTTTGATCTGCTCGCTGGACAGGTTGACCCCGTGCAGGAAGAACACCAGAAACACCCCGACGGTGATCACGATCTCGGCGTGCATCCCGCCGCCTGTGGCGCCAAAGGACGGGATGAAATACGCCAGCAGCGTGGCCAGCAGCATCCCCAGAAGGAACCAGTCGGTGACGACGCGCTTGAGGTGTTTGAGTACGTGCATAACGGGGCTCGCTCGTAGCAGAAGACGAATGTGTAAAAAATGATGTCCCCAGCGTAACTCAGCCGTAGACTGCCGTCTCGCGACACAAGGCCAACCTATGCTGACTAACGGACATTTTTCCGCCCGCCATCCCGGCGCTGAGCGACAGATACCGAGCCTGCACGACCTGCCGCGTGCGATCTACGCCCGGGCCGAAAGCCTCAGCGCAGGCTCATGGACCCCGACGCATCGCCACGATTGGGTGCAGTTTTCCTACGCGATCAGCGGCGTGCTGGGCGTGCACACACCGCAAGGCAGTTTCTTCGCGCCGCCGCAGTGGGGCGTGTGGATTCCCGCAGGGCTGGAGCATGAAGTCGTCACCTCCATGCGCGCCGAGATGCGCAGCCTCTATGTGCGCAAGGCGGATTGCGAATGGGCGCCGGACCGCTGCCGGGTGCTGGAAGTCACGCCGCTGGCCCGGGAGCTGATCAAGAGCTTCTGCCTGTTCCCGGCCGATTACCCTGAAGGTCAGAGCAGTGAATCGCGGCTTGCTTCGGTACTGCTCGATCAACTGGCGCACCTGCCGGAGGTCGGCTTTTCCCTGCCGTTGCCTCGGCATCCACGCTTGCTGGCACTGTGCGCCGAATTGATTGAACAGCCCGGCCTGATGATTACGCTGAGCGATTGGGCGATGCGCTTGAGCATGTCCGAAAAGACCTTGATGCGCCTGTTCCAGCGCGAGACAGGTCTGAGCTTTCGCGGCTGGCGGCAACGGGCCAGATTGCTGTCCTCGCTCAATGCGCTGGAGGAGGGGATCAGCGTCACGACCACAGCCTTGGCGTGCGGGTACGACTCGACGTCGGCGTTCATTGCGGCGTTCAAGGGGTTGTTCGGGTTTACGCCGGGGGAGTTGTTTCGCCACTGATTCCGCATCCCACCAAAACGATGCGGCAAACACGTATCCCCGCTCGAACGACAGTTGCATCGCACAAAACCCGCCCCTATGATTCGCCCCGTCGCTGCACCTCAGCGACCGGATTTGGCGATCCGATTTACATATTTGCAACAGCTCCGATGCTCGATTGCCCTCTATGGGCAGCGTTATGGTAGCTGTGCGTGGGAGACCTTCGGGTCTGCCGGGTATATGTGACCGGTTCGCCAACCTGCGTACAGTTGCCACCCCTGTTTTGTTTGGCGATAAAACGGGATGGCTTTCCAAATCACATAGAGAATTCCATCGAAATGACCCAATACACCCCACTGTCCCAACACCCCAACACTGTCCTATTCATCAACCCGGATGCGCCCATCGCTGACCTCCACGCGTGCGCCGTTCAGCGCCTGCAAGCCGTCAAAAACCTCATGACCTGCCTCGACGGCACCCGCAAGAACGACCCCGACGAAACCGACCTCGCCAGCTTGGCGGATGTTGCCAGGCTGTTGCTACAAGACAGCTGCGACATCCTGGAAGCCGTGGATTCGCAAATGACCAAACACCGATCAGAGCAATGAGTGGCACTGAAGTGCTGGATGGGGATTGCCTGGTGGGACTGATCTAATTACAGCGCTTCACCGCAAATTGAACCGTGTTCGGACCCCTGCGCGCGCCGCGGCTTCGTTCTTTTTTCGTAGAACCCGAGCCGAACAGCTTCGGGATTCACCGTGGATGCAGGCTTTTGCCCCAGACGGCACAAAAGCTGCTTTACCCCAGTGGGGCGACGGCCAACCGGCACTGAATCGGCCTACCCCCTACTCGCTGGCAGAGGATTGCCGTATAACGAGCAACAATCGCGTGTTTGGCAACGAAGGACCCACACAAAAAGCTGATGAAGACTCCTAAACGCATTGAACCCCTGATCGAAGACGGTCTGGTGGACGAGGTGCTGCGCCCGCTCATGAGCGGTAAAGAGGCAGCTGTTTATGTGGTGCGCTGTGGCAATGAGCTGCGGTGTGCCAAGGTTTATAAGGAGGCCAACAAACGTAGTTTCCGTCAGGCAGCGGAGTATCAGGAAGGCCGCAAGGTCCGTAACAGCCGTCAGGCCCGTGCGATGGCCAAGGGTTCCAAGTTCGGCCGCAAGGAAACCGAAGACGCGTGGCAAAACGCCGAAGTGGCGGCGCTGTTCCGCCTGGCAAGCGCCGGGGTGCGGGTGCCCAAGCCGTACGACTTCCTGGAAGGCGTGTTGCTGATGGAACTGGTTGCCGATGAATACGGTGATGCAGCGCCGCGTCTGAATGACGTGACGCTGGAGCCCGATCAGGCGCGCGAGTATCACGCGTTCCTGATTCAGCAGATCGTGCTGATGCTGTGTACCGGTCTGGTGCACGGTGACCTGTCGGAGTTCAACGTCCTGCTCACGCCCACCGGTCCGGTCATCATCGACCTGCCGCAGGCGGTGGATGCAGCTGGCAACAACCATGCGTTCAGCATGCTTGAGCGTGATGTCGGCAACATGGCGTCGTACTTCGGCCGTTTTGCGCCGGAACTCAAGGACACGCGTTTCGCTAAAGAGATGTGGTCGTTCTATGAGGCCGGCACCTTGTCACCTGCTACCGTGTTGACCGGTGAGTTCGACGAGCCGGAAGACCTGGCTGATGTGGGCGGTGTGCTGCGTGAGATCGAAGCGGCGCGGCTGGATGAGGACCGTCGTCAGGCGGTGCGAGCTGCCGACGAAGCCCCACCTGGCAAAACCGAAGAGCCGCCTCCGCCCTGGATGCAGTGAAGCGGGTTTGATCGTGCCCACGCTCTGCGTGGGCATGCATCCCGTGACGCTCCGCGTCCTTTAAGCGTTACCGCGCGGAGCGTGGGAACCATCAATTACGCTTGCAACACCCACCCGACTCCAGATCTCTCAGAATCGGGCAGTCCGGGCGATCGTTGCCCTGACAATGCTCCACCAGCTCCTGCAACGTATCGCGCAGCCCGGTCATCTCGTTGATTTTCTGCTCAAGCTCGGCGATGTGCTGACGGGCGAGGGCTTTGACGTCGGCACTGGCCCGGCCTCGGTCCTGCCACAGGGTCAGCAGCTTGCGCACTTCTTCCAGCGAAAACCCCAGATCCCGCGAACGCTTGATGAACGCCAGGGTATGCAAGTCGTCCGGGCGATACAGCCGATAACCCGCCTCGGTGCGATGGGCAGCCGCGAGCAAGCCGATGGACTCGTAGTAACGAATCATCTTTGCGCTCAGGCCGCTGGTTTTGGCGGCTTGACCGATGTTCATGGTGTCTCTCCTTCAAGGTTGGGTTTCCAGGTCTTGAGCAGCAGCGCATTACTCACCACGCTGACACTGGACAGCGCCATCGCCGCGCCGGCCAGCACCGGATTGAGCAGCCCGAACGCGGCCAGCGGAATGCCGATCACGTTGTAGACCAGCGCCCAGAATAGATTCTGGCGGATCTTTGCGTAGGTCCGTCGGCTGATATCCAAGGCGGAGGGCACCAATCGCGGATCGCCGCGCATCAAGGTGATGCCCGCCGCGTGCATGGCTACGTCGGTGCCGCCACCCATGGCAATGCCGATATCGGCGGCGGCCAGCGCGGGCGCGTCGTTGATGCCGTCGCCCACCATGGCGACCACGCCGGTTTTCTTCAGAGTGATCACGGCCGCGGCCTTGTCGGCGGGCAGCACGTTGGCGTGAACGTCCTTGATCCCCAGCGCGTCGGCGACGACCCTGGCGCTGCCGTGATTGTCGCCGGTCAGCAAGTGGCTGCTGATGTGGCGCGCGTTTAATTGCCTGATTGCGTCAGCCGCGCCGACCTTAAGCGTGTCGCCGAACGCGAACAGCCCCAGCACCGAAGGCTGCGGTCCCTGCGCGATCAACCACGACACCGTGCGGCCCTCGGCTTCCCACGCGTCGGCGGTCTTGGCCAGCGCCCCCGGTTGCACGCCGTTGTCTTCCAGTAACCGGCGATTGCCCAACGCCAGCTCGCGATGGACGAAGGTGCCGGCGACGCCGCGCCCGGCCAGCGAGCGGCTGTTTTGGACATTGCCCAGCGTCAGGCCGCGCGCGCTACAGGCCTCAAGCACCGCTTTGGCCAGTGGATGCTCACTGCCGCGTTGCAACGCACCGGCCTGTTGCAGCAGGGCATTTTCGTTGTCGTCCGTGGCGAGCAGATGCGCGATGCGCGGTTGGCCCGAGGTCAGGGTGCCGGTCTTGTCGAACACCACCGCCGTCACGGCGTGCGCGCGTTCGAGTGCATCGGCGTCCTTGATCAGGATGCCGTGGCGGGCCGCGACACCAGTGCCAGCCATGATGGCCGTTGGCGTGGCCAGCCCAAGGGCGCAAGGGCAGGCGATGACCAAAACCGTGACGGCGTTGATCAGGGCGGTTTCGAGAGAGGCGCCCGCCAGCAGCCAACCCATCAATGTCACCAGCGCGATGCCCAGCACCACCGGGACGAACACCTGGCTGACTTTATCTACCAGCTTCTGGATCGGTGCTTTGGCTGATTGCGCGTCTTCCACCATGCGGATGATTCGGGCCAGCACGGTCTCGGCGCCCAGTGCCGAAGTCCTGATCAACAGGCGCCCCTCACCGTTGATCGAGCCGCCGGTGATGTTGTCGCCAGGCTGTTTGGGGACCGGCAGGCTTTCACCGCTGATCAGCGCTTCGTCGGCGTGGCTTTGACCTTCGACCACCTCGCCGTCCACCGGAAAGCGCTCGCCGGGTTTGACCGACACCAGATCGTTGAGGGCCAATGCATTGATAGCAACGTCACGCTCCTGTCCATCCACCACCTGAGTGGCGCGTTCCGGACGCAGTGCTTCAAGGGCGCGAATGGCGCTGGCGGTCTGCCGTTTGGCGCCGCTTTCCAGGTATTTCCCCAGCAGCACCAAGGCAATGACCACCGCCGACGCCTCGAAATAGAGATGCGGCATTGTGCCCGGTGCGGCGACCGCCCACTGATAGAGGCTCAACCCGTAACCCGCACTGGTGCCCAAGGCCACCAGCAAGTCCATGTTGCCGGCCCCGGCGCGCACGGCTTTCCAGGCGGCGACGTAGAAACGCCAGCCGAAGATGAACTGAACCGGCGTCGCCAACGCAAATTGCAGCCACGCCGGCAGCATCACGTGCACGCCAAACGGGGAAAGCACCATGGGCAGGACCAATGGCAGTGCCAGGGCGATGGCGGCCAGTAACGCCCAGCGCTCGGCGACATGGCGCTGTTGCTGGTCGGCGGCTTGCGTGGCGGTATCGAGCTGGAGGCTGGCGCTGTAGCCGGCTTTGTCGACGGCGGCGATCAGGCTGTCGGGGTCGATCCCGCCTGTGGCTTCTACTTGGGCGCGTTCATTGGCCAGGTTGACGCTGACCTCTGTGACGCCAGGGACTTTACGCAGCGCACGTTCGACACGGCCCGCGCAACTGGCGCAGGTCATGCCGACGATGGGCAGATCGAACGTGGCGGAGGGGGGCATGAATAAAGATCCCTTGAGGACTGAGGCCTGCAAGGATCAACCTTGCCACACGGGCAAGGTCAACGGTTGTCATGTCAATAATTCAGATCGGCCTTTTTCAGGAAAATGCCGTTTGCCCCGGTGGCGATGCGGTACTTGAGTACGTCGCCTGCGTTGATGTGAATCCGTGAGTTGTTCTGCGCTTCGATGCCGGGCGAGCAGCCCGGCGCCTGGCCCGGCAAGACGCGCAGGCGCACGGAAATATCGCCGGCCGGCAGATTGAAGGACGCCGATTGCTCCTGAAACAATCGGCCGACCAGTTGATCCTGCATGAAGATGCCGATCTCGCACGGGGTCGCGATTTCAAGACGCTCGCGGGAAATGATCAGCACGCCGTAGTCCTGATCGGCCTGAGCCCAGGATGCGGAAGCCAACAGGCCAATAACACTGAAAAGGCGAAGGGCAGACCCGCGCATGGCAGATTCTCCGGTTGGGGCGGTAATGGGTGCACTTTGGCTCACGGATAAAACGATTACCAGCCCGGCAGGTTGAGCAGAAACTTGACCTTGCCCGGGTGGCAAGGTTGAAGCTGCCGACATCACACCGGACTAACCCGACGAAGGAGTCACCACATGCAAGTTTTCAACGTACAGGGCATGACCTGCGGGCACTGCGTCAAGGCCGTCACACAGGCAATAAAGACGGATGATCCGAGCGCCGAGGTGAACGTCGATCTGGCCAAAGGCGAAGTCAGCGTACAAAGCGCGTTGGCGAATGAGCAGATCATCGGGTTGATCGAAGAAGAGGGATACAGCGCAAAAATCGCGTGAAGGATTATCTCTGTGTAGGAGCGCGCTTGCCCGCGAATGCTATCTGCCAGCGATATGTGCGCCGATTGACACACTGATATCGCGGGCAAGCGCGCTCCTACAATTAATGCCTCTTCTCTTTGCTAATAGTGATACCACTTCAACTCCAGCATCACTTCATTCACCGGCGAGGTCATCTGGCTGAACTCGCGCTGCGCACTCAGGCGCAAACCCAGATTGCGGGACAGTTCCCACTGCTGGTTCAGACTGATGTTGCGGCGCACTTCGCCATTGGTGAAGTAATCACCCTTGGCTTCGAGGCTGAAATTGCCCAGCGGGTTGCGCCACAGCACGCCGGTGTTAAACCCGGCGGCCGGTGACACCAGTGCAGAAAAATCATTGTTGTGCTCAATGCGCACCGTCCCCAGCGCAAAGCCCAACACGTCCTCGCCCAACGCCCACGTCCCGCCCGCACCGCCGTTAACGTGGCTGACCAGATTTTCATCTCCATGCTTACCCAGCACCCGCTCCAGGCCGCCGCGCACTTGCCATGACCACGGCTGCAGCAGCTCGTTACGTGGGGTCAGTGAGCGGATGGTCGCCAGATCCAGCTGCTGAACCTGCCACCGATTGCCTTCGTATTGACGCAGCTTGAGCTGAAGAATCTCGATCTGCGCGCCCAGCGGGAAGCCATAGGCGTTGTCGTTCAGGTCGTGATACGCCATGCGCAGGCCGTATTCGCCGAACGCCTTGCCATTGCGGCTGCCTGCACCGAGTTGCCAGGTGCGGGACTCGTGGCCGTCTTCGGGCAGCCCGGGGCGTTCGATGTTTAGCGCAGGTGGCGGATTTTTGCTGATGGAGCGCAACAGCTCGAAACTGCGTTGCGACGCCACCGGATCACGTTCCTGGCCGTTGGCGCGGTAGCGTTCCAGGCGGTAGGCCGCGTCCTGAATCAGCGCCTGCCGGTCCTTTGGCAACGCTTGGTAATCCGGCGCCTGCAGCTGCTTCTGGTCGGCGCTGACCTTCAGCACCCATTGCTGCTCATCGTTGTTCAGCGGTTCGGCCCGGCTTAGCAGCTCGCGCTCGCGGGAGGGGCGGTAATCGATTCGTTCCACCAGTCCTGCGTCCTGCACGGCGCGCACGGTGTCTGTCGGGATCGCGGTCAGCTGGAATTTACTGGTCAGGTCCAGGCCGGGACGTGCCACTTGCAGCAGCTCCAGCAGGCGATACGAGCAGTTTTCATCGAAGAAGAAATAACCGAAGCGGATCTGCTTCAATTCCCACACGTGCTCGACCATGCGCCGGGTTTCCACCGGCGTCAGATTCAGCCGGTATTCCCACAGGTCCCGGTTCTCCAGGCTACGGTATTCGGAGAGTTTTTCCTGGTACGGCACCAGCGCGAACAAGCCGGGATAGCCGCCCATCAGCCCTTTCCAGGCGTACAGAATGCTGTTGTCCGAGCCTTCGATGTACGCGCCAAAGTTGATGGCGTAACTGAGCAGCGCGGTCTTGTTGGCTTGCACCCCGGCCTGGTCCACACGCAACAGCGTGTGGCCGAACATGGACGACGGGCTATTGAGGTAGGCGGCCGGGAAGATCAATACGGTGCTGTCCGGGGCCACGTCCTTGAACCACTGTTTGAATTCCTTGCAGTCCACGGCGGGCAGGTCGGTGAGCTTGAGCTGATCCTGCAACCAGCGGGTCCGCGAGGGATACACGCATTGGGCGTGGGCGTTTTCTTGTCCTGCGATGACGGGTCTGTAGATCGCGTCCACTGTTGCGGCCAGCTCGGCCGTCGGGTCATGTTCGCCGTCTTTCGCGAGGAAGAACTTCTGGTCATCCACGTAGCTGCGCCAACCGCCCAGCTTGCCGGATTCGTAATGGCCCAGGGAAATCCAGAACGGTGTACTGGCAAGTTGCTGCAAACGATCGTTGTCGACATGGGGTGCGGCAGACAGCGGGGCGCACACACAGAGCACCAGCCAGGCAAGGCGTTTGAGCATAGATAGGCAACTAGTCAGGAAAAGACAAATGCGTGGGAGGCCTGCCTTCCGAGCGGAAGACAGGCGTGCCGACTTTAAGCCTGGGAAGCGTATTTCGCCAGAGCCGGATCGTTCTTCAGTACGTTGACGGTGTTGTCGTGGACATCTTGCGCCGTGGCATCTGCCTTGGTGAAGATTTGCTGGTAGTGCTCGTGGGTGACTGCGGCGAAATGCGCACGGTCTTCCGGTGCAACGCCCAACACGACCGCGTAAGTGGTCAGTGCTTCGCCTTGGCCCATGGCCATGTCCTTGGACAGTTCATCCATCATGCCATTCATGGCCAGCCAGGATTTACCGCCGTAGGTCAGCGCAGCATTGGTCGAGCAGCCGTTGGTGCCAGAGGTCATGCCGAAAGTGGCGTTACCGGAGGTGCCGTTGGTGGTGGATGCAAGGAAGTGAGCGGGTGTACCGCGTTGGCCTTCGAACAACATGTTGCCCCAGCCACAGTCCGGGCCGCCTGGGGCTTGCGCCATGGCGTTGATGGACACAGCGGCGAAGAGAGTACCAAGAAGAATCCGTTTCATAGCTTTGTTCTCTTTTGTATTCAACCAAGGGTCGGAGCCTGGCCGATGACCGCGCCAGGGCGGGCCAGTCACTTGTCTACCGTCCGCGCACTTTGGAGTTTAGGCACAGTAGGAATGTTCCGCGTTTTATTACAGAAACTTCGCTGCAGCCCGTCTGTACAGCGCTGGCAGGCCTGATCAGCGACAGAATCGGGCATCGGCCTTTTCCTGCCTTGCCAGTCTGGTGCGCCGAGCGCCAGAATGCGCCCATCTGCCCCGCCTGATGTAAGGATGTCCGATGCCCGATCCTGTTGCTGCCAGCTTGCGACTTGCGCCTGAGGCGCTGACCCGTCCCTTTTCCGCTGAACAGTTCAGCTTCACGACGACCAACGATCTGGAACCCTTTCGCGGCGTGCTCGGCCAGGAACGAGCGGTCGAGGCACTGCAATTCGGTGTGGCCATGCCACGCCCGGGCTACAACGTCTTTGTGATGGGCGAACCCGGCACGGGCCGGTTCTCGTTCGTCAAGCGCTACCTCAAGGCCGAGGGCAAGCGCATGCAGACCCCGTGCGACTGGGTCTACGTCAATAATTTCGATGAGCCGCGCGAGCCCAAGGCGCTGGAATTGCCGCCGGGCAGCGCCAGTGCCTTCATCAACGACATCAACGGGCTGGTCGACAACTTGCTGGCGACCTTTCCTGCGGTGTTCGAGCACCCGTCCTACCAGCAGAAAAAGAGCGCCATCGACCGCGCCTTCAACCAGCGCTACGACCGCGCCCTGGATGTGATCGAACGCCTGGCCCTGGAAAAAGGTATTGCGCTGTATCGCGACAACACCAATATCGCCTTCACGCCCATGGCCGATGGCAAGGCGCTGGACGAGGCGGAGTTCTCGCAGCTGCCCGAAGCTGATCGCGAGCGTTTCCACGAAGACATTTCGTCGCTTGAAGAGCGCTTGAACGAAGAATTGGCCAGCCTCCCGCAGTGGAAGCGCGAGTCCAGCAATCAACTGCGTCAGCTCAACGAAGAAACCATCACACTGGCGTTGCAGCCCCTGTTGGCGCCCTTGTCCGAGCACTACGCGGAAAACGCTGCGGTGTGCGCGTACCTTCAAGCGGTGCAGGTCAACCTGCTGAAAACCGTGGTCGAGCAACTGGTCGACGACAGCAAGCCCGATGCGCAGGCCCGCATCATGCTCGAAGAACAATACCTGCCGAGCCTTGTGGTCGGGCATGCTGCCAGCGGCGGCGCGCCGGTGGTGTTCGAGCCGCATCCGACCTACGACAACCTGTTCGGCCGCATCGAATACAGCACCGATCAAGGCGCGCTCTACACCACATATCGTCAGCTGCGCCCCGGTGCGTTTCATCGCGCCAACGGTGGTTTTCTGGTGCTGGAAGCGGAAAAGATGCTCAGCGAGCCGTTCGTGTGGGATGCGCTCAAGCGCGCCTTGCAATCGCGCAAACTGAAGATGGAGTCGCCGCTGGGTGAACTGGGTCGTCTGGCGACCGTGACCCTGACCCCGCAAGTGATCCCGCTGACGGTCAAGGTCATCATCATTGGCGCACGTTCGCTGTATTACACGCTGCAGGACCTCGATCCGGACTTCCAGGAGATGTTTCGCGTCCTGGTGGATTTCGATGAAGACATCCCGATGGTCGACGAAAGCCTGGAGCAGTTTGCCCAGCTGTTGAAAACCCGGACGTCCGAAGAAGGCATGGCGCCTTTGACCGCCGATGCGGTAGCCCGACTGGCCACCTACAGCGCTCGCCTGGCGGAACACCAGGGACGGCTGTCGGCGCGGATCGGTGATCTGTTTCAGCTGGTCAGCGAGGCGGATTTCATTCGCAGTCTGGCCAATGATGAACGCACCGATGCCGGTCATATCGAGCGCGCATTGAAGGCCAAGGCCACGCGTACCGGACGCGTCTCGGCGCGCATCCTTGATGACATGCTCGCGGGCGTCATCCTGATCGACACCGCAGGCGCGGCCGTCGGCAAGTGCAACGGCTTGACGGTGCTGGAAGTCGGCGATTCGGCCTTCGGTGTGCCGGCACGCATTTCGGCGACGGTCTACCCCGGCGGCAGCGGCATCGTCGACATCGAGCGCGAGGTCAACCTCGGTCAGCCGATCCACTCCAAGGGCGTGATGATCCTCACTGGCTACCTGGGCAGCCGATACGCACAGGAATTTCCGCTGGCGATTTCAGCGAGCATTGCCCTGGAGCAATCCTACGGTTACGTGGACGGCGACAGCGCATCGCTGGGCGAGGTCTGCACGCTGATTTCCGCGTTGTCCAAAACCCCGCTCAAGCAGTGTTTCGCGATCACCGGGTCCATCAACCAGTTTGGTGAAGTGCAGGCGGTGGGTGGGGTCAACGAGAAGATCGAAGGCTTCTTCCGCCTCTGTGAAGCGCGCGGACTGACCGGGGAGCAGGGCGCGATCATCCCGCACGCCAACGTCACCACGCTGATGCTTGATGAGAAAGTGCTGCAAGCGGTGCGTGACGGGCGGTTCCATGTTTATGCCGTGCGCCAGGTGGATGAGGCATTGAGTCTGCTGGTCGGGCAGCCGGTGGGCGAAGCCGATGAAGACGGTCAATTCCCGGATGACTCGGTGAACGGCAGGGTGGTGGACCGTCTGCGTGACATCGCCGAGATGCTCAGCGAAGAAGACCTCAAGGACCTTGAAAAAGAGCCGCCACAATTACAGCCAGAGTTGAAAAGCTGAGGGTTTGACGTCAACAAAATGGGCGCATGATGGCTAAATGACCATTCGGCGCCCCGTTTGTTTTCAGGCTTTTCGAGGGGAGCGGTTCTTCTATATTGTCTCGTTACCACAGTTGTCAAAAGGACTGACGCGCCCGTATTGCCGTAACGCGCGAACACTGTAGCTACCGAGGAGCTCGCCATGACGCGCAGCCTCTGTCTCACTCGCCAATGCCTGGGTCTGATGACCCGAATCGAATGCGTCATCCGTCCGTTGTCCGGCGATAAGGGGATGTGGACCTTGTTGTTTGCCGCTGGAATGTCCGGAGAACAACCCACCGCCCTCAAGTCTCAGGGGCCCTTTCATGGGCCTGTCGCCGCAGAGTCGGTGCTGGATGCGATTGCTGAAAGCCTCACGCTGCATGGCTATCAAACCGCCGAGGAAATACCGATCTGGAGCGTTCACCTGCAAGGCGAACTGCGACGGATCAACAGCTCGGCAAGCCAAAGCCAGCAATCTTCCCCGATGAGTTGATGTAGCTGCTCATCGTCCGGAAACGCCGCCCGTGTTGTCCTGTAGTTCCGGTTTCGGGCGGCGCTTGTTCGTGGATCGAGGGGGTCAATTGTTTCAATAGTTGTCTGCGCAGATTGCCAGTCAATCGGTACGCCCTATACTTGCCGGCTTGTTAATGAACTGTGAGTTTCAATGGAACGCTTTTTCGAAAATGCCATGTACGCGTCGCGCTGGTTGCTGGCGCCTATCTATTTTGGTTTGTCTCTGGGGCTGCTCGCGCTGGCGCTGAAGTTCTTCCAAGAGATTTTCCACGTCATTCCCAATGTCTTCGCATTGGCGGAATCGGACTTGATTCTGGTCCTGCTGTCGCTGATCGACATGGCCCTGGTGGGCGGTCTGTTGGTCATGGTGATGATTTCCGGCTACGAGAACTTTGTCTCGCAACTGGACATCGACGACGATAAGGAAAAGCTCAACTGGCTGGGCAAGATGGACTCCACCTCGCTGAAGATGAAGGTCGCGGCCTCCATCGTGGCGATTTCGTCGATCCACCTACTGCGGGTATTTATGGATGCCAAGAACATAGAGCCGCAATACCTCATGTGGTACGTGATCATTCACATGACGTTCGTGGTCTCCGCGTTTGCCATGGGTTACCTGGATAAGCTGACCAAGCATTGATAAGAGGGCTCGTCCATGAATATGCAGGATCTGAGCGCCCACGCTGCGGCCGGGCAGGTGGACGAGCTGAACGTGATTTCCATCGAAGGCGGCATCTATCTGCTTGAAGCGCACATGCAGGGCGTTGTCCACCCGCTGCGCGATGTCGATGGCAAGACCTTGCACCTGCGTTCTGTGGAGCATGCGCGCCAGCTGCTTGAGGCGCTGCCGCCGGTGCCATTTTTCCTGATTCATGCGTCCGTCTACGACGAGATGTGCGGGCTGCAGGAAACGCGGCAGCAACCCTTGCGGGTGCCGATTTCGATGCGCTCATCCTGGTCGTGAGTGAGGCGCGCCTAGGGCCGTTTGCCCGATTGTGCTAGGCTGCTCGGCCTTTTGGTTCGGGGCGCCCGCAGGCGCTCTTTAAGCGGAGCAGTGTTATGTCCGAAGTCAATCTGTCCACCGACGAAACACGCGTCAGCTACGGCATCGGCCGTCAGTTGGGCGACCAACTGCGCGATAACCCGCCACCGGGTGTCAGCCTGGACGCTATCCTGGCCGGCCTGACCGACGCGTATGCGGGTCAGCCAAGCCGCGTCAACCAGGAAGAAATGGCTGCAAGCTTCAAAGTCATCCGTGAAATCATGCAGAGCGAAGCGGCTGCCAAGGCTGAGGCCGCTGCTGGCGAAGGCTTGGCGTATCTGGCTGAAAACGCCAAGCGCGAAGGCGTGACCACGCTGCCGTCGGGCCTGCAGTATGAAGTTGTGACCACGGGCACAGGCGCCAAGCCTACGCGCGAAAGCCACGTGCGTACTCACTACCACGGCACCCTGATCGACGGCACTGTGTTCGACAGCTCCTACGATCGCGGCGAGCCTGCTGAATTTCCGGTCGGCGGTGTTATTCCAGGCTGGACCGAGGCGCTGCAATTGATGAACGCCGGTAGCAAATGGCGTCTGTACGTTCCAAGCGAACTGGCTTACGGCGCTCAAGGCGTCGGCAGCATCGCGCCGCACAGCGTGCTGGTGTTTGACGTCGAGCTGCTGGACGTTCTGTAAGGTTTCATAGCTTCAAGTTTCAAGCTTCAAGCTCATGCTGTGGGCTTGTGGCTTGTGGCTTGTGGCTTGTGGCTTGTGGCTTAAAGCTGGCACTCAATGCAGCTCCAGCCCAGGGCGCAATGCCCGGGCATAGCAGAACAGAAACAGATTGCGCACCATCTCCTTTTGAACACCGGGTTCGCACGAGCTCAGGCTGTTGACGTCCAGATCCCCCTGATCCATCAACTCGTCCAGCGCATCCTCATGCAGGACCGCACACACTTCGCCCGTTTCGCGGTGCAGGATTCTCAGATACGGATGTGGCCGATCCAGCCATGCGTCGATGAGATAAATCATGTTCATTCTCCTTGAGTGTTCAATGAGAATAATTCCTATCTGATAAATAGCAAGGATCTATTTGAGATTTGTTCGCATTTGAGATGGCCGGTATCAAGAAACAAAAAGCCCGTCACATGGACGGGCTTGGGTGTAGCGGGGCGGGTTGATCAGTGCGTGCGGGCGACCGCGAACTCGCTCAGCTCGATCAAGGCATCCTTGTATTCGCTGTCCGGCAGGACCTGCAGGCACGCGATGGCGCGGGTCGCGTAATCGCGCGCCAGTTGCGCGGTGTAATCGAGTGCACCTGCGCTCTCGACCGCTTCTCGGATGCTTTCGAGGTCTTCCAGGCCGCCTTTCTGAATCGCCTGGCGCACCAGGGCTGCCTGTTCGGGCGTACCTTCACGCATGGCGTAGATCAGGGGCAGGGTGGGCTTGCCTTCGGCCAGGTCATCGCCGACGTTCTTGCCAAGGGTTTCGGCATCGCCGCGATAATCGAGCAGGTCGTCGACGAGCTGGAAGGCGATACCCAGGTGATCGCCGAAGGTGCGCAAGGCTTCACTCTGCTCATGGGACGCTTCGGCCAGTGCGGCGGCGCTGTGGGTCGAGGCTTCGAACAGCATGGCTGTCTTGCCGCGAATCACTTCCATGTAGGTTTCTTCTGTCGTGCTGGCGTCGCGGATCTTCGACAACTGCAGGACTTCCCCCTCGGCAATGATGCGCGTGGCCTTGGACAGAATCTGCATGACCGGCATCGAACCGAGCTCGACCATCATTTCGAATGAGCGCGAATAAAGGAAGTCGCCCACCAGCACGCTGGGTGCGTTGCCCCACATGGCGTTGGCGGTCGAGCGTCCACGGCGCATGCCGGACATGTCGACCACGTCGTCATGCAGCAGGGTCGCGGTGTGCAGGAATTCGATGGTTGCGGCCAACAGACGCAAGTCATCACCGCCTTTGCCCAGTGCTTTGCCACACAGCAATACCAGCAGTGGACGCAGACGTTTGCCGCCAGCGGAGGTGATGTAGTCGCCGATTTTCGAGACCAGCGGCACGCGCGATGTCAGCTGCTTCTTGATAATGTGGTCGACGGCAGTAAAGTCGTCCGCCACAGCGCGGTAGAAGGCTTGGGGTTGCATCAGCGAGACGTGCTCCAGAAGGGTTGCGCGGCATGCTAGGTTGCAGGCCCCACCCTGTCAAGGCGTCACATTGCACCGCTTGCAAGGCGTACGTCGCTTGCGTACAATCGCGCACCCTAACTTTCCTGGGCAGCACCTGCCTTACGCAATTGCATGTGAGCCGTTCCAGCCGCATGCAGCCATGCCAGCCGATACTCTTCTTATAAAGAGCTGGGTGAGCAGGATTTTCGGAGAAATACCCATGTACGCAGTAATTGTTACCGGTGGCAAGCAGTACAAAGTCGCCCCAGGTGAATACCTGAAAATCGAAAAACTGGAAATCGCCACTGGCGAATCCGTGACTTTTGACCGCGTATTGCTGGTTGCCGATGGCGAAACCGTCAATATCGGTGCTCCAGTCGTAACCGGCGCTACTGTTGTGGCTGAAGTGATCTCCCAAGGGCGTCACGATAAAATCCGCATCATCAAGTTCCGTCGTCGTAAGCACCACATGAAGCGTATGGGCCACCGCCAGTGGTTCACCGAGATCAAAATCACCGCTATCACGGCCTGAATTTCAGCCTGCTAGCCCAATAGGAGTATTGAACTCATGGCACACAAAAAAGCTGGTGGTAGTACCCGTAACGGTCGCGATTCAGAAGCCAAACGTCTTGGCGTGAAGATGTACGGCGGCCAGGCTATCATCCCAGGCAACATCATCGTGCGTCAGCGCGGTACCCAGTTCCACGCCGGCTACGGTGTTGGCATGGGCAAAGATCACACCCTGTTCGCGAAAGTGGAAGGCGTGATCAAGTTCCAGGTTAAGGGCGCTTTCAACCGCCGTTATGTGAGCATCGTGCCAAAGACTGAAGTCGCGGCATAATCTCGCAGCAGCTCAGTCTGCGAGAGGGCCCTGCGTCTTCGCGTTGTCTGAGTTCAAAAGGCCCTGTCTCGCGACAGGGCCTTTTTGTTTGTCACTAAGTCGGTGTGCAGGTGAATCGGTTTCAGATGGATCTGTTTGGTGAGTCTCTTGCAAAGCTGTTTGTGTGAGCCGTTGTGATGTGGACCCGAGGGTCGCTGGTTTTTGATCGGTATCGCAACGCTCATCTTTGCAAGAGCCTTATGTATTTATGCTGTTTCTGCTCGTCTTCGTGACGGGAGGCGTGTGTTATGAAATTTGTTGATGAAGTATCCATTCGAGTAAAGGCTGGCGACGGCGGCAACGGTTGCATGAGCTTCCGCCGCGAAAAATTCATCGAGAACGGTGGGCCTAACGGCGGTGACGGCGGTGACGGCGGCTCGATCTACATGGTCGCTGATGAAAACCTCAACACCCTGGTCGACTACCGCTATACCCGTCACTTCGATGCCGAGCGTGGCTCCAATGGCGGCAGCGCCGATTGCACCGGCCGTAAGGGCGAAGAAATGGTGCTGCGCGTTCCGGTCGGTACGACGGTCATCGATGCGGGCACTCAGGAAATCATCGGCGACCTCACCAAAGCCGGCCAGCGCCTGCTGGTGGTTCAGGGTGGCTGGCACGGTCTGGGCAACACCCGCTTCAAATCCAGTACCAACCGCGCGCCGCGTCAAACCACCCCAGGCAAGCCGGGCGAGCAGCGTGACCTCAAGCTTGAGCTCAAGGTGCTGGCAGACGTCGGTTTGCTGGGATTGCCGAACGCAGGCAAAAGCACGTTTATCCGCTCGGTGTCGGCTGCCAAGCCGAAAGTCGCTGACTACCCGTTCACCACGTTGGTGCCGAATCTGGGCGTGGTCAGTGTCGATCGCTGGAAAAGCTTCGTCATCGCTGACATCCCTGGCCTGATCGAAGGTGCCTCCCACGGCGCTGGTCTGGGCATTCGCTTCCTTAAGCACCTGGCGCGTACGCGTCTGCTGCTGCACCTGGTCGACATGGCGCCGCTGGACGAAACCAGCGCCCCGGATGCGGCAGAGGTGATCGTCAGTGAGCTGGAGAAATTCAGCCCGTCCCTCGCCGAGCGGGATCGCTGGCTGGTGCTGAACAAGTGCGACCAGATCCTCGAAGAAGAGCACGAAGCTCGCAAGCAGGAGATCATTGATCGTCTGGAGTGGACCGGCCCGGTGTACGTGATCTCCGCGATTGCCAAAGAGGGCACCGAGCAGCTCACTCGCGACATCATGCGTTATCTCGAAGATCGCGCTGACCGCCTCGCGAACGACCCCGCTTACGCTGAGGCCTTGGCTGAGCTGGATCAGAGCATCGAAGACGAGGCGCGGGCGCAGTTGCAAGCGCTCGATGATCAGCGCGCACTGCGTCGCAGTGGCGTGAAGAGCGTCCACGATATCGGTGACGATGACTGGGATGAGGAAGATGTGGATGATGAAGACGGTCCGGAAATCATTTACGTCCGCGACTGATTCACTGAAGTAAACTACAGCGCCGCTTAGATAGCGGCGTTTTAGTATCTTGAATTTGAACTCTGGCTGAAGGTTGAAAGATCATGCGCAGCAAGGTGACAGGTGCCCAGCGTTGGGTGGTGAAGATCGGGAGTGCGCTGCTGACGGCAGATGGCAAGGGTCTTGATCGCGACGCAATGGGTGTTTGGGTCGAGCAGATGGTGGCGCTGCACGAGGCGGGCGTCGAGCTGGTTCTGGTGTCATCTGGTGCTGTTGCTGCCGGCATGAGCCGACTGGGCTGGACTGTGCGACCGAGCGCCATGCATGAGCTTCAGGCGGCGGCGGCCATCGGGCAGATGGGTTTGGTGCAGGCGTGGGAGTCGAGCTTTGCGGAGCATGGTCGCCACACTGCGCAGATTCTGCTGACCCATGACGATCTGTCTGACCGCAAGCGCTACCTTAATGCGCGCAGCACGCTCCGCACGTTGGTTGATCTGGGTGTGGTGCCGGTCATCAATGAGAACGACACGGTGGTCACCGACGAAATTCGCTTTGGTGACAACGATACCCTCGCGGCATTGGTGGCCAATCTGGTCGAGGCTGATCTTCTGGTCATTCTCACGGACCGTGACGGCATGTTTGACGCCGATCCGCGCAATAACCCTGAAGCCCAATTGATCTATGAAGCTCGTGCAGACGACCCGGCGCTGGACGCTGTGGCGGGCGGTACGGGTGGGGCGCTAGGGCGTGGCGGCATGCAGACCAAGTTGCGTGCGGCCAGGTTGGCCGCTCGCTCGGGCGCGCATACGGTGATCGTCGGTGGCCGTATCGAGCGCGTGCTTGCGCGACTGAAAGCGGGCGAGCGATTGGGTACCCTTCTTTCTCCTGAGCGCGAAATGCTCGCGGCCCGCAAGCAGTGGCTTGCCGGGCATCTGCAAACCCGCGGGACGCTGGTGTTGGACGAGGGCGCGGTAAAAGCACTGGCTCAAGACCACAAAAGTCTGCTGCCGGTAGGCGTCAAGCTGGTGCAGGGCAGTTTCCGTCGTGGCGAGATGGTCGTCTGCGTAGGGCCTGACGGCCGTGAGATCGCTCGAGGCCTGAGCAACTACAGTGCATTGGAAGCTCAAAAAATCATCGGCCAGCCTTCCGACGCCATCGTGAATGCGTTGGGGTATATGGCTGAGCCGGAGTTGGTCCATCGGGATAATCTGATTCTGGTCTGATCCCCAGTCTTCATTTAAGGAAATCTGCGATGCGAATCGTGAAAGTAGTGCTGGGCGCGCTTGCAATGCTGCCCCTGTTGGCCTCTGCAGAGCAGATCGGCGAAGTCTCAACGGTGTTCAAGTTTGTCGGTCCGAACGACCGGATCGTGGTAGAGGCTTTTGACGATCCCAAGGTTGATGGCGTGACGTGCTACCTGTCTCGGGCCAAGACCGGGGGAGTGAAGGGCGGTTTGGGTCTGGCTGAGGACCGTGCCGAGGCCTCCATCGCTTGTCGCCAGGTCGGGCCGATTCACTTCAAGGAGCAGCTCAAGGACGGCGACGAGGTGTTCAAGGAGCGTACGTCGCTGGTGTTCAAAACCATGCAGGTGGTGCGCTTCTTCGACAAGAAAAGGAATGCGCTGGTCTATCTGGTCTACAGCGACCGTGTTGTCGAAGGCAGTCCTCAGAACGCAGTGACCGCGATTCCTATCCTGCCATGGGCGCAAGCTCCAGCCCCGTAAACCTTGTTGGAGCGAGGCTTGCCCCGCGAAGTGGTTAGCACGGTTTAGAACTGTGCTTCGCATATCCTGGTGTCTTTACGGCCAAGCCCGCTCCTACACATGTCAGTGCCTCAAATGGCAGGCAATAAAAAACCGACCCTGGGGTCGGTTTTTTAACAAGCGTATCGCTTAGGCTGCAGCAGCAAGGTTCAGAGCCTTGATGTGGCCATTCAAGCGACCTTTATGGCGAGCAGCTTTGTTCTTGTGGATGATGCCTTTATCGGCCATACGGTCGATAACTGGCACAGCCAGAACATAAGCAGCTTGCGCTTTTTCAGCGTCTTTAGCGTCGATGGCTTTCACTACGTTCTTGATGTAGGTACGAACCATGGAACGCATGCTGGCGTTGTGGCTGCGACGCTTCTCAGCCTGTTTTGCACGTTTTTTGGCGGAAGGTGTGTTGGCCACCGTCGAGCTCCTCGAAAGACTTGGGAAATAGCTAACAAAATAGGCCGCGAATCATGCCGATGAGTTGAAGTCTTGTCAAGGGCAGATGATGCGTTCCGCTGAGTGGTCGCCATGTGCCGCCGTGGATATTTCTTTCCGGCGTGCGACCTGTAAACTCGCGGGTTTTGGCTCTGAGCTGTTTTGCGGCGCGGAGTATCGCATAAATGGATCGCGTTATCTCGCATCCTTTGGTCTGGGCATACAACCTCTCGATGAATCTACTCAAATCGCTGGCCGCCGTAAGCTCTATCACAATGCTTTCAAGGGTTCTTGGGTTCGTTCGAGATACCATCATCGCGCGTACTTTCGGCGCGGGGATGGCTACCGATGCCTTCTTCATCGCCTTTAAACTGCCCAATCTTCTGCGCCGGATCTTTGCCGAAGGGGCATTTTCTCAGGCATTCGTGCCAATCCTCGCGGAATACAAGAGTCAGCAGGGTGAAGAGGCGACCCGCACGTTTGTCGCCTACGTCACCGGGTTGCTGACATTGGCGCTGGCCCTGGTCACGCTACTGGGCATCGTCTTTGCGCCCTGGGTCATCTGGGCCACCGCGCCAGGCTTTGCGGACACACCGGAAAAATTCCAGCTGACCTCCGATCTGCTGCGCGTGACCTTTCCTTATATATTGCTGATTTCGCTCTCCTCGCTGGCGGGGGCGATCCTCAATACGTGGAACCGGTTTTCGGTACCGGCGTTTGTGCCGACGCTGCTCAATCTGGCGATGATTTTCTTTGCGCTGTTCCTGACACCGTATTTCCATCCGCCGGTGATGGCACTGGGCTGGGCGGTGCTGGCAGGCGGTCTTCTGCAGTTGCTTTACCAACTTCCGCATCTGAAGAAGATCGGAATGCTGGTATTGCCACGCCTCAATTTGCGCGACCGTGGCGTCTGGCGAGTAATGAAGCAGATGCTGCCTGCAATACTTGGCGTCTCGGTGAGTCAGATTTCTCTGATCATCAACACGATTTTTGCCTCATTTCTCGTCGCCGGATCCGTATCGTGGATGTACTACGCCGACCGTTTAATGGAGTTGCCATCCGGTGTCCTCGGCGTTGCGCTGGGTACTATTCTTCTGCCGATACTCTCCAAGACCTACGCCAGTAAGGACCGGCACGAGTATTCGCGGATTCTCGACTGGGGGCTGCGCTTGTGTTTCGTATTGGTACTCCCTTGCACGTTGGCGCTGGGATTGCTCGCTGAGCCACTGACCGTCTCGCTGTTTCAGTATGGTAAGTTTGACGCTCTGGATGCGGCCATGACGCAGCGCGCGCTGGTCGCTTATTCGCTGGGATTGCTGGGGATCATCGTGATCAAGGTCCTGGCCCCGGGTTTTTATGCTCAACAAAATATTCGCACCCCGGTGAAAATTGCGATCTTCACCCTCATTGTTACTCAGTTGCTGAACCTGATCTTCATCGGCCCGCTGCAGCACGCGGGCCTGGCGTTGGCGATCAGTGTCGGGGCCTGCATCAATGCCTGTCTGCTGTTCTGGCAGTTGCGCAAACAGGATCTGTTTCAGCCGCAACCGGGCTGGGCGATATTCCTGGGCAAGCTGGTGATCGCGGTCGCGGTGATGTCCATCGTGCTGTTGGGCTTGATGCATGTGATGCCGGCATGGAGCGAGGGGCAGATGCTGGAGCGCCTGGTTCGTCTGGGTGCTCTGGTTGCAGCAGGGGGCGTGACTTATTTCGCCATGCTGCTGTTGCTGGGCTTTCGTCTGAAAGATTTCGCCCGTAGCGCCATCATGTAAGGACAATCGGCGGTTTTTGGCGGTTAACGCCGATTGTTGTGTTTCGCCTGGATGTGTCGCCTGTCGTTGACGGCGGTGTGTGGTTATAATCGGCCACTTTATGAGCAAGAAGCGCGTTATGCAGCTGGTTCGAGGCCTTCACAATCTGCGCCCCCAGCATCGGGGCTGCGTCGCCACTATTGGCAATTTCGACGGTGTTCACCGTGGCCACCAGGCAATCCTGGCGCGTCTGCGTGAGCGTGCCGTAGAGTTGGGACTGCCCAGTTGCGTGGTGATTTTCGAACCGCAGCCGCGCGAATTCTTTGCTCCGGAAACGGCGCCGGCCCGGTTGGCGCGTCTACGTGACAAGCTGAAAATGCTGGCCGATGAAGGCGTGGACCTCGTCTTGTGCCTGGCCTTCAACCAGCGGTTTAGCCGGCTGAGCGCTTCCGAGTTCGTTGATACCGTGTTGATTGACGGGCTGGACGTGAAGCATCTTGAGGTCGGTGACGATTTTCGCTTTGGTTGCGACCGTGTCGGCGACTTCCACTTCCTGCAGCAGGCAGGTAACGCCCAAGGCTTTACCGTCGAAGCTGCGCAGACCGTCGAGATCGAAGGTACGCGGGTCAGCAGTACGAAAGTCCGCACCGCATTGGCCAGCGCAGATTTTGCCTTGGCCGAGCGTCTGCTGGGACGCCCATTTGAAATATCCGGCCGGGTCCTGCATGGCCAAAAGCTCGCACGACAGCTGGGCACGCCCACAGCGAATGTGCAGCTCAAGCGACGGCGTGTGCCTCTGACCGGGGTTTACCTCGTCAGCGCGGAACTGGACGGTACGTCGTGGCCAGGCGTCGCCAACATTGGTGTGCGTCCCACCGTGGCAGGTGATGGCAATGCCCATCTCGAAGTGCATCTCCTGGATTTTACCGGCGATATTTATGGCCGGCGTTTGACGGTGGTTTTCCACCACAAGCTGCGTGATGAGCAGCGTTTTGCCTCTCTTGAGGCGCTGAAGACAGCGATCAACGCGGATATCGCCGCCGCCCGTGCCCATTGGCATGGCCAACCGCTAACCAAGAGCCTGAAATGACCGATTACAAAGCCACGCTTAATCTTCCGGACACCGCCTTCCCGATGAAGGCCGGCCTGCCCCAGCGCGAGCCGCAAACGCTGCAGCGCTGGGACAGCATTGGCCTGTACCAGAAGCTGCGCGAAATTGGCAAGGATCGTCCAAAGTTCGTCCTGCACGACGGTCCTCCTTACGCCAACGGCAATATTCACATCGGTCACGCGGTCAACAAGATCCTCAAGGACATGATCATCCGTTCCAAGACCCTGTCCGGTTTTGACGCCCCGTATGTGCCGGGCTGGGACTGCCACGGCCTGCCGATCGAGCACAAGGTCGAAGTCACCCACGGCAAGAACCTGCCCGCGGACAAGACCCGCGAGCTGTGCCGCGCTTATGCCGCCGAACAGATCGAGGGCCAAAAGTCCGAGTTCATCCGTCTGGGCGTGCTGGGCGACTGGGCCAATCCGTACCGCACCATGGATTTCGCCAACGAAGCCGGAGAAATCCGCGCGCTGGCAGAAATGGTCAAGGGCGGTTTTGTGTTCAAGGGCCTCAAGCCTGTGAACTGGTGTTTCGATTGCGGCTCTGCGCTGGCTGAGGCCGAAGTCGAATACCAGGACAAGAAATCATCCACCATCGACGTGGCGTTCCCGATCGCCGACGAAGACAAGCTCGCGGCGGCGTTTGGCCTGCCTGCGTTGAGCAAGCCCACGGCCGTCGTGATCTGGACCACCACCCCGTGGACCATCCCGGCCAACCAGGCGCTCAATGTCCATCCGGAATTCAGCTACGCCCTGGTCGACGTCGGTGATCGCGTGCTGCTGCTGGCTGAAGAGCTGGTGGAATCGTGCCTGAAGCGCTACAACCTGCAGGGTTCGGTGATCGCCACTGCCCCTGGCGCTGCGCTTGAGCTGATCAACTTCCGGCACCCGTTCTATGATCGCCTGTCGCCGGTCTATCTGGCGGACTACGTCGAGCTGGGCGCGGGTACCGGTGTCGTTCACTGTTCGCCTGCCTACGGCGTTGACGACTTCGTGATCAGCAAAAGCTACGGCCTGACCAACGATGACATCATCAGCCCGGTGCAGAGCAACGGCGTGTACGTCGAGTCTCTGGAGTTCTTCGGCGGCCAGTTCATCTTCAAGGCCAACCAGAACATCATCGACAAGCTCAAAGAAGTCGGTGCGCTGATGGACACAGAAGTCATCACCCATAGCTACATGCACTGCTGGCGCCACAAGACGCCCCTGATCTACCGCGCCACGGCGCAGTGGTTCGTTGGCATGGACAAGCAGCCGACGGCGGGCGACACCCTGCGGGAGCGCGCAGTCAAAGCCATCGAAGACACCAAATTCGTGCCGACCTGGGGTCAGGCGCGTCTGCATTCGATGATCGCCAACCGGCCTGACTGGTGCGTCTCCCGTCAGCGTAACTGGGGCGTGCCGATCCCGTTTTTCCTGCACAAGGAAAGCGGTGAGCTGCACCCACGCACCGTCGAGCTGATGGAAGAAGTGGCGCTGCGCGTCGAGAAAGAGGGCATCGAAGCCTGGTTCAAGATGGACGCTGCCGAACTGCTCGGTGACGAGGCGCCCAAGTACGACAAGATCTCCGATACGCTGGACGTCTGGTTCGACTCAGGGACCACGCACTGGCATGTGCTGCGCGGCTCGCACCCGATGGGTCACGAAAGCGGACCGCGCGCTGACTTGTACCTGGAAGGCTCGGATCAGCATCGCGGCTGGTTTCACTCTTCCTTGCTGACCGGTTGCATGCTCGACGATCACGCGCCGTACCGCGAATTGCTGACGCACGGTTTTACCGTCGACGAGAACGGTCGCAAGATGTCCAAGTCGCTGGGCAACGTCATTGCGCCACAGAAGGTCAACGACACGCTGGGCGCCGACATCATGCGTCTGTGGGTGTCGGCCACCGACTATTCCGGCGAAATGGCCGTCTCGGAAACCATCCTGCAGCGCAGCGCCGATGCGTACCGTCGCATCCGTAACACCGCGCGTTTCCTGCTCTCGAACCTGACCGGCTTCAACCCGGCCACCGACATTCTTCCCGCCGAAGAAATGCTCGCGCTGGATCGTTGGGCTGTCGACCGCGCGTTGCTGTTGCAGCGTGAGCTGGAAGAGCATTACGGCGAATACCGTTTCTGGAATGTCTACTCCAAGGTGCACAATTTTTGCGTGCAGGAGCTGGGTGGTTTCTACCTGGACATCATCAAGGACCGTCAGTACACCACTGGCGCCGACAGCAAGGCACGTCGGTCCTGCCAGACTGCACTGTTCCACATCTCCGAGGCGCTGGTGCGCTGGATGGCGCCGATCCTGGCGTTTACCGCCGATGAGCTGTGGCAGTACCTGCCGGGCGAGCGTAACGAGTCAGTCATGCTCAACACCTGGTACGAAGGCCTGAGCGAGCTGCCCGAAGGCATCGAGCTGGATCGCGCCTATTGGGAGCGGATCATGGCCGTCAAGGTGGCGGTCAACAAGGAAATGGAAAACCTGCGGGCGGCGAAAGCCATCGGCGGTAACCTTCAGGCCGAGGTCACGCTGTATGCGGAAGATGCACTGGGCGTCGACTTGTCCAAGCTGGGCAACGAGCTGCGCTTCGTGCTGATCACCTCCACCGCTGGTGTTGCGCCGTTCGTCAGCGCCCCTGCGGATGCGGTGGTGACCGAAGTCAGCGGGCTGAAGCTGAAAGTGGTCAAGTCCGGTCATGCCAAATGCGCGCGTTGCTGGCATCACCGCGAGGACGTTGGGGTCGATCCCGAGCATCCGGAAATCTGTGGTCGCTGCGTAGACAACATCTACGGCGCTGGCGAGGTTCGTCACTATGCCTAACGCAGGCCGGTTTGGCCGTCTGAGCTGGTTGTGGTTGAGCGTGCTGGTCCTGATCATTGATCAGGCGAGCAAGTACTACTTCGAAAACCGGTTGGAGTTGTACGAGCAGATCGTCATCATCCCTGACTACTTCAGCTGGATGCTGGCCTACAACACCGGCGCGGCCTTTAGTTTCCTGGCCGACAGTTCCGGCTGGCAGCGCTGGTTGTTCGCCCTGATTGCAATCGTGGTGAGCGCCGTGCTGGTGGTCTGGCTTAAACGCCTGGGCCGTGATGAAACCTGGCTGGCGATTGCGCTGGCCTTGGTGCTGGGCGGTGCGCTAGGTAATCTGTACGACCGCATTGCCATCGGGCATGTGATCGACTTTATCTTTGTGCACTGGAAAGAGCATGGCTTCCCAGCGTTCAACGTCGCTGACAGTGCCATCACCGTGGGCGCCATCATGCTTGCCCTGGATATGTTCAAGAGCAAGAAAACCGGAGAGACCGTTCATGACTGACCAGTTATTGACCGAAGCCGCTGCACAGGAACAACGCATCGGTCAGAACACGGAAGTCACCCTTCATTTCGCGTTGCGTCTGGAGAACGGCGAGACGGTCGACAGCACGTTCGACAAAGCGCCAGCGACGTTCAAGGTGGGAGACGGTAACCTGTTGCCGGGCTTTGAGACTTTGTTGTTCGGTTTCAAGGCGGGCGACAAACGCAGCCTCCAGGTGCTGCCGGAAAACGCGTTTGGCCAGCCGAACCCGCAGAACGTACAAGTGATCGCCCGTTCGCAGTTTGCGGGCATGGAGCTTTCCGAAGGTCTGCTGGTGATTTTCAACGATGCGGCCAACACTGAGCTGCCCGGTGTCGTGAAAGCGTTCGACGATGATCAGGTGACCATCGACTTCAATCACCCGTTGTCCGGCAAGACGTTGACCTTTGATGTAGAGATTTTCGAGGTCAAGGCGCTCTGATCAGTCGGGGCGCAATCGGCCTCGGCTTCGGTCGGGGCCTTTTCGTTTATATGTTTCACTGCGCGTAAAGACGAGGCACATCATGCAAATCAAGCTCGCCAACCCACGTGGCTTCTGCGCCGGGGTGGACCGTGCGATCGAAATCGTCAATCGCGCGCTGGAAGTTTTCGGCCCGCCCATTTATGTGCGGCACGAAGTGGTGCACAACAAATTCGTGGTCGAGGACCTGCGTTCGCGTGGTGCGATCTTTGTCGAAGAGCTCGAGCAAGTGCCTGACGACGTGATTGTCATCTTCAGCGCTCACGGCGTTTCTCAGGCCGTGCGCACCGAAGCGGCAGGGCGTGGCCTCAAGGTGTTCGATGCCACTTGCCCGTTGGTGACCAAGGTGCACATCGAAGTGGCGCGCTACAGCCGCGACGGTCGTGAATGCATTTTGATCGGCCACGCAGGCCACCCGGAAGTCGAAGGCACCATGGGCCAGTACGACGCCAGCAACGGCGGCGCGATTTACTTGGTGGAGGACGAGAACGACGTTGCCAGATTGCAGGTGGTCAATCCTGAAAAGCTGGCGTTCGTGACGCAGACGACGCTGTCCATGGACGACACCAGCCGCGTGATCGACGCGTTGCGCACGCGCTTCCCGAGTATCGGCGGCCCGCGCAAGGACGATATCTGCTACGCCACCCAGAACCGGCAGGACGCGGTCAAGCAACTGGCTGACGAGTGTGATGTGGTGTTGGTGGTCGGCAGCCCGAACAGCTCCAACTCCAACCGCTTGCGCGAGCTGGCCGAACGCATGTCCACCCCGGCGTACCTGATCGACGGCGCCGAAGACATGCAGCGTGGCTGGTTCGATGGCGTCGACCGTATCGGCATCACGGCGGGTGCTTCTGCGCCGGAAGTGCTGGTGCGTGGCGTGATTCAACAGTTGCAGGCCTGGGGCGCCACAGGCGCTGACGAGCTGGCGGGCCGCGAGGAGAACATCACGTTCTCCATGCCCAAGGAGCTGCGGGTCAAGTCGCTGCTTTAACGCGTTGACTGCACAACCCGGTTGCCACTTCCTCGGTGGCAATCCGGGCGCGTCCAGAGGGCGCCAGTATCACGCGGTACTGGCTGGCGGCCCGGGTCTTCTCGCAGATGAACAACGTGCCATTACCCGTGCCGGCATTGATTGATCCCCCGGTACTGTCAAACGGGATCGACTCCCGGACCTTGCTGTTACCCACCACCTTCACATTGCGGTAACCCGGGCGCTCTGCCTGCGTAGGTTCGTCACCGTCCTGGACCCCGTTGCGGTTGGCGTCGATGAAGGTGCGCCAGCCGTTGCTCCAGTCCCCGTCCACGGGTGACATGATCACCACCTCGTTGCGCGCGATTGCCTCGGCCCTGGCCATGCGTATGCCGCTGGCCAGTTGCTGCGCAGCGTCTTGCCTGCGCTGTGAGTCAATCGTTGCGCTAAACGCCGGCAACGCGATGCTCGCCACAATCGCGATCAGCACCACAACCACCAACAACTCCATCAGCGTGAACCCTGTCTGTTTCACTGCGTGCCTCCCTGATGCGCATCCGGCGCTGACATTCGTTGCGCCCGGGCGCCAAGAAAACACCCGATTTCGCCTGCGCACAAGGCGTTGCCCGAGCCCGCTGTGTGAGCCGGTATGTCGGCAAACGGCGGTTACACACCTGCCAGCTTTGACGTGAGCAATCTTCCGATCCTCGGCTTCAATGAGGGGGACTCAGGAAGTCGGAAGCGCATTGATGACGCAAAAGCAGGGAGCGGGGCAGTCAGGGATGACGTTGATCGAGGTGTTGGTCGCATTGTTGATTTTGTCAGTTGGGGCGCTCGGCGCAGCCGCCGTTCAGCTCAACGCACTCAAACTGACGGACAGCGCTCTGCGCACCACCGAGGCGAGTTTCATCGCCCATGACATGCTTGAGCGAATTCGGGCCAACCCCCAAGCCAACTACTCGCTCGCTTCCTCAGGTGAGGCGCCCGCGGTGGGAAATCTCGACGACCCCCGGCAGCAAGATCTATTTGATTTCGCCAGCAACCTCAAGCGCATGGGTGAAAGTGCGGAGGGTCGGATTGCCGCCACGGATAACGCCGTGACTATCCAGATCGACTGGAGCGATGCCCGAGGCGCCCGGCAAGACGGTCATCGGGAGACATTCATGCTGAGCAGCACGGTATCGGCTGATACGAGCATCAAGCCGTGAAGTGCCGCTCTGAAGGCTTCGCGTTGGTCGAACTGATGGTGGCGCTGACGCTTGGGCTGCTGCTGTCACTGGCGTTGATCCAAATCTTCCTGAGCGCCAAAGACACTTATCAAAGTCAGACCGCGTCGGCCCACCTGCAGGAGGATGCGCGGTTTGTGCTTAACAAACTGGCGCAGGACATCCGGATGGTCGGCACGTTTGGGTGCCTGGCGTCGGTGGAAGACGCCAGCGACAAAGGTGATTTTGCCGCTGCGTTCAAAGCGCCGATCCGCTGGCAGCCAGACTCGCAGAGATTGACGTTGATAACGGCTAGCGTGGACGGGCAGCAGGGCGATCCAGCCTGGACTGTTCGAACCGATTGCTCGTTGGCCGCCACGGCTTACTCCCAGAGCAAAGGCTCGGGAGCCTTCAGTTTCCCGGTTCATCAGCAGGTCTATGCCTACAACGCCCGCAGGTCGGACCTGACACTGAATGACCGCGCGTTAGTCAGCAACGTCAGCGCCTTCACTGTGCTGTTCGGTGTCGCGCGCGGACTCTCTGACCCTTCGGTTGCCCGCTATGTGGAGAACCCCGGCAATCCCGCGTTGATCCGCAGCGTACAACTAACGTTGACCCTCTCGGATCCCGCCGGCCGGGTTAAAGACCAAAGCTTCAGCGTCGTCGCTGCCTTGCGCAATCGCCTCCTATGATCAAGCACACCTCTGCCCATCACGCGCGGGCACAGCAGGGCGCGGTGTTGATCACAAGCCTGGTGTTCCTGTTGCTGCTGACGATGCTCGGCCTGTCGTCGCTGCAAAACGCGACGTTGCAGGAAAAGATGGCCGCCAGTCTTAACAGGCGACAGGCCTCCTTTCATTCGGCCGAAAGCGTGTTGCGGGCAGGGGAGGCGCAGCTCAAGGCGGCCGGTTTCGCACTCCCGGTTTGCACAACCGACGCCACATGCGCCCCACCGCCGGAGGCATTGACGGTGTCACGCGCAGGTCCCGACGCTGGCTCGGGCGTGACCTGGGTCGCTGCCGAGGGCGGATTGTATGGACTGCAAAACTTCGCCAGCACCAACGATCCGGTCAACCAGCCAGTGGAGGGGGCGACCACGTGGACCTTGTACCGAGTGACGGCAGTCGCCATCCGCGGTGGCGTGCGCAGCGTGCTGGAAAGCGTACACACCGACCAACAGCGGATCATGTGGCGGCAACGGCAATGAAGAAGGGCGCAGCGTTGAAGAAGGGCGCAGCGTTCAGGCGCGTGAGCGGTTTTACGTTGATCGAGCTGCTGATCGTCGTCGGCGTCATCGGCATACTCGCGGCCATCGGCTACCCCAACTACACCGAACACGTGAAGAAAACCCGTCGCTCGGAAATCGCCGCGCTGCTGATCGACGAGGCGCACAAGCTGGAACGGTTCTACTCGAAGACCGGCCAATACAGCGACTTTCCTGGCCCGCCCCCGCGCAATCATCAGGTGTCCGCGGGCAACGAGTTCTACGCCATCAAACCGCAACGGACCGAAGCCACCTTCGTCCTGACCGCGACGCCTTCCACCGGGCCGATGCTGGGAGATAAATGCGGCGCGTTTGTGCTGGAGCATACTGGGCGGCGGGATAATCACGGATTATCCGGCGGCGCCAGCGTGTTGGGATGTTGGGGGCGGTGAGGTGGCGCTGCCTGCAGATATGCAGCTCGTGGCAATGAATTGGGTAGTTGATGGGTGACTATGTATAGAAAGCCCTTTTCCTGTTAACCCGGAGCCCTCCCATCCCATGTGGAGAGCCGCCTGCATGACCCGCTGACACTGTCATCGCCCCCCACGCTCTTTTCTTTTTTGTGTATTCTTCGACCCCTTTCGAAACTGCACTGAGCACGATCAGGGCACTCATCCAGACAAAACAACCGTATATCCTGCCGTAGAATGCCGGCGCTGAGTGTTGCCTTATAGTCCAGTCGTCCAGGAGACACTCAATGCGCCATCTGTCCAAGGCTTTCAGCCTCGTCGAATTGTTAGTCGCGGTGTCTTTGCTAGGAATCCTCGCGGCTGTCGCGATCCCCACCTTCAGCTCTGCAATCCGAAACTCCAAAACTGATACCGAAGTAAGCGATCTTCAGCGCGCGCTTAATTTCACGCGGCTCGAGGCAATCAATCGCGGGGTTAATGTGCAGTTACGCCCGACGACAGATAACGCGGCATGGAATACGGACCTCAAAGTTGTACTGTCGCCTTATAGCTCAAGCTCGGTCCCGCTGAGGATCGTTGCAGGTATGAGCTCGGGAGCAACCGTGACCGCGCCCAACGTGACTTACATTGAATTCAATAACCTCGGCGGCCTGGCAACTCCCGGTACTTCGTTCTCGATGGCGTATGCGTTGGGCAGCAATACCAGAACCCTCAACGTCTGCCTGAATGGGCGGATTGTGTTGGGCGGAGGTTGCTGATGCGCGTCATGTACCGAGGTGATCAGTCCGGAATGACGTTGATCGAAGTGTTGATATCGGTACTTATTCTTGCCATAGGCCTTCTTGGAGCGGCTGCCCTTCAGCTCAATGCATTGAAATACACCGATGCTTCAACGATGAGCAGCCAGGCCAGTTTTATCGCCTACGACATGATGGATCGCATTCGAGCCAATGTTGACGGCAATGCGACCGCCAATGGCACTACTGATGTACTTGCCACTTACAATCTCGCCAATCTGGCGGCAGCACCTACTGGCACCAGCAGCAATGTCGCGAGAGACCAGGACCTTATCGACTTTAGAACCAACGTCACCAACTTTGCCGCCGCCTCCGGGGCCAATAGCAGTATCGTCGTTGCCCGACCTGTCGTGACCATCACAATTACCTGGGATGACACCCGCGCCGCTGGCGCCAGCGCGATAGCCACTGGCACTGCGGCTACTAACCAGCGCACCTTCGTTTTAAGTTCGCGCATTGGCACCAACCCGGTGGCGGCCCAATGAAAAAACGTTCAGAAGGCTTCGGGCTCATAGAAATCATGGTCGCGCTGACCTTGGGGTTGATCGTTTCTCTCGGGATCATTCAGATATTCGTCGCGTCACGTGGGACGTATGTGACACAGAATTCTTCGGCACGGATGCAAGAAGATGCGCGCTTCATACTCAGCAAGTTGATCCAGGAAATACGCATGACCGGCATGTACGGCTGCCTGAAGCTGGACTCTACGATTGTAGCGCCGGCAATTGCGCAGCCCGCTGCTATGAATAATCCGATCCTTTGGGACAACACTAATAGGGTATTGACGTTGGTCACCGCTGATATCGGCAGTACCGGTGGTGTACCCACCTGGACGATCGTTTCCGATTGCCAGACCACGGCCAAGTTGTACAACGGCAATCCCCCGGCCTCGACATTGACGAGTTTTCCGTTACGCCAGGTCATCTACTCCCTGTCAGGGACCGATCTGCTCATGCAGTCTCCCGCTGGCGGGACGGCTGCGGCCATTGTGAAAAACGTTAAAGCCTTCGCGGTTTCTTTCGGCGTCTCGGGCAGCCCGATGAGTTACACCTCCACGATCACGATGGCAAATGCTGCCGACGTTCGCAGTGTGCGCTTGACCCTGACCTTGAGCGATCCGGATAACAAAGTCCGCGATCAGACTTACAACGCTGTGGCAACTTTGCGAAACCGGTTTTGAGTGGGCTGAATGTGATGATGACGTTTAACGGTACCTTGCCAATGGGTCACTCGGGCTCCCCTCAGCGCGGCGCAGTATTGCTCGTGAGTCTGGTATTCCTGTTGTTGCTGACACTGCTTGGAGTGTCCTCGATGCAGAACGCAACGCTGCAGGAAAAAATGGCCGGTAGCGTGACGATGCGTAATATTTCCTTCCAGACTGCTGAAGCGGCATTGCGACTGGGTGAGTCATCGATTCAGGTGACCGGTTTCGTGATGACTAAGTGTAACTCGGTCACCAAGTGCGCTCCTCCCTCGGAGTCAACGTCCACAACACTCGCTGCGGGCTTGAATAGCAACTCAGGTGTCACATGGGTTGTCGTCCCCAACGGATTTTATGGAATCCAGAACCTGGGGACGACGACTTCCCCTGTTAATAGACCGCCCAATTGTTCATCGGCATCATCCGTCACGCTTTACCGTGTGACCGGCGTTGGCAACAAAGGCAATTCGAAGACGGTGCTGGAGAGTATTTATGCCAATTGCTAATGCCAGTCGTCGAGCATTGAAGTACGTCTACGGCATTCTGGTTTCGCTGTATTTATGTGCTCCGGTCTACGCGTTCACTCCGGCGCAGGTTCCCCTGCTGAGCGCAGCAGCAGTGCCTCCAAACCTCATGTTGTTGGTGGATGACTCCGGCAGTATGAATAACATTATCTGGTCATCCAGCTTCAATCCGGCCGATACGACACTGCCGGCGATTTACAACTGTCAGGGCAATCTGTACGGATGCCAGAATGTCACGGCAGATAACGTGTTACTGGGGAACTTGTATAACTACAGTTGTAACAACAGCTATAACTCCAGCTCCTACCTGTTCTACAACGTGTCCACCGGCTCCACTGTTTGTTTGAAATTGCCGGACCCTGTTGGCGGTAGAAATACGTACTACACCGCCAAATACCTGGCCTGGCTGGTAAAGAACGCGGGTGGGAACTACAGGGATTACACGACCGGTATCATTCCGCTGACCTTTCGAATGGGCGTCGCGAAAGACGTAGCGGCCAGTGTGGTGCTGAATAATCAGGCCATCCGAATTGGATTGGCCTCACTGAACCCCTCCAATGGCAATAAAATTGTCAGGGAGGTGAAAGATATTACGATCAAGGCTAACTATGACGCACTGCAGGCTGCAATCACCTCCCTTGATCCGGATGGCGGCACCCCCCTGGCTCAGACCTATTACGAAATTACCCGTTATTTTCGAGGCATGTCCTCGGCTTATGCCAGTCGTGTCAATTACACGAGCCCGATTCAGTACCGATGCCAAAAGAACTACGGCGTTGTTGTTACTGACGGTCTTCCATCGGTGGACCGCACTTTTCCGCAGTCTGATGACGCCGATGCAGCAGGTCGACTGCCGAACTGGGACGGCATCAATAACGACGGTCCAAGGACCGGTTCCAACGCGGACGGCGACACGCTGTATCTGGACGACATTGCCAAGTTCGCCTACGACATCGACATGCGCAAGGCTACCCCTACTCCAGCGTTTGATCAGGCAGGAAAAAGTTGGGATGCCACCGGTTTCGTGCAACAGAACATGACCACATACACCGTCGGTTTTACCGTCTCTAACCAAATGCTGATCGATTCGGCTTCCTACGGCCATGGTCAGTACTATCAAGCCAATGACAGCGCAGGCCTGACGGACGCGTTGAACGGCGCATTAAGCGATATCAATGCCAAGGCTGGTTCGGGTGGTGGCGGCGCAGCGAACTCAACGACGCTCACCACCGGATCTCGTTTTTATCAGACGCTATATGACCCCACAGACTGGCATGGCACAGTCCGGGCTTACGATCTTGACGCCTCAGGAAACCTGAGTACCCCGGTCTGGACGACGGATACCAAAATCGTGGCTACGGCTACCGCGCCGGTTTATCAGTCGTTCAATACAGCGACTTCAGCGCCGATAACGCTGAACTACACGAATTTTTCGGCGGCGCAGCAGTCGGCGCTCACACAGACCATCCCTGCCAGTACCGCGCTGCAATACGGGATTACAGGAACAGATCTGATCAACTGGGCAAAGGGGACAGCCAAGAACGGCCTCAGGCCCAGAACCCGACTGCTGGGCGACATCATCAACTCGCCACTGGCGCCAGCACTGCCTTCGAATCAAACCGCAGCGGACTTGGTGGGAGATAACAGCTACACCAGTTATCTGACAGCGAAGGCAGCGGGCATGAACTCCAATCTGCTGGTTAACGCCAACGATGGCTTCATGCATGTAATCAATCCCGAAGACGGCACTCAGCGGTATGCCTACATGCCGTCTACCGCGCTTTCATCGTTGATTACTGTATCGGACCTGGATTATGGACAAGGCATGCATAAGTTCACGGTCGACGGTCAGGTCGGTGTTTTCGATACTCAGCTCAATGCGGGTGGAACCTGGCAAACCGTAGCAGTGGGCGGCGCAGGCGCGGGCGGTAAGGCGTTCTATGCCATCCAGCTGGCCGCGCAACAGGTTGACGCCATCAACAATACAATCGGCGCGCTTTGGGAAATCAAGGCGCCGGACGCCAACACGGTCGGCAATGATTTCAATGACCTAGGCTACGCGTACTCTAAGGTTGACGTGGCGCGGATGGCTGACGGTACGGGGATCGCCGTTTTTGGTAATGGATACGGCAGCTTCAGCGGGTCAGCCGCACTGTTTGTGGTCAATATCAAGACCGGGAAGCTGATCAAGAAAATTCCTATTCCGCCGCTACCGACCACTGCTGGGGAAAGCGATAACGGATTGTCTTCAGTGAAGTTGCGAGTCAATGCGCAGAATGTCGTGACGGCGGCCTATGCGGGTGACCTGAAGGGACGGCTGTGGAAGTTTGATCTCAGCGGGGCGACGGCAGACACCTGGAAAGTCGCCTTCAGCAACAAGCCGCTGTTCACGGCGCCCAGAGGTGCGGACCAGCCGATTACAGTCCAGCCCTTACTGCTCGATCACCCTCTCAACGGGAAGCTGGTGTATTTCGGCACCGGCAAGTTCATTGAGACAGCAGATAAGCAGACCACGGCCCAGCAGGACTTCTATGCGATATGGGACGCTGATTCCAGTGCGGGCGGCATTGTCGAAAGCGGTCTTCAACAGCAGCAAATTACCGGCAGCGTCACCGGCAATGGCAATACGTATTTCACCAGTACGACAAACGACGTCGACTGGGCGAGCAAAAAGGGTTGGTACATGCCGCTCGCGACGGCCAGTCCCTATCTAGGCGAGCGTATTATTTACCCTGCCCAGACCAGTCGTGGTCGTATCATCTTCACCACTGCAGCGGTCAACTCCAGTGACCCATGCGAAAGCACAGGTACAGGTCGGCTGTTTGAACTGGATGCTGCCAAAGGCGGGATGCTCAATTACCAGGTGCTTGATACCAACGGCGATAACGACATTACAACCGCCGATACGCTCGTCAGCGGACTTGCGGTCAATACCGGTATTCCTACGTTGGCCTCTATTATTTCCGGTACCTCTGGGGCTAACGACAACAAGTACCTGTTGGACTCCAGCGGTGGGGCGCCACTCAAGATCCTTGAGAAGGGCGGGACCGCTAACACCTATCAACGAATAATGTGGCGACAAATACAGTAAGGGCGACGAGTCATGCATGAAAAATCAGAAGGCTTCTCCCTCATCGAGTTGATGATCGTGGTAGCAATCATTGGCATCCTTGCGGCTATCGCTTACCCGAGTTACACCGAATACGTGAAGCGCACTCATCGTTCGGAGATAGCGGGTCTGTTGTCTGAAACCACCCAGAGTCTTGAGCGGTTTTACTCGCGAAACGGGCAGTATGCTGACATCGCTGCGGCGGGAAGCACGCCGGCAGCGACCGTTGCGATCCCTGCAGGTAACGCTTTTTATACGATTGCGGCTGACCGAAGCAATCCTCAGGCCTTCACGCTTACCGCCACCCCGACTGGCACCATGGTGGGTGACAAATGCGGCAGTTTCGTCATCGACAACACGGGTAAGCGAAGTAATCCCAGCGTGACGGGGAACGCGACGACGGTATTGTGCTGGAGCCGCTGATTCCTCAATTTCTGCATTGAGCCGCTCATGTCCAAGCAACAAAAAATCATCATCATCGGCGCAGGCGTCATCGGCCTGCTGACCGCCTTCAACCTCGCCACAGCGGGCGCGGACGTGGTGTTGCTCGACCGCTCAAGCGTTGGGCAGGAGTCGTCATGGGCAGGGGGCGGGATTGTTTCGCCGTTGTATCCCTGGCGCTACAGCCCGGCGGTGACTGCGTTGGCGCATTGGTCCCAGGATTTCTACCCGCAGCTGTCGCAGCGTTTACTCGCCGCGACAGGCATTGACCCGGAGGTCCACAAGACCGGTTTGTACTGGCTGGACCTGGACGATGAAGCCGAGGCGCTGGCGTGGGCCGCTGCGCAGAATCGGCCGCTGCGCGCGGTGGAGATTTCTTCGGTGTACAACGCTGTGCCCGTAATGGGCGACGGTTTTCAGCGGGCCATCCACATGGCTGACATTGCCAACGTGCGCAATCCGCGGTTGGTCAAATCCCTGGAAGCCGCCTTGCTGGCGCTGCCCAACGTTACCGTTCACGAGCACGCTGCTGTGACCGGCTTCGTGCGCGACGGCGACACCGTGCTCGGCGTCAGTACGTCCAGCGGTGACATTCTCGGTGATCGGGTTGTCCTGGCGGCGGGTGCCTGGAGCGGCGAGTTGTTGCAGCTGCTTGGCCTGAATCTGCCGGTAGAACCAGTCAAGGGCCAGATGATTCTGTACAAGTGCGCGTCGGACTTTCTGCCGAGCATGGTTCTCGCCAAGGGCCGCTACGCCATTCCGCGTCGTGACGGCCACATCCTGATTGGCAGCACGCTGGAGCACGAAGGCTTCGACAAGACCCCAACCGAGCCTGCGCTGGAAAGCCTCAAGGCCTCGGCCGTCGAGTTGATTCCGGCCTTGGCGGATGCGCAGGTGGTGGGGCATTGGGCGGGGCTGCGGCCGGGTTCGCCTGAAGGGATTCCCTTCATCGGTCCGGTGCCGGGTTTCCAGGGGCTGTGGCTGAACTGCGGGCATTACCGAAACGGCTTGGTGCTGGCGCCTGCGTCGTGTCAGTTGCTGACCGATCTGCTGCTGGCGCAAGCGCCCATCATTGATCCAGCGCCTTATGCGCCTGAGGGGCGGATCTGACGTCGGCGTTACAGCGCTCGTTCGAGGTAATCCTTCAGTTGTTCGGCATTGACGATCAGTTCTGACAACAATGATTCGTCTACATCCATGTAGCCTTCGTATTCCGCAAGGTTTCGGCGTTCGTGACAGAGGGCGAAGATTCGCACCTGTATCTTGTTGATGCCTGCTGTGTGAGCAAGACACTGGAAAACCAGGTAGCGTCGATCGGAGCGGTAGCCGCGCAATCTAAGGGCCGCTAAGGCAAGAGCGTGTGCGGCGTTGTAGGCAAGGTCAAAGCGGCTGGCAAATGAAAGCGTCGGATTGCGCGCGTCATGCAGACGATCACAGGCGGATCCAACGAGACTTGTGCACTCCCTTTGATCAGGAGGTTCAGCTTTGAGTCCGCCGCTACGTACCAGATTATCGAGGTTGTCCTGATTGCCCATCCTTGGGTTCTCCTGGTTCGCTTCCTATGATTTGGATTTTCGCTTGTTGTGAGACTCGCTGGACGAAGCTGTTGCCGGCCTCCAGCTTGGTTTGCCAGTCTATGTTCGTGTAGAGCGTGGGATTTATGGTCCGCCCAAGCCTCGCTTCGATGAGGATCATACGCTCCATCACTTCGCTGTAGCTGAGGCCATCGCCAATCAGCATGAGATCAATGTCACTGGAAGTGTGGGCGTTACCTTTAGCGATCGAGCCATAGATGAAGGCGGACGTAATGCTCGATGCAAGTGGCATCAGCTCTGCGCGAATATAGTCGGCAATGCCAAAGGTTTTGCGAACGATCGCCACAAGCTCGTGATAAATCGGGCATTCGCTGTTGGCTTGGTAATGAATCTGGTTGCCGACGGGTGTGAGGGTAACGATGCCTGCCCCATGCAGGCGCGACAGCTCCCGAGTCAGACTTCCTTTACCGACCCCCGCCCAGCGAACAATCTCATTGGTGTAATAGCTACGGTCCGGAGACCCGTACAGCAACCCTAATAACCGTTGTTGAGTCGTGGTGAAAAGTGCATCGCCCAGCGACATGACGTCCTCCTTAAGGTCCCATAAAGGGAACGATAGGACCCTATTAAGGACTTATCAAGACTCGATGCCGCGATAGCTCAATCAAGCCCCAACTTCTTCAACCGATACCGCATCGACCGAAACGACAGGTTCAGCCGCTGCGCCGCCGCCGTTCTGTTCCAGCGGGTTTCTTCGAGCGCCTGAAGGATGAGTTTGCGTTCGATGCTTTCCAGGTAGTCTTCCAGGTTATTGATGTCGGCGAGGTTCGGGTCGCTGGCTTCGCGGTTGTTGATGGGCTCGGCCAGGCGCAGGTCGTCGGCGTTGATCTGGTCGTTTTCGCACAGCGTGTAGGCGCGCTCCAGCATGTTCTCCAGTTCGCGGACGTTGCCGGGGAAACGGTAGTTCTTCAGCGCATCAAGGGCCTTGGGCTGCAGGCGGGCAGGGGGTTGAGCATTACTGACCGAGAGCCGTTTCAGCACATTGTTGGCCAGCTCCTCGATGTCCTCCCGACGCTCGCGCAGTGACGGCACGCGCAACTCGATGACATTGAGCCGGTAGTACAAATCCTGACGGAACCGCCCGGCAGCCACTTCGGCGCTCAGGTCCTTGTGGGTGGCGCAGAGCACCCGCACGTCCACGACTGCTTCCTGTTGACTGCCGACGGCGCGAACGGATTTTTCCTGTATCGCGCGCAGCAACTTGACCTGCATCGTCAGCGGCAGATCCGCCACTTCATCAAGAAACAACGTGCCGCTGTTCGCTGCCTGGAACAGACCAGGCTTGTCTTCGTGAGCGCCCGTGAAGCTGCCTTTGCGGTGACCGAAAAATTCGCTCTCCATCAGCTCTGACGGAATCGCACCGCAGTTGACCGGTACAAACGGCTGCTCCGAGCGTGGCCCCTGCTCGTGAATCAGGCGCGCGACAAGTTCTTTGCCACTGCCCGATTCGCCACTGATGTAGACCGGCGCCTGACTGCGCGCCAGCTTGTCGACCTGTTTGCGCAAGGCTTGCATGGGAGGAGAATCTCCCAGCAACCGCTTATCGATACGGCCTTCGCCGGAGGAGGGGACACGCAGCCGCAATGCGCTGCTCACCAGCTCGCGAAGGCGGCCGAGATCGACAGGCTTGGTCAGAAAGTCAAAGGCGCCGGCCTTGAGGGCGTGAATGGCCGTGTCGAGGCTGCCATGAGCGGTGATCATGGCCACCGGCACTTGGGCGTGGCGTTGCTGGATGTGCTGCACCAGCTCCAGGCCGTTGCCATCGGGCAGGCGCATGTCGGTCAGGCACAAGTCGAACGGCTCCCGCGCCAGCCACTCGTAGGCTTCCTTGACGTTGCGGGCGCTGCGCGTGTCGAGCTTCATTCGCCCCAGAGTGATCTCCAGCAATTCGCGAATGTCCGGCTCATCATCGACGATCAGGATCTTTTGCCGTTGGCTCATGTTCAACTCAATTTGAACGGATGGGCGAAGGTGATCCGCATGCAGCTGCCGCCACCTTCGCGCGGTGAATAATCCAGGTTGGCCTGATTGCTTTCGCACAATTCGCGCGACAGGTAGAGGCCCAGGCCGGTGCCGTTGCTTTCAGTGGTGAAGAACGGCTCGAAAATCTTCATCAGGTGCTCCTGAGCAACGCCGGGGCCATCGTCCAGCACTTCCAGCGTTGGCAGTTCGCTCAGGGCATTGTGAAACAGCCTGAGCCAGACCTGAGCGCCGGGGTTGGCTTGTGCACTGTAGCGCAGACCGTTCTGGACCAGATTGACCAGCACCTGCTGCAGTTGCTCAGCGTCCATTCGCGTGGTGACAATGCCCGGCCCGACGTCAAGGTGCACGGTCTGATCGGGCGCCAGGCTGTTGCGAAGGTCGGCGACAAACTGTTCAAGCCACTGCTTGAGGTCGAGCAAATGGGGTTCGGTTTGACGTCGGCGCGACAGCTGCAGGACGTTCTCGATCACCAGATTCATCCGTCGCGACTGGTCCTGGATGATCTGACTCAGACGCCGGTCGGCGGCGTCCAGTTCCTCCGATTCCCCCAACAGCTGGGCGGCGTGACTAATGGCGCCCAGCGGATTGCGGATTTCATGCGCGATCCCCGCGGTCAACCGGCCAAGCGCGGCCAGTTTCAACTGCTGCGCCTGCTGCGAAATTTGCGAAATGTCTTCGAGGAAAATCAGCGTGTGTCGTTGACTGTCACGATTCAGGGCAATGAAACCTGCGCGCAGTACCGGACCGCTGGCGGACGTCGAAATGCTGCGCGGCGCCAGCGTCGGGTTGATCAGCCATTGGCGCAGTCGGTCCACCAGTTCCAGCGAATAGTCATCGATGGTTTTGCCCAGCAGTGCTTCCTGGCCCAGCAACGTGAGCGCGCTCTGATTGGCCAGCAGGACTTGTCGCCGGGCGTCCAGCACCAGAATGCCGGTGCGCATGCGTTGCAGGATCAACGCGTTGAGCTGCTCCAGATCGTTCACGTCGGCCGCGCGCTGTTCGGCAATGTCTTCACTGACCTGTTGGCGTCGAACCAGCGCCTGGACCAGCAACGCGGCCGCAAAGCACAACGCACCAAGCGACCCTGCCTGCACGTAGTGGTTAGCGGCCGCCGGCTTGTCGTAGCTGATGTAAAAGGTCAGGTAAATGATGCCGATTGCCGAGATGGCCGCAATCAAAAGCCCGGTGCGCTTACGCAACAGCACATTGCTGATCGCCACCGAGGCAATGATCAGGTTGCCAATGCCGCTGGGTGCACCACCGCCGGCATAGAACAGCGCCGACAGCATGAACGCATCGCTCAGGGCGAGGAAGAACAGCTGGCCCTGAGTGGTGGCGCGTTCCAGAAACACCACTATCAGGATGTTGAACACCAGATACACCCAGCATCCGGTGCGGAACAGGTCGATATCGGCCAGTTCCAGCAGTTCGGCGTCCAGGCTGCTGGAGATCAGCAATACCAGCATCACGCCGATGGTCAGTCGATACAGGTGGTACAGCCGAAGAATGCGCTGAGCCTGGGGAGTGGTGAGGGAAAAGGTGTCAGCGGTCACGTGTCGCGGGGCCCTGAAGCCGGTGCGGCTCGCTGCAATACCATTGCTGTCCGGCACTCACGGCGCGGTCTTGCGGCAGATGCACACCGCATTGCGCGCAACGGACCATCGGCACTGCGGCGATTTCCGGTGGTTGCGCCTTGGGACGTGAAACAGGGCCTCGGAAGAGGCGTTTGAAGAACCAGATGGCCGCCATGATCAAGGCGATCCACATAATCAAGCGAATCATGATTACCAGCTTAGTGAGTGAAGATTTCGCAGTGTAGCCAAGGCGCCGTCAGCCGCACAGTGATGCGCGCGGTAATAAAGTGTCCGGGCATAAAAAAAGAGGCCCCGAAGGGCCCCTTGTCAGCGGTACGACCGGCAGCTTGCTCAGTCAAACACACCAAATGTCGCGTAGCTGAACCACGAACGGTCGCTGTTGCCTTCCGCTTCGTGTTCCTGCTCGTCAAGCTCTGCCTGGTTTTCCGGCAGCAGGTCGGCAGGGATGGCTTCCTTGGCATCTTCGTACTGCTTGATCACGTCCTGGTTGGCGCGGGTCTGGCCGGGCGGCAGCGGCGGACGGCTTTCGATCAGGCCTAGGGTCGCCTTGGACAGCCACGAACGGTTGTCCGCTTCCGATTCCCGTGGCTCGAACTTGCCGTCAACCAGTTGTGGATGCTCTGGGTAGTTGGTTTTCAGGACTTCAAGGCTGGTGTCGGCCAGATCGTCCAGGTGCATGCGCTGGTAGGCTTCGACCATCACGGCCAGGCCGTCGCCCACTGCCGGCGTCTCCTGGAAGTTTTCAACGACATAGCGACCACGGTTGGCAGCCGCGACATACGCCTGACGGGTCAGGTAGTAGTCGGCCACGTGAATCTCGTAGGCCGCCAGCAGGTTGCGCAGGTAAATCATGCGCTGCTTGGCGTCAGGGGAATAACGGCTGTTGGGGTAGCGGCTGGTCAGTTGGGCGAACTCGTTGTAGGAGTCACGCGCAGCGCCGGGGTCGCGTTTGGTCTGGTCCAGCGGCAGGAAGCGCGCCAGCAGGCCGACGTCCTGGTCAAACGAGGTCAGGCCCTTGAGGTAATAGGCGTAATCGACGTTCGGGTGTTGTGGGTGCAGGCGGATAAACCGCTCGGCAGCCGACTTGGCCGCTTCAGGCTCGCCATTTTTGTAGTTGGCGTAGATCAGCTCCAGTTGAGCTTGATCCGCGTAACGACCGAACGGATAGCGTGATTCCAGCGCCTTGAGCTTCTCGGTGGCGCTGTTATAGCTGTTGTTGTCCAGATCGGCCTGCGCCTGCTGGTACAGCTCGACTTCGCTGAGGTTTTCGTCGACGACTTCTTTCTTCGACGAACAGGCAGCGGTGAGTGCGAGGATGGCGATCAGCAGCAGGTGTTTCACTTGCATGGCGGCTTGCGTCCCTATAACGGCCTGCTGTCTTGCGCAGGACCGTCCTGTTATGATGGGCGCCCCGTGGAACCCCCGGGACAAAAGACGCCGTATTTAACCACAAGCGCACAGCCGAAACCAAAGGCCAGTGCCACCTCCTAGTTTGAGCATGTCTGAGATCATAGAACTCCGCGCAGAGGTGCCGTCCGATTTGGGCGGTCAACGCCTCGACCAAGTCGCCGCCCAACTCTTCGCTGAGCACTCACGCTCGCGCCTTTCCGCCTGGATCAAAGATGGCCGCCTGACCGTGGACGGAGGCGTTCTTCGCCCCCGCGACATCGTGCACGGCGGGGCTGTGCTGGCTTTGGTCGCCGAACAGGAAGCCCAGGGCGAGTGGATCGCCCAGGACATCGAACTGGACATCGTCTATGAAGACGACCAGATCCTGGTCATCAACAAACCTCCCGGTCTGGTGGTGCACCCGGCGGCGGGCCATGTTGACGGCACACTGCTCAACGCGTTGCTGCACCATGTGCCGGACATCATCAATGTCCCGCGTGCCGGCATCGTGCATCGGCTGGACAAGGACACCACCGGGTTGATGGTGGTGGCCAAGACCATTCAGGCGCAGACGCAACTGGTCCTACAGCTGCAGAACCGCAGCGTCAGCCGTATCTATGAATGCATCGTGATCGGCGTCGTGACCGCAGGCGGCAAGATCGATGCTCCCATCGGTCGCCACGGCCAGCAACGCCAGCGCATGGCGGTGATGGAAGGCGGCAAGCCTGCGGTCAGTCACTACCGCGTGCTCGAGCGTTTCCGCTCCCACACGCACGTGCGGGTCAAGCTCGAAACCGGCCGCACTCACCAGATTCGCGTGCACATGTCGCACATCAACTTCCCGCTCGTGGGTGATCCTGCCTACGGCGGTCGCTTCCGCATTCCGCCTGCGGCCAGCGTGACCATGGTCGAATCCCTCAAGCACTTCCCCCGTCAGGCATTGCATGCTCGTTTCCTTGAGCTGGATCACCCGACGACCGGTAAGCGAATGGGTTGGGAATCGCCGCTGCCGGACGATTTCGTCTGGTTGCTGTCGCTGCTCAAGCAGGACCGTGAGGCATTCGTTGGATGAATCAACCCGTGAGTGACTGGCTGATACCTGACTGGCCTGCGCCAGCGGGCATCAAGTCCTGTGTCACCACGCGAGCGGGCGGCGTGAGTCTGGCGCCGTTCGACGGTTTGAACCTGGGCGATCACGTCGACGATGATTTTCAGGCGGTGGCCAGCAACCGTCTGGTGCTGACCTCACGGCTGGGTATCGAGCCTGCCTGGTTGCGTCAGGTTCACGGTGTGAAGGTTGTCGAAGCTACGCCTGCCAAGGTGATTGAAGCCGACGCCAGTTGGACCTCCACGCCGGGCGTTGCCTGCACGATCATGACCGCCGATTGCCTGCCGGTGTTGTTCTGCAATCGGTCCGGCACCCAAGTCGCTGCTGCCCATGCAGGCTGGCGCGGGCTGGCGGCCGGTGTGCTGGAAGCGGCGGCGCGCAGCTTTTCCGACGACCCGGCTGACATCATGGCCTGGCTTGGCCCCGCCATCGGGCCGGACGCGTTCGAAGTCGGGCCGGAAGTGCGTGAAGCCTTTATCAGCACGCATCCTGAAACTGCCGAAGCCTTTGTGCCCAGCGTCAATGGCGGCAAGTTCATGGCCGACATCTATCAGCTGGCGCGCCTGCGCCTGGCTGCGTACGGCATCACGGCGGTGTACGGCGGCGGCCTGTCCACCTATAACGACCCACGCTTCTACTCCTACCGCCGCAGCGCCCGCACCGGTCGCTTCGCCTCGCTGGTCTGGATCGAAGGCTGATACGCATTCCCCCTGTAGGAGCGCGCTTGCCCGCGATTGCTTTCTGTCTGTGACGAATGTGTTGGACAGCGCACCGCAAATCGCGGGCAAGCGCGCTCCTACAGGCAATCACCGTCACAAAACTCTCCCCAGCAGCTATCGTTGACCCAGATCAATCATTCGCCGCTTGAATCCTGTGCAATCGCCCGCATCTTACGGACCATCTGCCAGGTTTTCTTCATCAGGTGTGTTCATTGCTCCGGCCTGGCTATATAGGAAGGTGACTAATGCGTATCGATCGTTTAACCAGCAAATTACAGTTGGCGTTATCAGACGCCCAATCCCTGGCAGTGGGCCTTGACCACCCGGCCATCGAACCTGCGCACTTGATGCAGGCGCTGCTTGAACAGCAAGGCGGCTCGATCAAGCCGTTGCTGTTGCAAGTGGGCTTTGACGTCAACAGCCTGCGCAAGGAGTTGAGCAAAGAGCTCGACCAACTGCCGAAAATCCAGAACCCGACCGGCGACGTCAACATGTCGCAGGACCTGGCGCGTCTGCTCAATCAGGCCGATCGTCTGGCCCAGCAAAAAAGCGATCAGTTCATCTCCAGCGAACTGGTGCTGCTGGCTGCCATGGACGAGAACAGCAAGCTCGGCAAATTGCTGCTGGGTCAGGGCGTCAGCAAAAAAGCCCTTGAGAACGCGATTATCAACCTGCGTGGCGGGGGCGCGGTCAACGACGCCAATGTCGAAGAGTCGCGCCAGGCGCTGGACAAGTACACCGTAGACCTGACCAAGCGCGCTGAAGAGGGCAAGCTGGATCCGGTGATCGGTCGTGATGACGAAATCCGCCGCACGATTCAAGTGCTGCAACGCCGGACTAAAAACAACCCGGTGCTGATCGGTGAGCCTGGCGTCGGTAAAACCGCCATCGCCGAAGGTCTGGCCCAGCGCATCATCAATGGCGAAGTACCGGATGGCTTGAAAGGCAAGCGCCTGTTGTCCCTGGACATGGGCGCGCTGATTGCGGGCGCCAAGTTCCGTGGCGAGTTCGAAGAGCGCCTCAAGGGCTTGCTCAACGAGCTGTCCAAGCAGGAAGGCCAGATCATCCTGTTCATCGACGAGCTGCATACCATGGTCGGCGCCGGCAAGGCCGAAGGCTCGATGGATGCAGGCAACATGCTCAAGCCTGCGTTGGCGCGCGGTGAGCTGCACTGCGTCGGCGCCACCACGCTCAACGAATACCGCCAGTACATCGAGAAAGACGCGGCCCTTGAGCGACGCTTTCAGAAGGTGCTGGTGGAAGAACCGAGTGAAGAAGACACCATCGCCATCTTGCGCGGCCTGAAAGAGCGTTATGAGGTCCACCACAAGGTGGCGATTACCGACGGTGCGATTATTGCGGCGGCCAAGCTCAGCCATCGCTACATCACTGATCGACAGTTGCCGGACAAGGCCATCGACCTGATCGATGAGGCTGCCAGCCGTATCCGCATGGAAATCGACTCCAAGCCTGAAGTCCTCGACCGTCTCGAGCGTCGTCTCATTCAGTTGAAAGTCGAAGCCCAGGCGCTGAAAAAAGAAGACGACGAAGCCGCGATCAAGCGCCTTGAAAAGCTGCAGGAAGAAATTGGCCGGCTGGAGCGCGAGTACGCGGATCTCGAAGAAATCTGGACCTCGGAAAAAGCCGAAGTCACAGGGTCCGCGCAGATCCAGCAAAAGATCGAGCAGTCACGTCAGGAGCTGGAGGCGGCGCGTCGCAAGGGTGACCTCAATCGCATGGCTGAATTGCAGTACGGGATTATCCCCGATCTGGAACGCAGCCTGCAGATGGTTGACCAGCACGGCAAGCCTGAAAATCAGTTGCTACGCAGCAAGGTGACTGAAGAGGAAATCGCCGAGGTGGTTTCCAAGTGGACCGGCATCCCTGTGTCGAAGATGCTCGAAGGCGAGCGCGACAAGCTGATGAAGATGGAAAGCCTGTTGCATCAACGCGTGATCGGGCAGAACGAGGCGGTGGTTGCGGTGGCGAATGCGGTGCGTCGCTCCCGTGCCGGGCTGTCCGACCCCAATCGTCCGAGCGGTTCGTTCATGTTCCTGGGCCCGACCGGCGTCGGCAAGACCGAGCTGTGCAAGGCGCTGGCCGAGTTTCTGTTCGACACTGAAGAAGCGATGGTGCGGATCGATATGTCGGAGTTCATGGAGAAACACTCCGTGGCGCGGCTGATCGGAGCGCCACCGGGCTACGTGGGCTACGAAGAGGGCGGTTACCTGACTGAGGCGGTACGTCGCAAGCCGTATTCGGTGATCCTGCTGGACGAGGTCGAGAAAGCTCACCCGGACGTGTTCAACGTGCTGCTGCAGGTGCTTGAGGACGGTCGTCTGACCGACAGCCACGGCCGCACGGTGGATTTCCGCAATACGGTGATCGTCATGACCTCCAACCTGGGCTCGGCACGGATTCAGGAGCTGGAAGGTGATCGTGAAGCGCAGCGTGCGGCCGTGATGGATGCGGTCAGCTCGCACTTCCGTCCCGAGTTCGTAAACCGGATCGACGAAGTGGTGGTGTTTGAGCCGTTGGCCCGCGACCAGATTGCCGGTATCGCGGACATCCAGCTGGGTCGCCTGCGTAAGCGTCTGGCCGAACGCGATCTGGCGCTGGAGCTGTCGCCTGAAGCCATGGACAAGCTGATTGCCGTCGGTTACGACCCGGTGTACGGCGCGCGGCCTTTGAAGCGCGGGATTCAGCGCTGGATCGAAAACCCGTTGGCGACGTTGATTCTGTCTGGCGGGTTCATGCCCGGCACCAGTATCACCGGTCGTGTGGTGGGTGACGAGATCGTCTTCAGCTGATTCGCTCGCTGCTTATATAGAGAGGGCAACAGGGTCTCCCACGCGGAGGCCCTTTTTTTCGACCACGCTTTGCGCACGAACCCTACTTGCCGCGCCCGACGAGTGATCAATGGAAAATCGCAAATCATTGTCTTAAAAGCATTTTGGAGGGTTGACAGCTGTTTCTGGAAATGTAGAATAGCGCGCCTCAGAGACGTGAACGCAGCGATGCAAACAGGTCAACGAGGCTGAAAATGCAGTAGATTCAGGGAGTAAGTGCAAGACGTTGTTTTGCATGGAGGTACTGAAGCTGTGGTGTTTGAAGCGTTGTAAGTTACATCTGAAATTGAGTCGTTCCGTGATAGCTCAGTCGGTAGAGCAAATGACTGTTAATCATTGGGTCCCAGGTTCGAGTCCTGGTCACGGAGCCAATTTCCAGTATGTAGCCATGTCGGGGTATAGCGCAGTCCGGTAGCGCGCCTGCTTTGGGAGCAGGATGTCAGGAGTTCGAATCCCCTTACCCCGACCACTATTTTGGGTCGTTAGCTCAGTTGGTAGAGCAGTTGGCTTTTAACCAATTGGTCGTAGGTTCGAATCCCACACGACCCACCAT
>NZ_JBEGED010000060.1:0-594 GCF_040202885.1 Xanthomonas sp. WHRI 1810A
CCGAACCCGGCGAGCGCGACCCGTTGTGGCGCGCGGCCAACGGCAAGTTGCCGCCGCAGTGGGGCCCGGCGATCGAAGAACTCGGCGAAGAAACCCGCGCGCTGTTCAATTGGGTGCATGCCGCACACAGTGCGATCGCCAAGGGAAAGCAGGACGATTCCGCACGCGAACGCCTGCAGCGCAGTCTCGGTATGGCCTTGGAAATGGCCGAGCAGCAACACAATCTGTGGAGCGGTTGGCGACGCGAAGACAAGGAAGGCCAGCCGCCGATGGCGCGTTGGATCACCTTGTCGCGCGATGGCGATCTGATCTGCCATTGCTCGCCGGTGTCGGCCGCGCAGGTGCTGCGCACGATGATCTGGAACGAAGTGGATTCGGTGGTGATGACCTCGGCCACGCTCACCGGCGGCGGCGATTTTCAATCCTTCGCCATCGACAACGGCTTGCCCGATCACGCCGAAATGGCGTCGCTGGCCTCGCCGTTCGATCTGCCCAACCAGGCCGAACTGATCGTGCCCAATTTCCCGGTTACCCCCGACGATCGCGAAGGCCACCCGAAGGAAGTCGCGCGTTATCTGGTGCGCGAACTCGATT
>NZ_JBEGED010000061.1:0-588 GCF_040202885.1 Xanthomonas sp. WHRI 1810A
ATCAACAGCACCGGTGTCGGTCGTCAGGTCAATGTGATTGGCGAAAATGCGGTGGCTGTGGGCTACAACGCGTTCGTGCGCCAAAGCGCGGTCAACGGTGTGGCGCTCGGTGCCAATGCCGGCGCAACCGGTGCCGATTCGGTGGCGTTGGGCTCGGGTTCGCGCACCTATGAAGCGGACACGGTGTCGATCGGCAGCGGCAATGGCCGCGGCGGTCCGGCAACGCGTCGCATCGTCAATGTCAGCGACGGCCAGGCCGCCACCGATGCGGTCAACAAGGGCCAGTTGGATTCCCTGGCCGCCGATGTGCAGACCACCAATGGCATGGTGCAAACCACCGGCGAAGGCGTGGCCTCGGCAACCGGCGATCGCAGCAGCGCGGTCGGTGCAGGTGCCAGCGCCAGCGGCGCGCGCAGTGTTGCGATTGCCTCCGGCAGCCGGGCGTCGGCGACCGGTGCCAGTGCGCTGGGTGTGGACAGCAGTGCCAGCGGCGTCAACAGCACCGCAATGGGCCGTCAGACCAATTCCATCGGCGAAAACGGCGTGGCGCTGGGCTACAACTCCTTCGTGCGCCAGAGCGGCAGCAAT
>NZ_JBEGED010000062.1:0-571 GCF_040202885.1 Xanthomonas sp. WHRI 1810A
CGATGCCCTCCTCCCTCATGCGCGTTATCCGGTCATGGTCCGCGCTGCCCTGGTCACCGGTGATGATGAGTGAAGGAAGAGGATGGTGCTGCAGAATGCGGTCGACCACGGCGTTGCTGACACCGTATCCCTCCTTCATGCGGTGCGAGTTGAACAGGAGCACGTCCTGCTGGGCCATGCCAAAATAGTCAACCAGCGAGGCCAACATCACTGCGCCGGCAGTACTGCCGTCTGCGTCATGATCGACCACACATGCAATAACTTCGCGCCCCTGTATCGCGGTGCAGATGCGATCCACCGCGATGTCGATGTCAGGCAGCTGATGATAGGAATCTAGATCAGCGATGCGTGGCAGCACGCGCTGGCGAACGGACAGACCACTATCCTCAGCCTTCATGCGGCCGGCAATCACACGAGCCTGCAGCGGCGTGAACCCATCGCGCTCTGCGGATCGCAAGATCAATGCATCGACCGAGCGCTTGCGAATTTTCGGATCTGGAGTCACATCAAGAAGTCCAAACGGCAGAGACCCAACATTAAAGGCGCCGACCGTGCCCTCATTGGGGTTCTG
>NZ_JBEGED010000063.1:0-563 GCF_040202885.1 Xanthomonas sp. WHRI 1810A
GCATCTGAGCGCAGCCCTGGCTGCCACCACCGGCCTGCTGTGTGCGGCGCGCCGTCAGGTGCTGATCTATACGCGTGCACTGGATCCGCCGCTGTTCGACAACGTTGCGGCACTCGATGCGCTGCGTCGCTTCGCCACCGCCCGGCATGACAAACGCGTGCATGTACTGGTGCAGGACACCGCAAGCGCCAACGCCAGTGGCAGCGCGCTGTTGCGGCTGGCCCAGCGCCTGCCCAGCGTGTTTCGCTTCCGTGCGGTCAGCGATCCGGTCGATGGCAGCTACGCGTCGGCCTACGTGGTAGGCGATGACGCCTACTACTTTCGTCCAACAGGCCACCGCTTCGACGACGGCGAAACTTGGCTGTCGGGCGCCGCGCGCAGTCGTCAGCTGGAGCGCGAATTCGCGCAGATATGGGAGCGCAGCGCGCTTTGGAGCGAACCGCGCGCGCTCGGCATCTGACGCCGCAGCGCCCTTCGCACGTAGGTGCGAGGCCGGTCGACCTACCCGTCCGGTCAGCTCGCAGACGCCCTGTCATTAGCGCAAGGGGGTATAATTTTTCGAG
>NZ_JBEGED010000064.1:0-557 GCF_040202885.1 Xanthomonas sp. WHRI 1810A
GCGCGCCGTTCTCTTCGAGCTTGCGCACGATGTTGGCAACGGTCGAGGCCTTCTGGCCGATCGCCACGTACACGCACTTGATGCCGGTGCCCTTCTGGTTGATCACCGCATCGATCGCCAGCGCGGTCTTGCCGGTCTGGCGGTCGCCGATGACCAGCTCGCGCTGGCCGCGGCCGATCGGGATCATCGCATCGACCGACTTGTAACCGGTCTGCACCGGCTGGTCGACCGACTTACGCCAGATCACGCCCGGCGCAACACGCTCCACCGGTGCGGTTTGGGTCGCGCCGAGCGGACCCTTGCCGTCGATCGGCTCGCCGAGCGCGTTGACCACGCGACCGAGCAGCTCCGGACCCACCGGCACTTCCAGGATGCGGCCGGTGGTCTTGGCCACGTCGCCTTCGCGCAGGTTCTCGTAATCGCCCAGCACCACGGCGCCGACCGAATCACGCTCCAGGTTCAGCGCAAGCGCGAAGGTGTTGTTGGGCAGTTCGATCATTTCGCCCTGCATCACGTCGGCCAGGCCGAAGATGCGCACGATGCCGTCGGACACGCTG
>NZ_JBEGED010000065.1:0-236 GCF_040202885.1 Xanthomonas sp. WHRI 1810A
CAGGCCTGGCGCCCTCAGTCCTCAAGGTCGAAGCGCGTGGCGCTACGAATGCTGTTGCCGTCAAAACCACGCCGGGCCAACAGATCGGCAGCCTTGCGCCGCTGCGGCAGATCCACTGGACCCTGCTCGCCGAACCGACGACGGATCAAATCGTGTGCGTTTTCGGTCCAATCGCCTTCAAAGGTCGCCATGGCAGCACTGATGGCCTCGCTATCCAGGCCATGGGTTCCGAGTTC
>NZ_JBEGED010000065.1:246-553 GCF_040202885.1 Xanthomonas sp. WHRI 1810A
TCACCAGCGAGACGCTCGACGGCAGCCTCGGCAGCTTCCGGCTCTATGCCGCGTGCCAACAGCTTGCGGTTCAATTCCTTGCGCGAATGCTCGCGACGCACCAGCAATCCGAGTGCGCGTTGGACCGGTGTCTGCTCCTTGAACCGGCGTCCCCGCTTTGGCGCGGGCTCTTGCTCGTCCATCGTGAGGTGTCCTGAATCACCAAATCACTGCTCAACCAATGTGCCGTCCATGGCGCCTGCCCTCCTGGCCTTCGATAGATCTACCGCGAAGCGCGGCGGCACTGACTCCACCGTCCCCGCGATAG
>NZ_JBEGED010000066.1:0-277 GCF_040202885.1 Xanthomonas sp. WHRI 1810A
CATTAAGCAGCTCTTTGGCCGGTATCGGGCGCTCAAGGAACATGCTTGCTCCGAGTGTTGCGGCCTGCTGCCGCACAACCGGTGATCCGTCTGATGTGTACACGATGATCGGCGTGTCCTTGTTGATGCCCTGCCCTTTGCGAACCAGCTCCAGGACATCGAGACCTGACTTGCCACCAAGCATTACATCGGTGAGTACAAGCTGATACCGCTTGTGCTCAAGGATCTGCAGAGAAGCGTTGCCGTTGTCGCAGGTGTCCACCTCGTATCCCGCCTT
>NZ_JBEGED010000066.1:287-553 GCF_040202885.1 Xanthomonas sp. WHRI 1810A
CGAGGGGCCAATGCTCATTACGCGACCTTTCGAACCGTTGTCTCGGCAAATGCCGCGCGATCGTCGTCCTGGCTAATCTTCACCGTCACCGGACCCACAAGGCGATCACCAACGATTCCATCGGCGCGGCTCGCATGTTCTACGAGTACCACGCTCGAATAGTCCGTGAGCTGCAGCGACTCAAACACTGCACACCAGGCAGCCGTTCGGTTGCTGGCTTCGAGAAGCGCCTCCGGTGCACTCAGCACCACAACATCCAGGCTGAC
>NZ_JBEGED010000067.1:0-533 GCF_040202885.1 Xanthomonas sp. WHRI 1810A
TTGACCGCGACGACCAACGCAGCATGCAAGGCCGGTGTCGGCGCATGTTCCGCGCCAACGCAGCCATCAGATGCCAGCACGGCATGCCACAGGACAGCAACGCAGCCTTATGCAGGCTGCAGATACCCATCGAGCGCGGCACGCACCACATACAGCATGTCGGTGCGCGGGACCGGCCGGGTCAGCCGGGTCATCAGGCGGCGGGCCTGGGTCTGGCGCACCCACGGTTGGTCTTGCAGCCACAACTGGGTCTGCAACATGTCGGCACGCTCCTTGCGGCTCTCTGCCGACGGCACCACGCGTTGGTGCAGATACTGCCGCGCCTCACGCAACGATCCCGACCACTCGATACCGGGCAGTGCCGACAACCACAGGTTCGAGCACGAGGCCGTGGTCAACGTTTGCCGGGCGGCACGGATACGCAGTAGCCGCGGACACTGCGCATGCAGGCGCGCCATCACCGTCGCTGGCACCACCGCGCGGTAATAGCGCTGCAGCAACAACAGCGGCGGCAAGGCCCACCAGGGCGAGAT
>NZ_JBEGED010000068.1:0-532 GCF_040202885.1 Xanthomonas sp. WHRI 1810A
CTGGAGCTGCAGCGGATGGGGCCGGCCGCTCAACGCCTATTGTCCGAGTGCGTCGAGCATCAGGGATGCACACGCATCGCCATGTCGAAGCCCGCCCAAGCGCTCGAGGACTCGGGCTTCGTCTTTATCCGGGAAAGTGGGTTTCTGTCAGTGGAGAAGGTCCACATCAGTCCAAGTCTCGCAGGCGAAGAAGCACTAGCGTACTTTGAAGACGAGCTGGCTAAGTTGGGCTAGGGACGGTCTGCAAAACTCGCCCTTCGCACAGTGTGAGCCCAAGCGTTTGGGCCGGGGCTCTCGAAACGCGTTGAGTGCCAGCGCGTCGGATTAGCAGGCTATCCGCAGCATCTTGGCACGCAGTGGGATCAGAGTGCTCTCAACAGCCGGCGTGTGAGCTGTGATCCAGGACGACGACCTTCATTCGTCCTCCCGATCCAGTCCGTCATGACATCGACTGCATCGCGGAAGTGTCCTTGCTCGATCTCTCGTTCCCCCAGCGCGAGGAGCTTTTAGGTCGAACGATGCAGGAAGTCTG
>NZ_JBEGED010000069.1:0-531 GCF_040202885.1 Xanthomonas sp. WHRI 1810A
TGTAGAACCAGCGCCGAACGGGTGCAGAACGGTCATCGGTCAGGGGTAATGCATCGCCCCAGATCTGCTGAACGATCTTCTTGTTGAAAGCATCCTTCCGCGCAACTTCGTCAGGATCCTTGACCTTCACGTATCGGACCGGGAGGTTCGACGCGTCGAAGCGACCGCCAAGCGCCTCCACCAGCATCTTCTTGGCTTCGAAGAAGGTGCACCGGCGGGCATGCATCAACAATGCCCATCCGTCAGTCCATTTGCCACAAGAGCAAATGGCGCCGCCAGTGTCAGCGAAATCCTGAAAAAATACGGAAATCGTTGACACCGCCGTGAAACGGGCAAGTGATGTGGTGCTGGTGTCCTCTCTCCACGGCCAGATCCAGACCGGGAATGAGGCTCGGCAGCACCTGATCCCAGCGGCCCTTCAGTGTTTCGTTGAGCAGTCTGGTTTCATGTTGTTGCTTACGCCGGTATTCCTGTTCTTCTTCTGCGGTGCGAATGCGGTTCATGTCGGCTCCTTTGGTACGCGGTTTTTGC
>NZ_JBEGED010000007.1:0-281076 GCF_040202885.1 Xanthomonas sp. WHRI 1810A
CAGATCGCAGGACAAGCCAGCTCCCACGGCCTGCGGCCAGAATCAAAAGCACCGTAGGCCACCCAGTTTGCTGCGCGGCAGCGCGGCGTCTGGACGACGGGGGATCTCCTGCACGGGTTGTCGCCGCAAGAATCGTTATCGGTGCACGACGAATTGGCCGGTGAAGGTAACGGCCGACTCCTCTGAGTCCTGCGCCACAATCCGGGTGTCCAGCGTCAGCCGCGCCCGCCCTCGTCGCTGGTACATCTTCAGAAACCGATCCCATGTCGCCTGATCTGGCGCATCGCACAGGGCCACGGCATCGGTCTTCACCGGCAACGGGTAGCTGATCTGCCCTTCCTGAATGACGATGTGACCGTCCTCAATGCCTGCTTCTTTTAGCCGCAGATGCAGCCAGCCCCAGCCCGCCAGCACCGCGCCGCAATACAGACTGCCGCCGAACAGTGTGCTCTTGTGATTGACGTTGGGTGCCAGCGGCAAATGCAGGCGCAGTTGATGGTCATGCCAGCTCAGGACCTGCACCTGCATGTCCCGGGTCAGCGGGATGTCGCGATGCAGCACCGCTTCGAGGGCTTTGGCCTGAGCACCATCGTCATCGCTGATGCCGCCGTGGGCAGGATCATTCGCTTTCATCGTGACCCCCGCCGCTGAAGGTCAGGCCATGCTTGCGCAGCTTGTCGTGCAGCGTTTTGCGCGGCAGGCCGAGGGCTTCAGCCAGGCTGCGCACCGAGCTGTGGGGTCGCGACAATTCTGCCGCAATCAATGAACGCTCGAAGCTTTCGACCTGTTCGCTGAGCCCGCCGCTGGTGCTTGGCATATCGGGCCGCTCATTGCCTTCGAGCTCCAGCTCAAGCCCCAGGGCGAAACGCTCGGCGGCATTTTGCAGCTCACGCACGTTGCCCGGCCAACTGTGGCGCAGCAGCAGCCCGCGATGGCCCGGCTGCAATTCATGACGCGGCAGACCGTGACGCAAGCTGGCGGCATCGGCGAAGTGCTGGAACAGCACCAACGGGTCCTCGCCGCGCTCGCGTAGTGGCGGAATGCGCAGCGGCGCCACGTTCAGCCGGTAATACAAGTCAGCCCGAAAGCGGCCCTGATCGGCGGCGTGTCGCAGGTCTTCCTTGGTCGCGGCGATCACCCGGATATCCAGCGCGATCTGCTGATTGCCGCCTAACCGTTCCACCACGCGCTCTTGCAGCAGGCGCAGCAGCTTGACCTGCACGTCCATGCTCATGCTTTCGATTTCATCGAGGAACAGCGTCCCGCCGTTGGCGAATTCGAACTTGCCGATGCGGCGTTTCTGCGCGCCGGTAAAGGCGCCAGGCTCGTGGCCGAACAGTTCGCTTTCCACCACAGATTCAGCCAATGCCCCGGCGTTGATCGCGACAAAGGGGCCGTTTCGACGATTGGATAAATCATGCAGCGCCCGCGCGACGACTTCTTTGCCAGCCCCGGTTTCACCCAGGATCAGGACGTCGGCCCTGGTGGCGGCGAGCGCACCGATCTGGTCGCGCAGGCGCTGGATCGGCGCCGAAAATCCTACCAGTCGATTGCTCAGTTGCTGGCGATCACTCAAGGCCAGGCGTAGGCTTCGGTTATCCAGCACCAGGCGGCGCAAAGCCAGGGCGCGACGCACGCTGTCGAGCAGTGCATCGCTGGCGAACGGTTTCTCGAGAAAGTCATACGCGCCGGCACGCATGGCCTGTACCGCCAGCGGGACATCGCCATGGCCGGTGATCAGCAACACGGGCAAGTCCGGGTCCTGCGCGTGCAGTTGATTGAGCAGCTCCAGCCCGTCGATCCCCGGCATCCGGATATCGCTGACGATCACCCCCGGCCAGTCACGCTCGATGCGCGCGGGCAAACCCTGGGCGTCGCTCAGGGTCAGGACTTTCAACCCGGCCAGGTCCAGCGTCTGACTCAACGCCTGGCGCAGATGCGGGTCGTCGTCGATCAGCACCACCTGAGTCTGGCTGTCGAGGGCGGTGTCCGTGCTCATGCAGATAAATCCTCTGACGGTTGTAGGTTGACGCCCGAAGCACCGGCACGCATGTGCAAGGTCAGCAGCGCGCCGCCTTCAGGGTGATTGGCGAACAACAGCTCGCCGCCCAGTGCGCGCATCAGCGTATCGCAGATCGCCAGCCCCAGGCCAAGGCCCTGGGTGCGTGTCTTGGTGGTGAAAAACGGTTCGCGGGCGCGTTCCAGTGCTTCGTTTGAAAAGCCCGGGCCGTTGTCGCGGATGTACAGATTGATGCCCTCATCGTTGCGCTCGGCGCTGATCCACAGTTTGCGCGGCGGGCCTTTTTCCGTCAGGGCGTCCAGTGCGTTCGCCAGCAGATTGCCCAGCACCTGACGCAAGCGCGTTTCGCCGGCCTGCACCCACAAGGTCGCGGCCGGCAGGTCACGGATCAGCTCGACTTCCATGGCCCGACGGCGCTTGGCCAGCAACGCCAGGGCATCGTCCAGCGCCGGTTGCAGCGCAACGCTCTCCGGCGCGTGGCGGTCCCGGCGGGCGAAGGCGCGCAGGTGGGCGATGATCGACGCCATGCGCCCGGTCAATTCGCTGATCAGCTTGAGATTGCCCCGGGCGTCCTCGGTGCGCGCGTGATCGAGCAGCACTTCGGCGTTCTCGGCGTAACTGCGGATCGCGGCCAGCGGTTGATTGAGTTCATGGCTGATGCTGGCCGACATGGTCCCCAGCGCCGACAGCTTGCTGGCCTGTACCAGTTCGTCCTGAGCACGGAACAGCTCTTGCTGCGCGTGCTCGCGTTCGAGGACTTCCTGACGCAGTCGGCCGTTGGCGCCTTCCAGGTCGCTGGTGCGTTCGATCACGCGGATTTCCAGCTCGCGCCGGGCCTTGGCCTCGAAGGCGATGCGGTCCAGATAGTGGCGACGGCGCTGCATCATGATGCCCAGTAACAGCATCAGCACCAGCAATGTCGCGCCGCCGATGGCGACCACTGTTTTTACCGGGCGAGAGAGTAATACCCGAGGCGCCAGAATGTTCACGCTCCAGCCAGTTTCCCCGATGTGTTGAGTCTGAGTCAGCCAGTTCTGCTCATCCAGCAGCAAGGGGCGAGGGTCCCGCGTCGGATAGGGCTGGTTGGCGATGATCGCTTCTTTTTCCTGTTCGCTCAGCGGCCGGGTCGCGCGGAATCGCCAGTTGGGGTTGGAGGTCAGGATCACTACGCCGTTATGGTCGGTGACCACCAGTTGTTCCGGGGTTTTGCCCCACAGCGTTTCGGTGTGGTCCAGATCGACCTTGACCACCAGCGCGCCGAGCACGTCATTGCCATCGCGCACGGCAGCACCGAAGAAATAACCGCGTTTGGCCGAGGTGGTGCCCAGGCCGAAGAAGCGACCCAGGCGGCCGGCCATGGCGTCGCTGAAGTACGGTCGAAAGGCGAAATTGCGGCCCACGAAACTGTCGCGCTTGTCCCAGTTGGAGGCGGCGAGGGTGTCGCCGTTCGGGGCCATCAGGTACATGACCTCGGCGCCGGTCTGCTGCGCGGTCGTCTGCAGCAAGTGGTTGGCGGCGTCTTGAGCGTTGCGGTCCTGCGGATTGGCCAGGGCGGCGCGCAGGGCGGGGATGTCGCCGAGGATCTGCGGCATGACTTCGTAGCGGTGCAGCGTGCCAAGCAGGTTGGCCACGTAGAGGTCCAGGGTCTGGCGATTCTGGCTCAGCAGCTGGTTGCGGTAATAACGCTCGGCGAGGTGTTCCAGCGGCCACAGCAGCGGCGCCAGAAGCAGCGCCAGCAATGCAAGGCTGCGCCAGCGGGGACGGCGTGGGAGGGTGGAGGTGGTCATCATAAAATCGCCCGGTGATTCCGCTGCGATGCCTGCTGTATTCCAGATATTCGGCGCCTGCCAAGCCATCATCGCGAGCAAGCTCCCTCCCACTAGGACAGCCGATTTAAGTGGGAGGGAGCTTGCTCGCCATGAGGCCATTTCAGCCGATGCAATCTTATGGGGTACGCGGCATCTGATCCGCGCATTATGCCTACCGCTGCTGCGCTAAGCACTCCAGCAATGCGTCATGCCAGTCCGGCTGGCTGACGCCCCACGCCCGTTGCAGCAAACTGCAATCCAGGCGCGAGTTGAGCGGGCGTGCCGCAGGTGTCGGATACGCACTGGACAGGATCGGTTCAAGCGTTGCGCAGGGCTTGCCTTGCTCGATCAGGTGCTGACCAATCGCCTGGGCAAAGCCGAACCAGGAGGTCTCGCCGCTGGCGGTCAGGTGATAGACACCCCACGTATCGGCTTCCCCCCTTTGCCAGCGCTCGATCAACTGCCGCGTGCTGTGGGCGATGGTGCCGGCCCAGGTCGGTGCGCCAATCTGATCGGCCACGATGGTGAGTTTTTCGCGCTCTTGCAGCAGGCGCTGCATGGTCAGCAGAAAGTTGCGACCAGTCAGCGAATACACCCAGCTTGTGCGCAGGATCAGGTACTGCCCGCCAACGGCGGCGATTGCCTGCTCACCAGCCAGCTTGCTACTGCCGTAGACGCCCAGCGGATGGGTAGGATCGGTCTCGATCCACGGCGTGTCCTTGCTGCCGTCAAACACGTAGTCAGTGGAGTAGTGGATCAACGGGATGCCCAACGCAGCCGCTTCTTCAGCCAATACGCCCGGGGAGATGCCGTTAATGGCCAGCGCCAGCTCCGGCTCGCTTTCGGACTGATCCACTGCCGTGTGCGCCGCCGGGTTGATGATCAGGTCCGGCTTGATGTCCCGGACCGTTGCGCGCAGGGATTCAGGCTGACTCAGATCCATGCGATCACGGCCTGCCACGATCAACTCAGCGGTGTCTTTCAAGCTGTGCTGCAACGCTTGCGACACCTGGCCGTGCTGGCCGGTGATCAGGATGCGCAGCGCGCTCACGGAAACAAGTCCGCGTCTTTGAAGCGCTTACCGTCCTGATCCTTGGCGGACAATTTCGGGGTGTCGCTCAGGCCCCAATCGATGCCCAGGTCGGCGTCATCCCAGCGAATGCAACGCTCGGCGGACGGGGTGTAGTAATCGGTGGTCTTGTAGAGAAATTCAGCGTGCTCGCTCAGCACCACGAACCCGTGGGCAAACCCGGGCGGAATCCACAGCTGGCGTGCGTTTTGCGCTGACAGATGAATGCCCACCCATTGCCCGAAGGTGGGCGAGCTGCGGCGAATGTCCACGGCCACATCCAGCACCTCGCCCAGCGCGACGCGGACCAGCTTGCCCTGCGCGTGCTCCACCTGATAATGCAGGCCGCGCAGCACGCCTTTTTGCGAACGGGAGTGGTTGTCCTGCACGAACTGCGCGGTCACACCGGTCTGTTCGGCGAAGGCCCTGGCGTTGAAGCTTTCGTAGAAGAAACCACGCTCATCACCGAACACGTCGGGCTCGATGATGAGCACATCAGGGATGTCGCACGCGGTCACGTTCACGGCTGTTCTCCCGCCACCTTGAACAGGTACTGACCGTAGCCGGTCTTGCCGAAGTAATCGGCGCGGCTGAGCAGGTGGGCTTTGTCGATCCAGCCGTTCTGATAGGCGATCTCTTCCAGACACGCCACTTTCAGGCCTTGCCGGTGCTCGATGGTCTGCACGTACTGCGACGCTTCCAGCAGGCTGTCGTGGGTGCCGGTGTCGAGCCAGGCGAAACCGCGTCCGAAGCGCTCCACCCGCAAGTCGCCACGCTGCAGGTAGGCGTTATTGACGTCGGTGATTTCCAGCTCGCCCCGTGGCGATGGCTTGACGTTTTTGGCGATCTGCACGACTTCGTTGTCGTAGAAATACAGCCCGGTCACCGCGTAGCTGGACTTGGGGGCCTTGGGCTTTTCTTCGATGGACAGGGCGTGCCCATGCTCGTCGAAATCCACCACGCCGAAGCGGTCCGGGTCTTTGACCCAGTAGCCGAATACGGTGGCGCCGGTCGCATGATCGGCGGCCCGCTTGAGCTGATCAGTGAAGTGCTGACCGTGGAAGATGTTGTCGCCCAGGATCAGGCACACCGGGTCGCTGCCGATAAACTCTTCGCCGATGATGAAGGCCTGCGCCAAACCGTCTGGCTTGGGTTGCTCGGCGTAGTGAAAATTGACCCCGAACTGGCTGCCGTCGCCCAGCAGCGCGCGGTATTGCGGCAGGTCCAGTGGCGTGGAAATCACCAGGATTTCCTTGATGCCCGCCAGCATCAGCACCGAGATCGGGTAGTAGATCATGGGCTTGTCGTAGATCGGCAACAGCTGTTTGGACACGCCGAGGGTGATGGGGTGCAGGCGCGTGCCCGAGCCGCCGGCCAGAACGATTCCTTTGGTCATGCGATCAAGTCCTTTAATGAGGTGCCCAGGCGTTCACCCTGATAACTGCCGTCTTGTACGTGGCGGCACCATTCAAGGTTGTTGAGGTACCACTGCACGGTTTTGCGGAGCCCCGATTCGAAGGTTTCTTCCGGCGTCCAGCCCAACTCGCGCTCGATCTTGCTGGCGTCGATGGCGTAACGCATGTCATGGCCGGGACGATCCGTCACGTAAGTGATCAGGTCGGCGTAGTTATCGACGCCTTTGCGTTGCTCCGGCGCCAGCTCTTCAAGCAGGGCGCAGATGCCGCGTACCACGTCGATGTTCTTCTGCTCGTTGTGCCCGCCGATGTTGTAGGTCTCGCCCACCACGCCTTCGGTGACCACCTTGAGCAGCGCCCGGGCATGGTCCTCGACGAACAGCCAGTCGCGCACCTGCAGGCCGTTGCCATAGACCGGCAGCTTTTTACCGGCCAGGGCGTTGAGGATCACCAGCGGGATCAGCTTCTCGGGGAAGTGAAACGGCCCGTAGTTATTCGAGCAGTTGGTCACCACCACCGGTAGACCATAGGTGCGATGCCACGCGCGAACCAGATGGTCGGACGCCGCCTTGCTGGCCGAGTAGGGCGAGCTGGGCGCGTAGGGCGTGGTTTCGGTGAACAGGTCGTCGACGCCGTGCAGGTCGCCGTACACTTCGTCCGTGGAGATGTGGTGAAAGCGGAACGTCGCACGTTCGGCTTCAGGCAGCCCCGACCAGTAGCTGCGGGTCGCTTCCAGCAGGCTGTAGGTGCCGACGATGTTGGTCTGAATGAATTCGGAAGGGCCGTCGATGGAGCGGTCGACGTGGGATTCGGCCGCCAGGTGCATGATGGCGTGTGGCTGGAAACGCGCGAGCACGTTGCTGACGGCATGCTGATCAACGATATCTTCCTGCACAAACTCGTAGCGGGTGTCAGTGACAATGCTTTGCAGCGACTCCAGATTCCCTGCGTAAGTGAGTTTGTCGAAATTGAGGACCTCGTGGTCCGTGTTGTCGATGAGATGGCGGATCAGTGCGGAGCCGATAAACCCGGCACCACCCGTGACAAGAATTCGCATGGTTCGGCCTTCTTCCCTGGGTAGACGTAAAGGTAATGAATCATAGCTTGTGGGTCGCAGATGACGGGCGCAAGGCGCAAAACGCCCTAAAGCCATGAAATTAATTGATTGGAGGCGGGCGTTTGCGTCATAAAACCGCCGCAAGTGTTTCATCCTGCTAACAGCTACGCTGACTATCGACCCGTCACGAAAGAGACTCCGTATGCCGCTTGATACTTTGATTCGTCGGTCCAGCCTGCCATGCCCGGTCGTCACGGTCGGGCAAGCCTCCCAGTGGCTGGCCACGCATTACGGCCTGACCGGCACGCTCAGGGAATTGGGCAGCCATCAGGACCGGAATTTCCTGGTCGATGCGCAAGCGGCCTTTGGCGCCAGACACCGCTATGTCCTCAAGATCTGCCACGGCGCTTACTCGACTGACGAGCTCGCCGCCCAGCACGCGGCGCTGCGTCACCTGGCAGCGCATTCAACGATCAAGGTGCTGGCCGTTATCCCCGCAAGCCGCGGGGAAGACCTGCTGACGCTGAATGTGGAAGGCGGCACGGTTCATGTCCGGTTGCTGACGTTCATCGACGGCCAGTCAATCGCTCATGTTGCCCATCTCAGCCGTGACGTGGTGGTGGCCTTGGCCGAGCTGTGCGCTGAAGTCGATGTGGCGCTTGCGGACTTTGTGCACCCGGGCCTCGATCGCATCCTGCAGTGGGACCCTCGTCACGCCAGCGCCCTGATCAAACACCTGCTGCCCGTCATTGAAGACGCCGAAGAGCGCGCGTGCATTGCCCAGGCGGCCGAGCAGGCTCACGCTCGATTGCTGCCGTTGATGGCCGTGCTGCCTGTGCAGGCGATTCATCTCGATATCACTGAATACAACGTGGTGTGGGCCAAGAATGAGCATCGCCAGTGGCAGCTTCAGGGATTGATCGACTTCGGTGATCTGGTCCGCACCTGGCGAATCGCGGACCTGTCCGTGACCTGCGCTGCGCTGCTGCATCACGCCGAAGGCGATCCGCTTTATCTGCTCCCCGCAATTCGGGTCTATCACGCCATCAACCCACTCGAACGTGAAGAGCTCCGGGCGTTATGGCCGCTGATCGTTGCCCGTTCGGCAGTGTTGGTGCTGAGCAGCGAGCAGCAGGCCAGCATCGAACCGGACAACGCCTACATTCAGGCGAATCTGGCCAGCGAGTGGAATATCTTCGACGTCGCGACCTCCGTACCGATGCCTTTGATGGAAGCGGCGATCTTAGAGGCGGTCGGCCTGCTTGAATCTTCAGACTCTGCCCGCGACTGGCTGCCCTTGCTGCCGACGCTGAGCGAGCGCGAATTCACAGCGGTTGATATGGGCGTGCTCAGCGAGCATTTCGTGGCCGGAAACTGGGAAGCGGCCGGTATCGACGAGCGCTTGCTGCAACGTGCTGCGCGCACAACCGGCCTGGCCTTCAGCCGTTATGGCGAATATCGGCTGTCGCGCACTCGGCCGGACAGCGCCACAGAGCCCGATACCTTTGCGCTGCATGTGGAGCTGGCGTTGCCGGCCGCGACCCCGGTTCATGCGCCGTTTGCTGGCGTCGTGCGTCACACGGCAGATGCCGCGTTGCTGTTGGAGGGCAACAGCGTAACGCTGCGGCTGTGGGGCGTGGCGGCTGACGGTGAGTCGGGTACGTCCGTCCGGGCTGGTGATGTCATTGGGCAAAGTGCAGGTGTGCTGGTCGTGCAGCTGTGTCGCGAGCCGCAACTGAGCCCGCCTTTATTCGTCAGCCCGTCGTGGGCGCCGGCGTGGCAGGCGTTGTGTCCGTCGCCCAAAAGCCTGCTGGGGTTCGACTGCGATGCGCCTGCGCCGGATGACTCGGCGCAACTGCTGGCCCGACGCGATGCCAGTTTTGCCCGTTCGCAAAAACACTATTACGCCACGCCGCCGCACATCGAGCGTGGCTGGCGCAATCACCTGATCGACATGCACGGCCGGTCCTATCTGGACATGCTCAACAACGTGGCCGTGCTCGGCCATGGCCACCCGCGCATGGCGCAAGTGGCCGGTCGTCAATGGTCGTTGCTCAACACCAATTCGCGCTTTCATTACGCCGCCATCGCTGAGTTCTCCGAGCGCCTGCTCGCGTTGGCGCCGGACGGCATGAACCGGGTGTTCCTGGTCAACAGCGGTACCGAGGCGAACGATCTGGCGATCCGGCTGGCGTGGGCCTACAGCGGCGGGCGCGATGTCCTGAGCGTGCTGGAGGCGTATCACGGCTGGTCGGTGGCCACCGACGCGATCTCCACATCGATTGCCGATAACCCGCAAGCGCTGAGCACGCGGCCCGATTGGGTGCATCCGGTCACGGCGCCGAACACCTATCGCGGCGAGTTTCGTGGGCCGGACAGCGCGCCGGAGTATGTTCGCAGTGTCGAGACACACCTGGCCGCGCTGGCCGAGCAACAGCGGCAAGTGGCGGGCTTTATCTGCGAACCGGTGTACGGTAATGCGGGCGGGATCTCGTTGCCACCGGGCTACCTGAAACAGGTGTATCAACGGGTTCGCGCGCAAGGCGGCGTGTGCATCGCCGATGAAGTGCAGGTGGGTTATGGCCGTCTGGGCGAGTATTTCTGGGGCTTCGAGGAGCAAGGCGTGGTGCCGGACATCATCACCATGGCCAAAGGCATGGGCAACGGTCATCCGCTGGGCGCCGTGATCACCCGCCGGGAAATCGCTGAAGCGCTGGAGGCCGAGGGATACTTCTTCTCCTCCTCAGGCGGCAGTCCGGTCAGTTGCCGGATCGGCCTGGCGGTGCTCGACGTGATGGAGGAGGAGCAACTGTGGGACAACGCCCGCGTTGTGGGTGGATATTTCAAAACGCGGCTGGAAGCGTTGATCGATCAACATCCGCTGGTGGGCGCGGTGCACGGCTCTGGCTTTTATCTGGGCGTCGAACTGGTTCGGGATCGCCAGACGCTGGAACCGGCCACTGAAGAAACCACCTACCTGTGTGATCGTCTGCGGGATCTGGGCATCTTCATGCAGCCGACGGGGGACTACCTGAACATCCTCAAGATCAAACCGCCCATGGTCACGACCCGACACAGCGTGGATTTCTTTGTGGATCATGTGTCCAAGGTGTTGAGTGAGCTGGAGGCCTGAAAACACAGATTGTTGGAGCGAGGCTTGCCCGCGAATGGGTTAATCCACTCAGGTAGTTGCTAAATCAATGGCCTCTTCGCGGGCAAGCCTCGCTCCAACAAGTGTTTCGTCCCGGATTTTTATCCGCTATAAAGCGTCCCCATTAATGGCACGACCCTGCCCATGTCCGTCTTCCCGGAGTCCTGATACCTATGACGACCCTCAACAGCACCCCGCGCGCCGATGGTTTCTACATGCCCGCCGAGTGGGCGCCGCAGACCCAGACCTGGATGGTCTGGCCTGAGCGCCCGGACAACTGGCGTCTGGGCGGCAAGCCGGTGCAGACCGCCCACGTTGCCGTGGCCAAAGCCATCGCGCGTTTCGAGCCGGTTACCGTTGCGGTGTCGGCAGGCCAATATGACAACGCCCGTGCGCGTTTGAACGTCCCCAACATCCGGGTCGTGGAAATCAGCAGCAACGACGCCTGGGTCCGCGATTGCGGTCCGACGTTCGTTATCAACGACAGCGGCGAAGTGCGCGGCGTCAATTGGGGCTTCAATGCCTGGGGCGGCTTCGACGGCGGCTTGTACGCGCCCTGGAATCTCGATGAGCAGTTGGGCGGCAAGGTGCTGGAAATCGAGCGCTGCCCGCGTTATGTCACGCCAGGCTTCGTACTGGAAGGCGGCTCGATTCATGTGGACGGCGAAGGCACGTTGATCACCACCGAAGAATGCCTGCTCAACCGCAATCGCAATCCGCACCTGTCCCGCGAAGAAATTGAAGCGGTGCTGCGTGATCACCTGTCGGTGGAGACAATCATCTGGCTGCCGGACGGTTTGTACAACGACGAAACCGACGGTCATGTGGATAACTTCTGCTGCTACGTACGCCCCGGTGAAGTGCTGCTCGCCTGGACGGACGACCCGCAGGACCCGAATTACCCGCGTTGCCAGGCCGCGATGGGGGTTCTGGAAAACGCGCGGGACGCCAAGGGCCGGCCATTTATCGTGCACAAGATGCCGATTCCGGGCCCGTTGTTTGCGACCGAGGAAGAATGCGCAGGCGTCGATCAGGTGCACGGTAGCCAAGAGCGCAACCCTTCGGTGCGTCTGGCCGGTTCCTACGTGAACTTCCTGATCGTCAACGGCGGCATCATTGCCCCCAGTTTTGACGATCCACTCGATCAGGTGGCTCATGACCTGCTTCAGCAGTTGTTCCCTGAGCACGAGGTTGTCATGGTGCCCGGCCGGGAATTGCTGCTCGGCGGGGGCAACATTCACTGCCTGACCCAACAGCAGCCGGCACCCCATCGCGGCTGAGTTGGTTCACTTCTTGCTGTCATCAAGCCCATCAAGCGATGGGCTTTTTTTTGCTCATGATTCCCGTAGCGCAGAGCGAGATTCGATCCGGGGCGACTTAACGGCCGTCCGATTCGTTCGTCTGTCACAAAAGCTGCGTAGGTTTCGCAGTTCGAAAACGTATTGAGGTCGTCACTATGAACGCAGGTTATGAGCCGCAAATAGCTCGAGGTTTGTCTGCGAGCAATGAAGCACGGCAGATGGTCGCGGACTGGTTACGGATAACCCGGGCTCCGAAAATGCAAGCGCCTGACTACCGCACCATGCTGGTCCGGCGCTATCCGGCAGGACTGCTCGACGAGGCCGAGCTTGAAGCGCTGTTGGGCGTACTCTACAACTGACCCCGAGCTTCTGGCCGGGGCGCGTTCTGTTCAATCGTTAACCCCCAAATTGACACCCCCGTCCAGGGGCGGATAGCATGCGCGGCTTCACTGCCCCGTAGCCAATAGCCACATACGTGCATCAGTAGTCCACTGCGATGATTCGTGCGGGCTTTCGAAGCGGTTTTACGCTCGAGAGACGCAATGCCCTGTCTGGGTATTTGCTGCGGCGCATCAGCCATCCGCCTGACAAGGACGACAAAATGAAATCACGTATTGGCCTGCTCACCCTGAGCATCATGGCTGCATCCACCGCGACTCAGGCGTTTGCCGACGGCCAGGCGGACGCCAAGGGATTCGTGGAAGACAGCAGCCTCAAGCTACGCCTGCGCAACGCCTATATCAGCCGCGACTACAAAGATGGCCGCGATGACAAGGCCGAATGGGGCCAGGCCTTCATGGCCAACTACGCGTCGGGCTTCACCCAGGGCACCGTAGGATTCGGCGTTGACGCGTTCGGCCTGTACGCCGCGCGACTGGACGGCGGCAAGGGCAAAAGTGGCGCGGGCGGTATCGACTTTTTCCGTAAGGGTGAGAACGGCACTGGCGACGCTGCCGACGACCTCTCGCGATTCGGCGGCGCGGTCAAAGCGCGGCTCTCCAATACCGTGCTGAAATACGGCGACATGATGCCGGAGCTGCCTGTACTCAATCACGACAGCTCCCGCCTGTTGCCCGAGTCGTACACCGGCACCATGATCACGTCCAATGAGATCAAGGGGCTGGAACTGGTCGCCGGACGCTTCACCGCCCAGACACGCAAAAGCGCCCAGGGGCGCGACAGCGGCGACGTCAAAAGCATCAACGTCTATGGCGGCAGCTACAAATTCAACGAAGCGTTCAGCGCCGCGTTCTACGGTTCTGACGTGGAAGACGTCCTGAAAAAACAGTACCTGAACCTGAACTACGTGTTTGTCATGTCGCCGGAGCAGTCGCTGGCGCTGGACTTCAACGGCTACAAAACCCGGCTGGACAAGGATTTCGCGGTCAACGACGCCCGTGACAACAAAATCTGGAGCCTGGCGGCGACCTGGTCCGTGGGCATCCATGCCTTCACCATCGCGCACCAGCGCAGTACCGGCGAAACCGGCTACAACTATGGCGGCTACCGCAACGACGGCGGAGTGGGTGACGGCGGCAACAGCATCTTCCTGGCGAACTCGTACTGGTCCGACTTCAACGGCAAGGACGAGCGCTCCTGGCAGCTGGGTTACGGCGTAAACCTGTCTGAGCTGGTCACGCCTGGCCTGAGCTACAAGATCGCTTACGTGCGCGGTGACAACATCGACGACGGCAGCAACCGTGGCGACGGCGATGAGCACGAGCTGTTCAGCCAGCTGAGCTACGTTGTCCAGACCGGCCCGGCCAAAGACCTGTCGATCCGCCTGCGCAATTCGATCCTGAAAGTGTCGAACAACGCTAGCAACTACAACGCCGAAGGTAATGAAACGCGCATCTTCGTCGACTACCCGATCAACGTGTTCTGACACCGGGCATTGCGTGATACCGCCGCCTTCTGTGAACAGGGGGCGGCGCTCATTGGGCCGGCGCAGCCAGTCCGTTCAGGTAGTCCTTGGCGATCCGCTGGATCGTGCCATCCATCCGTAACCCTTCCACAGCCTTGCCCATTGAGCTGACCACGGCTTGATCGCAGGATTTCGAGCACGCCAGGTACAGCTCGGCGGTCATCAACGGCGGGCTCATTTTCAACGGCCGGTCCGACAATTGCCGCCAGATGTACTGGCTTTCCGGCACGCCGTTGAACCAGGCATCGACCCGCCCCCGCAGCAACATCTGAGCCGGGTTGTCGCCGATCTTCAGCGGATAGATCTGGTCGTCGCGAAAGCCTTCATCACGCAGTTTCTGCTCCTGCGCACTGCCCATTCCTACCGCGATCAAGCCATACGCTTTCTTAGCCTGCTCGAACGTTTCAACCCGCTGGTCCAGCGTAAAGAACGCCCGGTCCATGCTCATGATCGGCGCAATCCACGTGTAATCGCTTTCGCGCGAGGGGGTACGAGACAGCGGCACAATCAGCCGATCCGGGCCGATCTGCACCTCTTTTTGCGCGCGTAGCCATGGCAGGCTGATCAGGTTGACCTGATACCCCGTCAGTGCGGCTGCCCTCAGTGCCACTTCGCCCACGATGCCATGCCGGTCGCCCTGGCTGGCCATGCTCAGTGGCGGTGCCTCAGCCAGGTACAAATCGACGGTGTGAGCGGGCGCAGCCTTGGCCAAAGGCCCACTCAGCAGCAGAAACAGGGTGGTGGAGAAAACAAGCGATAGCGGTCCGGCACTGCGAAAAAAACCGGTGAGACGACTCATGGCAACGAAACCCAAGAAGAATGCTGGTGGCAGTTTAGCTGCTCATTTGAGTGATACAGGAGGGATATGAAATCAATCGTCCACCGCACTGATACGCAATGGACGATCCTGGATCAATCAGCCAGCCAGGTTGTACTCGCCGCCCTTTTTCATCGCGGCCTGATAGGCCGGACGCTGCTGGAAGCGCTGGGTCCAGGCCTTCAGGTTGGGGTAGTCCGCCAGCAAGCCTTGTTGATTGGCGATTTCACCAATAAAGCTCATCTGCACGTCCGCGCCGCTCAGCTCGTCACCCAGTAGGTAATCAAACTGGCTCAGGGCGTTGTCGAGGTAGCCCAGGTAGTTTTTCAGCTCACTGTCGATGCGCGGACGCAGCGGCGCGCCGGCATCGCCCAGGCGACCGACGTACAGGTTGAGCATCAGCGGCAGCATGGCCGAGCCTTCGGCAAAATGCAGCCATTGCACGTACTCGTCATAGGTGGCCGTGGCAGGATCGGGTTGCAGGGCGCCGTCACCGTGACGCCGGATCAGGTAATCGACGATAGCGCCGGACTCGATCAGCGTGTGCGGCCCGTCCTGAATGACCGGAGACTTGCCCAGCGGGTTGATGGCTTTCAATTCCGGCGGCGCCAGATTGGTCTTGGCGTCGCGGGCATAGCGCTTCACTTCATACGGTACGCCCAGCTCTTCAAGCAGCCAGAGAATACGTTGCGAGCGGGAGTTGTTCAGGTGATGCACGATAATCATGGGCAGGTCCGTTGGGCAAAGGAGAGGGGACCTGCTGCGCCGGTTTGCGGGCCGGAGCAGGGTCTTCAAAGCAGACCTCGCTCACCCCGCAGAGTGCCTGACTTATCGCGCGCCGCTTTTATGCCTTGGGAGGAAAGCTTTCCAATCGCGCCTGCACCGCGTCGTCGAAAATGATGTAAAGCGTTTCGATATCGCCCTTGCGCACGCGCTTGTCGGACTCCAGATCGTGGATGAAGCTGATCTGCATCTCGCCTTCGCTTTCAACCTCTTCGCGCGTGTTCGCCGCTTCCAGCGAGCGCAGCAATCTGTCGATGGGGGTCCGAATGTTTTTATGCAGCTTGATCTGGTCGAGCCTGTTTTGTGGGGTAACTTCTTCTGAATCGGTATTCATGAGGTCGTGAACTCGCTGGTGCCGGGTTTGTGAGAGCCATACCTGGATTCGTAACCCGCCCCCAGTTGGGCGGCCTGGGCGTCGGCCAGGTCCTTGGAGGCGAAAATATCGACAAAGCGCCAGGGCGTGTTGCGCACCACCGCCCAACCGAGCACATGCGCAGGGTTGGCGGGATCCTTCGGTAAGGCCCGGACAAGGCTGACGACAGTCATGAGGATTCCGTTGGGCTGGGGGGTGGGTTGAGAAGATAACATCTTGGGCGGGTGGGGAACGTGGAAGTCGGGCGGGAGGTGGTTGCTGGGGGTGTCGGGAAAATGGGGAATGGCTTGGTGGGGTAGTCGCTGCGTTAGCAAATGGCCAGACGCAGCGGAGGGCAGTCACATCAGCAAATTCTTGCGGCAGCCGATCTCAACCGTTCCACCGAGGACTCAATCGCATCGATGTTTTGGCTGATGTCTTCTTGGCCCCGGCTTGATTGCCTGTGGATTGAAAAGAGCAGGTGGCCTGCCATGACCACTGACAGCTTCTCGAAATGGGCGGCAGTTTCTTCAAGGTCACGTTTCATATTCGACAGCGTTTCTAGCATGGCTCAGGCTCCAAAGGGCGTAGTGACGGCCCTCTCCGAGGCATCGGATCGCGGCCAATATCCGGACAGTGCAGAGACGGTGTCTCGGCAAAGTTCATCCTTCCGGCGGTGGCCACAAAACGGGCTCAGGAACTGCTCCATATTCGATTTATCGGAAGCGTCTTTGATTACTTGAGTGATGCGACGGCGGCGGTTCGCTTTCAGGACGAACGGCTGCTTTGACGGGGGGCCAAACGGGGTGGCGAGGGAAATCAGGGGGCGACTCTGATTTCCTGGACAGGATAACTGTGCGTGAAGCTGCGATTGTCATAGCAGCCTCGCTGCGTCACGAACAGCTTTGAGTAGCTGGCCAGCTTGCAGTCTGACGCCTCAAGACTGTCCAGAAAGGCCTCTGGCGAATCCATTGGACGCTGCTTCATCGCCTCTACGTCCAGCTGCCACCACTGGCTCTTCAACAACCGTTCGATCAACTCAGGCGGATGCCGAAAACGTACGACCCGGGCGGGGATGCCCGCGACGATGGCGTACGGCGGCACATGCTTGGTGACCACCGATTGCGCAGCGATGATCGCCCCAGTGCCAACGGACACACCTTCGAAAATGAGAGCGCCACGGCCGATCCACACGTCATGACCAATGATCGTGGTGCTGCTTTGGCTGACATAACGCAGCGGGGAGTCGGTGTACTGAAAAGGGTGGCTGCTGACCCAGTTGGTGGGATGGGTATTGCGACTCTGGCCGATCAGCACATCAGAGCTGATTGAACAGAAACGCCCGATGGAGGACACAAAAGACAGTTGGCCGCCGCTCCGGATGTAGGTGTGCGCCCCGATCATGAGCTTTTTCGATTCCACATCGAGTCTGCCGAGAGCGACATCTTCCTCCAGCACCAGCTCCGTTTTAGTGCCAAGGGACGCCGGCCCCCCGCCAATCTTGCAGCCGTGCTTTCTGAGACCACGTTTCCAGTGAAGCTTTCGTAACCCAAACAAAGCAAACCCCTTGTTCCCCCACTGCGGGGAATTGGACACACTTTAACCACTTATCACCTGGCCAGTATGTCCGACGTGTCCTACACACCAGATTTCGTCTTAGACGCCCGGCAGTTCATAGGGAGACAAATTGCCCTTTGCCTACGCCTTGTTACCCACATCCACCGAGCGATCCAGCGCCGCCAGCGAAGCCTCAACCAACGCCCGCGCGGCATCCAGCTGATGCACCACCGAACGCGCCAGCGGCCGGAATTCCAGCGTGCTGTTGTCCGCCACTTCGTAAGCGGTGGCCGCTGCGCAGGCCAGGTAGTCGGAGGCGGTTAGCAGTGCGTGCTCGACGCTGACGTTGGGGTTTACGGAGAATGGTGTTGGGTGTTGGGGGATTGGGTGGGGATTGGTTGGGTGCGGCGGCGGGGTGGATCTGATCATGCGGAATCTCCCTGATTGATTTCGCTGCCACCCTCTGCTGTCAATCAGTATGGGTGGCAGCTGTACACGGGTTGACAGACCGGGAATCAAGGAACCCGGCGCACACGAATGTGCCCCGCGTACAGCCACCGTAGCGACACCAGCTGCGGATGCGAACGCGGCTGGTTGCCTGGCGATTGCTGCGCCTCGATTGAACGGTCTGTCAAAACCGGCCGCGGTCGGTAGCGGCGGGAGGAGCCTATTCCGTGGCGCGAGGCGTCGCAATACGGCGGCGAGCATATCGATTAACTTCAGAAGCGTCCTACGGGGAAGTGGTTCTGTTTGTGTAGGAGGGGCTGTATCAAGTGGAAATCAGGGGCGGCTTGGTGGACGCTTCGCGAGCAAGCTCACTCCTACAAAGAGCCGTGGGAGACGTCGGCATGAACAAATCCAATGAAAACAAAAAAGGCTCACCTTTCGGTGAGCCTCTCGCTAAATCTTGGTGCGGCATCAGGAGTCGAAAAAATCGGCAGGTAATAGGTTTGAAATAATTTGGTTTCAGAGGTCGAGTTTTTATCTCTAAAACTATCCTTATGAAGGAAACTGGCCTTGTGCATTAATCCGTCAATCCTAGTGAAAAGATCACGCGGATTGACTGTTGCAAACAATGACCAGTCCTCATATACCAAATGGGACGTTTGGTAATAAAAGCTAAGCAACCTCCGGTAGTAAGAAAAGTGGGCGTTAGGTGATAGGTTTTACAGCATCCTCACCAAACCATTTTATCGCCGTGGCAATAGCTGTGCTATTTGGATTTTTGTAATATATGGCCAAACATTTTTTTGATCTGGTGGTGCAGACGTAAAAAAGTTTTTTTGTACGCTCTATTACAGAAGCGGTACCTTCTCCTTTAAATATGTAATCGAAGTTATAGCTTGACCAGTTGCCATTGTCTAAAATCACAAGAACATTATCAAACTCTGCGCCTTTGATTTTGTGCTGGGTAGAAAACGGAGTGTATCCTTCGAGATAAGAATAGAGCTTTTGGAATTCAATAAATTTTACTTTCACAACCCGGTCATATACATAGCTGTTTTTGGTAATGAAAATTGCTAATTTATCATCTTTCTTACAGATGCCTAATTCGTCCGCTTTATCGATTACAGATCCAATGTCAGAGGTGGACATGTTGCGAAGCTGATCAATAATGAGTTTAAGTTTTCGTTTGTCGCCTATAGTTCTTATTTTGAATTCGGTACGCTTCAAGAACTCGTTGTATTTTTGTCTATCATAGAGGCTTAAGATATCTTGTATCTTGAATAAGTGCTTTATCAGGGCATCTCTTTTGCTACCTGATTTCACTGATCCATCGGGGTTATCTTTTTTATCATCTATTAACGCATCTTTGGTTAAGTATATTCGGCGGAAAATCCCATAGTTCTCCTCCTTCCCTCGTATGAAAAGCTCAGGATTTTCGGCAATGAAAATTTGCATCGCGGGCGTCGGATTTATTTTTTTTGCGTCGACTGGATAATTATCCAGCAGATGCTGAATCACTTCTCCAAATGTGTATGTTGAGAAGTCGTCAGATATGTTATTGGCTTTGATATATTTTTTGATGCGGTCGCGATACTCTAGTACCTTGTCTCCGTCATATATGAGCATTAGCTCTGGGAAGCCCGCTTTGGGTGCAATTAAGTTATGAGTTAAGTTTAGTTCTTTGTTCTCTCTGCTATCGTTAAAGTTCCAGCCTAGGGCCTCTTTAACTTTTGTTAATTTATCGTCTTCTCCTTCACTATAAATAAATCTCACTTCTCCATCTATGACTTTGCCATTCAGCATATTTGGAGCGGTGTCATCAAGTGATGCTTGCTGCTCGAGTCCATCAGTCCTCAATCGGTTTGCCAATTCATAAATTAAACGAGGGTTTCGTCTGTTTTGGGTTTTTTGAACTTCAAAGACTCTTTTAAGAGCGATATATTTGTTTAGGTTGCCCACGCCATCTGGATATATTGATTGCATGGCGTCCCCAAAAAAACCGACAATGTTTCTTTTTACGCCCTGAAAGAAATGCTCCAAAAATATCTCGACAACCGCTTCGGAAGTGTCTTGGTATTCATCGATAAATATAAATTTGTATCTATCTTTCGCTATATCACAAAGTTTTGGATGGGACTTAAACATAGCGCGAGCGAGTATTAGAACTTCGTCGTGGGAAATTATGGCTTCTCTGACTAATGTATATTCTTTATATTGAATCTCTAGGCCGAGCAAAGTGTGAGGATCGAAATTCTCATCCGGATTTTTTATTGAGTCCGGGTCATGGCTTCTCAACGATGCTATTAACGACCACATTAGCTCAATTTTAAATGGGCGAATTAAGTCCCAAAGAAATTCATGTATGGTGCCGACATTTAAACGAGAGTCTGTAATTCTGCTATTGACTTCTGCCACTGCCGCATTTGTATAAGTCATACATGCCACTTTGCTACAAGGATGCTCGCGTAGGACTTGTTTAATGACGTGCACTAACGAATAAGTCTTTCCGCTTCCCGCACCTCCGCTAAGTAAAAAGTTTTCCCCGTTGTCGATGTGCTTGAAAATTTCCTGTACTTCCGGCTCTAGATTTATTCTTGCTTCAGCCATGTCAATGCCTCCTTGATATATGCAGGAGTAGACCAATTAGAGAACTCAACATCGACGGTAATATCCTTACCACTTTCAATGTCAATAACCGTAGTTGGAGTGATTGTGCTATTAAGCAGGATTTCCATAGCGAAGGAGGGTTTGCTGCCCACAGCTTTCGTTGCGCAAGTGTAAGCGTCTGTCTTGGAGTTAGCAAAATCCTTCAAGTGAATCTGGACAAGCGATGGAAATTTTGTATTTCCTATGAACTTTGAATGCTGGTCAAAAGCTAAGTCTTTTATGAACGCTCTGTTTATATGGAAGAAAGAGTCCTCAAAGCTTCTCGCATGATAATCTGCACCCGTTGAATCCTTCTCCAAGGTTTGATATGCACAAAATAGGTCGCCACCTTCTTGTTGAATCCATTTAGAGTTGCTGTCCTTTGTGAGTATCTTATCGTTATAAGAGAGTCCAGTATAGAAAGCTAAGCTTTTGTTGTTAAAAAAGAAGTTTAGAGACGCGTTTGTAGTGGAAGTCCCATGCTCTACTTTACACTTTTTTAGCTCAGTCTTTAATGTTCCGTCCGCGTTTGTTTTTGCGACGTTATTGTCGTCGAGTACTGGATTCTCATTTGCGGCATCAATATCAGTAATGATGAGTGAGCGTACTCCAATGAAGTTAACAAATTTTTCAAAAATATGTGAGTATGCCCCAACCTCAATCATCGATATGTTTTGCGACAGAAGCGGTATGGGGCTTTTTGAGCCGGTACGCAGGTCTTTAATAACATCTTCCTGGTCAACCTTCATCATCATCGCAGGGAGCAAGACGCGCTCGGTGTCTCCTTCGATGAAAATGGTCTTGTCTGCAAAAAATAACTCTGATCTATGTATAGTTAGGTATTGCTTAAGGAAAGTGTAGTGCTGCCCGTCTTCGTAGTAGTCTTTCAGGTCTTTTAAATTTTTAGAGGTCACACAGTCATCTGATTTTTTGAAATATTTTATATCTTCAAAGTCGCTCTCTGACACGATGTAGGACGAGTGGGTACTTAATATTGTTTGTAAGCCCCGAGTAGTACCATCATCTCTTTTAATTCCCGGCCTGAGGAGAGATTTGATGTTTTTTATGAAAATTCGTTGAAGTTGTGGGTGGGTGTGCGCTTCAGGTTCTTCAATGAATAAAATGTTTATGTCTGAAGGTGTTTCATTGACATCCTTGTGAAAGTCATGAAGTTTAAGCTTTATTTCAAATATCATGCTTATAAGGTTAAGATATCCTAGGCCGTTGTAATTTTCCGGTAAGTTATGTTCGCCAGCCCCTAGGCCGTACATCACAGTAGTGTTTTCCTCCAGTAAATCACGATGTTGAAGGGATGACACAATTTTGATGACGGAATCATTCTGGCTTACCCCGCCGAATTTTTTTACGTCGTCTATAACGTCCTTGAAGATTTTTTCATACACTATATTTAGCTGAGTGTCTGTATCTGTTAGAGTGTCTTTAAATTCTTCTACAATACTTTCGTTAGGGTTAGTTGCTTCCAGCTTCTTGTATATCTTTGCAGATAGCATTGAGAGCGAGTTGTCAGTATCTTTATTGGACACATTTCGGCGTGCACTGATCCATTTGAAATTTATTAGTTTGGAGATTTTTATCCCTTCGGCATCCAAGTCAACAAAATCATTTATGTCGATATCTTTTGTCGTGATGTCATATCGCACACTTCGTCTAGTTATAGAAAAATAACGTGCGTGATTTTCTTTCATGTAGTCAAAAAGGGTTTTTGGGGTTTTTCCCTCGTCAACCTTTTTTGCTTTAACTTTTCTATAGTCTGCAGCAATACTTTGAATATCTTCGGGTGTAACTTTGTAATCGAAAGTCAGAACTACAAACTTGTTGTCCGGGTCAAGATCCATAATGACTTTGTCGCCGATATTTCCTAGGTCATCATGCTCATCGTACTCAATGAATATTTGTAGGGAGATGCCCAAAGCTTGATCGTTGGGGCGCTCGTCATGCACTACCTTAAGTATGTGGTCTTTTGCTTCGCTATTTAGGTCTTCAAAGGTAAAGTTGTTTTTTGGTGCACTACTGCCTATGAATTTCTCTAAGCAAAGCAGGAATGATGTTTTACCACAGTTGTTTTTTCCAATTATTAGGGACAGATTCTTTTCTAAATCGACTGTTAAATCCTTAAGAATTCTGAAATTTTGAACTTTGATCTTGGTCACTCGCATTGCAGCGTCCTTTCTTAAGCGATTTCGGTTTATCGTTGTTCCTGCGGTTTAGTCGACCTGGCAATTGTATTATTTCTGAGCATCATGGTGACATTTAAGCTCTCCTTTGCAGGCCATTAGAATCCGTTCTACCCAGTGGTCTGTGCGCAAACGGGTGCGAAGGGAAATGCCAGTGATGGCACATTAGCTTCGCTTGGAAGCAATAGCAAGACCCTGAGATAGCAGGGTCCGGCATCTCAAGGCCGAGTGGAAGGGGCGGAGCTAAGTTGGTGATTTCCCACTCTCGGTGCGTGCCGATTGCCTGCCGGAACCAAAACCTCCTGAGTGAAGGGACGCCTACATTGTGAGCATCCACGCAAACAGGACATTCAGTATTGGTTGTTCCGAACCTTAATCAATGTTCGCTATCAACTTAGCGTGTGTCCACCCTATCGAAGCGCCAAGTTTTACCGAGGCGGATAGCGACTAACTGAAAGGTTAGCAGATAGCAATATCGCGTCGGCTGGGTGCGTTGATTTAGGTGCAAATTTAGAAACCATACGAGGTGTTTTTGCTGCCGCCAGGTCCATGGATTATCTCGGTGCCAGCGCCTGAGGGGGAATGCCGCAAAGCATTAATCGATTTGGGCTGCAGCGGTGATAGGAGCGCCCGTCTGTTCCTGGAGGAAAGAGAGGGCGCAGGTTGGCGCGAAGAAATGGCCAAGCAGATAGATCGCCGGAGCCAGCTACAAAGGTGAACTACTCACTTTGGCAATCGACACCTCTATCAGCGCTCTCGCAGCATTTAGTTGATGCACCACCGACCGGGCCAATGGGCGGAACTCCAACGCGCTGTTATCTGCGACTTCGTACGCGGTGGCTGCGGCGCAGGCGAGGTATTCGGAGGCAGTGAGCAGGGCGTCTTCAACTCTGACGCCAGGCTTGACCGAGAACAGGCTCAGATTACCGAGGTTGGCGTTGGCGCAGGTCGGTTGTGGGGCGGGCGTTTCGGGCGGGTGGGGAGTGGATCTGATCATGGTGTCTCTCCTGACTTGGATGAGACCGACACCGTTCGCGACTAAACGAATAGGTGGCGGCTGTACGCGGGTTAGTCGACCGGGAAGTCAGGCACCCGGCGCACCCGAAGGTGCCCCTCGTACAGCCACCATAAACAGATAGAGCCGATATCGATGACAGCGGCTCAGGTTATGGGGCGTTACGCGCCTGACGTGTTCGGGCGACTAAACCCGGTCGTTGTTCGCAACGACACAGGGCAAGGTAGTCGCCGGATCTGGCGCGTTCAAGCGGCCGGGAGGATATCGTTTAATTTCAGAACCGTCCTACGGGATTTGGGACTTTTTGTGTGGGGATGTAGTGCGGTGGTGTGGCCGAGAATGCTTTCGCGGGCAAGCGCGCTCCTACGGTCTTGGGCTGCCCTGTGTGGACGAGATATGGACGCATTAATCGGGCGCAAACAAAAAAGGCCCACCTTTCGGTGAGCCTCTCTCGCTAAATCTTGGTGCCGGCACCAGGAGTCGAACCCGGGACCTACTGATTACAAGTCAGTTGCTCTACCAACTGAGCTATACCGGCGTGATGGGCGCTGATTATAGGGATTTGGATTCTTGAGTAAAGCCTTAATTTCAGTTTTTTGACCTCTTTATGCCGAAACGCTCTGAAGCTTATTCACAAGCGGCGTAAAGCCCCTATAACACGCAGTGTCATTTGTGAAACGGTTCTCATTGGTTCGCAAGCTACTGAATTTGCTTGACTTAAAACGCTGTACAAAAATTGATCAATGGCCGAAATGGTCTGCATGCTGCGGTTTTCATGCGTTGGCCAATATTGCGTCAACAGACTTATCCACAGGGCAGCGTGCCACAAGTCATGGGAAGCGTTCGGCGAGAATCATCAAGTTACGTGGGGTGATCTGGGGCTCGCAGAAGGTGCCGATGCGTACGCTGTAACCACGCGCTTCCAGATACAGCGCGCGGTCGAGGATGAGCCGCAGTTCCAGCGGGCGGCGGAACAGGTTTCGCACCAGCTCCAGGTTGCGGACTTCGGCGAGTCGTTGCCAGCCTGCGGCTTCCAGGGCGGGCCAGTCTTGATCGCCTGTTACAGCGATGCCCTTCAGTGCGGCAAGGTCGCGCAGGTAGTCGGTGAAGGGTTTGTCCAGCCAGGCCACGGGCAGCGAAGGCGTGGGCAGGTATTGATCCAGGCCCCGAACTTGTCGCTGCAGCAGGTCGAAGGCCAGGCGCCGGGCCATGGAGGTGTCACGCTGGCGACGCACGCGGGCGCCGGCGGTGACGGTTTCGCTGAGCGGCAGGCCGAGGTCGTCGATGGACAGCTCAAGCGTTGAGGCTTGGCCCTCGGCAGACACCGCCTGAAAGCGTTGCGCGGCTGTGCGGTTGTAGCAGCAGGGCGCGATGGCCATGTGTTGGCAGTCGGCGTCGCTGGCCACTTGCATCAGCCGCACGTGAAGATCACCGCAGGCGTGCAGGGCGACGGGGGCGTGGTGAGCCAACAGGCGCGCGGCAGCGCCGGGAGCCATGACGTCCTGTTCAATGTGTTCGGCGTTGAGGTGCAGGTGGGCGCTGAGCTGGCGGCCCGCTTCGACCAGGTGCGGGTCGTATTCGAGGCAGGTCAGCGCTTGACCGCTGTGCGCCAGGCGACGACCCAGATGGCCTTTACCAGCGCACCAATCGAGCCAGTGCCCAGGCGATGTTTCAAAACTCAGGGCACTGGCGAAGGCTTCGATTTGCTGCCATTTGCGGCCGGGCACGTCGACCGCCATGCGCGATGAAACGGGCGGTATCTCCACGACAGGAAGCTTGCCGACGGCACTCAGGGCCACGGACTCGGCGGCGATATCAGCAAAGGGTGAGGGCGCATTGAGCTGTTCGGGCTGGTTATGCGCCGCATCCGCTTCGGCCAAGGTGCGGCTGCGCAACCAGCGGGCGAGTTCGGGGTGGGTGCTCTCCCACGGCAGCTCCCGGTGGGTGAACGGCCTGGGGCGCCACAAGGTTTGGTGATCGAGCAGAAAGCGATCAAGCGCCTCAAAGCGGGCCCGCAGGTCACGTGTTTGCAGGATCGGGATGGCGGGCATGAGCAAGGACGCCGGGGACGGTGAGTCAGGGTAAGCGGGCGCGAGGTCGGGGGCAATCGCAGGCTGTGGCCGCTGACGCAGTCCCTACCGCCCTTGGCACTGATCCACGCGCAGCACTTTCTCCAGCAGTTTGAAGCCCTGCACCAGCACGAACGACATGAGCAGGTAGAGCATGCCGGCCGCGAAGAAAATCTCAACCGGCAGATACGTTCGGGCGATGATCGTGCGCGCCATGCCGGTGAGTTCAAGCAGAGTGACGGTGCTCGCGAGGGCACTGGCTTTGAGCATCAGGATCACTTCGTTGCTGTAGGCCGGCAGGCCAATCCGCGCGGCACGCGGCAGCACGATGTAGATCAGCGCCTTGGCCCTGGACATGCCCAGCGCGCGGGCGGCTTCGACTTCGCCCACCGGGACGGCTTGAATCGCGCCGCGCAGGATTTCCGCGATGTAGGCCGCGGTGTGCAACGTCATGGTCAGCGCTGCGCAGAAAAACGGATCACGCAGATAGGGCCACAGCGGGCCTTGTCGCACGGCGTCGAATTGCGCGAGCCCGTAATAGACGAGGAACAGCTGCACCAATAACGGCGTGCCGCGAAAGAAGAAAATGTAGCCGTAAGGCAGCGTGCGAATGTAGGGATTGCGCGAGGCGCGGGCGATGCCCAGCGGGATGGCCAGCAGCAAACCGGCGATGACCGCCACGGCGACCAGCTCAAGGGTCAGGGTCGCGCCTTGCGCCAGTTTCGGCAGCCATTTGATGATCACGTCCCAGTTCACGAGGCGCTCCTTGCAAAGCCTCGGGCCGCACGCTGTTCGAGAAAGTGCATGCTGGTCATCGCCAGCACCGTCAGGCCCAGATACATGAGCGCAGCGACCATATAGAAGGTGAAGGGCTGCTTGGTGGCGGTCACCGCGATCTGCGAATGGCGCATGATTTCTTCCAGGCCGATGACAGACACCAGCGCGGTGTCTTTCATCAGGATCATGAACAGATTGCCCAGGCCCGGCAGGGCGATGCGCCACATCTGCGGCATGATCAGCTTGATGAAGATCCGTGAGCGCGACATGCCCAGCGCAAGCCCTGCTTCACGATGGCCTTTGGGGATCGACAGCATCGCGCCGCGAAAGACCTCGGTAGCGTAAGCGCCAAAGCACAACCCCAAGGCGATAACGCCTGCGGAGAAAGCGCTGATTTCCAGGCCGGGCAGGCCGACGGCGGTGCCAATGGCCCGCACGGCGTTAACGGTGCCGAAGTAAATCAACAACACCCACAGCAGTTCCGGGATGCCACGCACCAGGGTCGAGTAGCCGCCGCCGAGCCAGTTGAGCGCTCGATAAGAGGAAGTTTTCGCCAAGGCGCCCAACAGGCCGAGGACCAGCCCCAGGCACAGGGCCGAGAGCGCGAGTTGGACGGTCATCAGCACACCGGCAGCGAGTGCGGGGCCGAATCCGTAAAGATCAAAATTCATGGCAGGGCTTGTTTCAGGGACGGGCGCTGCTGCGTTCCTTATAAGAAACGGCAGCAGCGCCTGTCGGACGGATCAGAGAATGCTGAAAGGGAAATACTTGTCGTTGATCTTTTTGTAGGTGCCGTCTTCGATGATTTCCTTGAGCGCCAGATTCAGTTTCGCGCGCAGTGGATCACCGGTTCTGACCGCCATGCCGATCTTGTCGTTGTCGTAGACCGGGTTGCCTTTGAACTCGTAAGCCGTGCCCGCTTCGCTTTTCAGCCATTCGTAGCTGACGTATTTGTCGGAAAGGATGGCGTCGAGTCGGCCGGAGGTGAGGTCCAGGTAGGCGTTTTCCTGGGTATCGTACAGCTTGACGGTCACGTCGCTGCCCCAGTTGTCTTCCAGCCAGGTGCCGGACAAGGTGGCGCGTTGGGCGCCGATGGTTTTACCGTTCAAGGAGGCTTTCAGTTCGTCGACCGAGTGGCCTTTGATGTCGGCGCTTTTCGGCGCGATGAATTGCAGTTTGTTCGAGTAGTACGGTTCGGTGAAGTCGACGGCGGCCTTGCGTTCATCGGAGATCGACATCGAAGAAATGATGAAGTCGAATTTCCCGGCGTTCAGGGCCGGGATGATGCCATCCCAGTCAGACGTCACGATTTCGCACTCGACTTTCATTTTGGCGCACAGGGCCTGGCCGATCTCGACGTCGAAGCCCACGACCTGCCCGCTGGAGTCTTTGTTGTTGAAGGGAGGGTATGCGCCCTCGACCCCCATTTTCAGGGTTTCGGCAGCGAAGGCGCTGGAGGCCAATGCCAGCGTCGTGGCTGCGGCCAGCAACAGGTGTCTGAGGATCTGCATGGGTGTTGCTCCGTTAACGATTGCTGGACATGAATTGTTTGCAGCGCGCCGACTGCGGGTCTTCAAAGACCTGCTGCGGCGATCCTTGTTCCTCTATCAAGCCTTGATGCAGAAACACCACTTCGCTCGACACCTGCCGCGCGAAGCTCATTTCGTGGGTCACCAGTAACATCGTTCGGCCTTCTTCGGCCAGTGCGCGGATCACGCCCAGCACTTCCTGAACCATCTCCGGATCAAGCGCCGAGGTCGGCTCATCAAAGAGAATGACCTTGGGCCGCATCGCCAGCGTTCGGGCGATGGCGGCGCGTTGTTGCTGACCGCCCGACAACTGTGCCGGATAGACGTGTCGCTTGTCACCGATGCCGACTTTGGCCAGCAACGCTTCGGCCGCTTCGATGGCCTCGGCCTTGCTCTGGCCCAGCACACGGCGCGGCGCCTCGATGATGTTGTCGAGCACACTCATGTGGGGCCAAAGGTTGAAGTTCTGAAACACAAAGCCGATTTCGCTGCGCAGACGGTTGATCTGTTTGGTGTCGGCGGCAATCAGCTCGCCGTTGCGCGCTGCTTTGAGCTTGAGGGCTTCGCCTGCCACCAGAATCTCACCCTGATGGGGATTTTCCAGCAGATTGATGCAGCGCAGCAGCGTCGACTTGCCGGAGCCTGACGAGCCTAGAATAGAGATCACGTCACCGTCTCGCGCTTTGAGCGAAACGCCCTTGAGCACCTCGAGTTCGCCGTAGCGCTTGTACAGGTTGCGGATTTCCAGTGCGGGCGTGGCCTCAGCCATGTCGGGTCCTCATGTGTTCTGCTGTCTTTTCGCTCAAACGGGCCTCGATCGCAGCACTGATTCGGTGCTGGCTTGCCGGGCTGTGTGCGCAAAAAAAGGCGCGATGTTGCCAGTTTTACCCCAGTAACAAAAGCGCCATTTGGCCGCATTCATTGAGTCGGACGCTCGTGTGTGCATTCAAAAGGGGCGATGACAGGGTAAATGTGTATTTTCGGTGCGCGCTGGGGTCGTTTGTCTGAGGCAGTCGGTAACATTTCCTACGCGACTGGCGGAATGCCATACCAATCAATGCCTTGCAAGATCGCCCTATACCGGGCATCTCCGAGGACGACGTCGTTTTTGAAATATTTTGGCGTAATTCTTGCGTAAAAAATAAGTAACAGAGCCGTACGGATATTTTTACGAATGTCTGCAGGGTGTCTTGAACCGTATGAAAATCCGTAAAAGGTTGTTCCTATGAGCAGTGCTTCTAATTCTTCGAGTCTCGAGCAAGGGTTGAAACCGCGTCACATCACTATGCTGTCCATTGCGGGCGTGATTGGCGCTGGTCTGTTTGTGGGGTCTGGTCACGCCATTGCTGAGGCGGGGCCGGCGGTACTGCTGGCGTATGGCGCCGCCGGTACGCTGGTGGTGCTGGTGATGCGCATGTTGGCCGAGATGGCCGTGGCGTCGCCTGATACGGGTTCGTTCTCTACCTACGCCGATCGCGCGATTGGTCACTGGGCGGGTTTTACCATCGGTTGGTTGTACTGGTGGTTCTGGGTGTTGGTGATTCCGCTGGAGGCCAACGCCGCGGCGACGATCCTCCACGCCTGGTTCCCGAGCGTCGCCATCTGGGCGTTCACGTTGGTGATCACGCTGCTGCTGACCGCTACCAACCTGTTCAGCGTCAAGAATTACGGCGAATTCGAGTTCTGGTTTGCCCTCATCAAAGTCCTGGCGATCCTCGGCTTCGTCGTGCTGGGCGTGCTGGCCATCCTGGGTCTGTTGCCGAACTCGCAGGTCAGTGGCGTCAGTCATCTGTTCGACACTCAGGGCTTCATGCCCAACGGTATCGGTGCGGTGTTGGCGGCCATGCTGACCACGATGTTCTCGTTTATGGGCACCGAGATCGTCACCATCGCTGCCGCCGAGTCGAAAAACCCTGGCGAGCAGATTACCAAGGCGACCAACTCGGTCATCTGGCGAATCTGTCTGTTTTACCTGGTGTCGATTTTCATCGTAGTAGCGCTGGTGCCCTGGAATGACAGCCGCCTGGCCGATGTCGGCTCCTACCAGACGGTGCTCGATCTGATGGGCATCCCCAACGCCAAGTTGATCGTCGATCTGGTCGTACTGGTGGCGGTCACCAGTTGCCTGAATTCGGCGCTTTACACCGCGTCGCGCATGATGTTTTCGCTGGGCAAACGCGGCGATGCGCCTGCGCTGTCACAACGCACCAGCAAGGCCGGCACGCCGATATGGGCAGTGCTGATGTCGACCGCGGCAGCCTTTCTCGCCGTATTTGCCAACTACGTGGCGCCCGCTGCCGTGTTTGATTTCCTGCTTGCCAGTTCAGGTGCGATTGCGCTGCTGGTGTACCTGGTGATCGCCGTTTCTCAGCTGCGCATGCGTCAAAAACGACAGGCTGCTGGCGAAACAATCGCCTTCAGCATGTGGCTGTTCCCCGGCCTGACCTGGGCCGTCATCGTGTTCATCGTCGGCGTGCTGGCGATCATGCTGGTGCAGGAAGCCCACCGCATGGAGATCATCGCCACGGGGTTGTTGAGTGTAATGGTGATCGCCGCAGGCCTGATCGTTTCACGCCGCCGCAAAGGCGCACATGCCGGGAAGGTCGCGCTTGGCTGAGATGAGCAGTTGAGCGTTTAGCGGTTAGGAAACGGCTGTGATCAGTGATGATTGCGGCCGTTTTTCGTTGTCACGGCGTTCGAAAATGGTGTTAGCGCATCCGCCACAATACCGAGCGTCCCATCACCTGATGCTGCACCACTGCCATCAAATGCACCGCCACCAACCCCGCCAACACCGCGCATAACACGTGATGCACCTCATGCAGCGTGCTCAGCGTCGTGGCTGAGTGGATCAGTTGTGGCAGTTGGAAGAGGCTGAGCATGTCGACGGGGTGAGTCATCATCAGTACGCCGGTGATCAGCACCGCGCTCACCACGACATAGAGCGCCACATGTGCCCAACGAGCCAGATACGCCTGAAGGCCTTGAGGCGCGGGCGTTTGGTTTTGCATGACCGCGAGCCACACGCGCCACATGAAGACCGGGATGAACACGCTGGTGAGCTGTGGATTGACTGACTCCACCCACAGGCGAAAGCGGTCTTCGTGCGCCAGCAGCGAGACGCCGAAACCGCTGAAGGTCGCCCACAGGATGACGGCGGCCGATACCCAGTGCAGATAAATGCGCCAGGTGGAATACGGCTTGTGTGAGGGTGTAGAGAGCTCGGTCAACGTGGCGGCCTAATTGAGAAGAGATGTCATTCTCGTCAAGGTCGGCACGCTAACCGCGTAGTGGCACTTTGTAAATTAAAATTGCGGTTACGGATGCGGTGGGGCAGGCCGGCTGGTGCGTGCGTTCTTCTTCTCAAGGATCTGAGACGCCTGGCTGTAGTCGGCTTGAAACGCTTCGCCGCCGATCCATTCGATGGCCGCGTCTTCGTCCTCATCATGGTGAATCGCGCGATAGGTAATCAGCAGCCCCATCATGAAGTCGGTAGCAGGTTCTTCCTCTTCCTCGGCGATGACCAGCTCCAGCACCGGGTACTGCAGGAACACCACGCACATCGCCAGTTGGCTGATGGCCTCGGCGCTTTTCATGGCTTCAAACAGGTCATCGAAGTCGGCAGGGTCGAACCCGTTTTCGACGATGTCTTTGAAGTCGAAGGTGCTGAGGTCGATCTCGACATCATCGAACGGCTCGTTGACGAAGGGGTTAGCCAGCACCGGGTGCACGACGCTTTGCCCGGCCTTGCCCATGCGGTTCTGCTTGGCTTTGACTTTCGCCCGCTTGGCGCGCTTCTGTTGTTTGTCAGGGGAGGCCATTGAGGCGATTTCCTTTGTGCGGTGCAGCCATCTTCATGGCCCGGGATGGACGGGCGGACAGTGTATGAGTCTTGCGCCCGTCAGTCCTGCTACTTCTGGCCTGAGATCAACCGATCGATCATTTCCTCTTCGATCTCGCCAAGGACATCCCGGAAGGCCTCGTAGAAATCATCATTGACGATGCGCGCCCTGACAGCCTCTTCGTCGAGCCCATGAGCCCATCTCCAGTAGGCGCCCAGCGAATTGACCAGAATGTCGTCGTAGTGGTTGAAGTCAATGTTGTAAAGGGCATGAGCTGCGACCGGTCCTCTCGCGAACGCTGACAGCAATGCGTGCTCGCCTTCCAGCTCTGCTTGTTTGAGTGCTTCGAAATGCGCAATGCGTTGCTCCTCCGAGGGCTCCGGCGCTGGACGCTCGTAGACTTCACTTAGCTGCATTTCATCTTCGGTCGGCATGCCAGTCATGTCGCCCTTCAAGAGCGCCTTCATTGCCTCGCGCTCCTCGTCATTCAGGGTTTCGAGGAGTTCAGGCTCAATATAGGCTTCCAAAAGTAGGTCATCTTCATCTAGCGCTACGTCGGGTGAGAGGAAATCCGGCATGAAATAGTCGGGAACGATAGGCGTCGCTGTGTGAGGGTTCTGGCGTGCGACGCGACTTTGTTTAGCTTTGGTCTTGGCGCGTTTGGCACGCTTTTGCTGCTTGTTCGCGGATGACATGGAAAGCTCTCCTGTTGTGCGAATCTGCAATGTTAATAAATCGCGCCCAATAAAAAACCCCTGAATCTTTCGATGCAGAGGTTTTTCGGTATTTGTGGTGCCCAGAGACGGAATCGAACCGCCGACACGGGGATTTTCAATCCCCTGCTCTACCGACTGAGCTATCTGGGCAACGGGGCGCATTAGACGTGTTTTTCAGGGGGTCGTCAAGCGTGTTTTTCAAAAAATCGAATTATTACCGTCGCTTACGACCCGCACTGCGATAAACCCTTTTATTCTGCGGGCGGAACATACCCGTCGGCCTTGGCGTATTCCTCGCCCGACAGAAACTTATCCATCTCGGTCTGCAGGAATTTTCGGTCTTCGGCGTTCATCATGTTCAGGCGACGCTCGTTGATCAGCAGGGTCTGGTGTTTCTGCCAGTCTCCCCAGGCTTTCTGCGAAACGTTATTGAAGATGTCTTCGCCTTTTGCGCCTGGATAAGGGGCGCGTTCCAGGCCTGGCAGTTCTTCTTTGTATTTACGGCACATTACGATGCGGGTCATGAGGACTCTCCTGCATTCAATACGTCGGCTGCGTTTTTAAGCAGCTTCTTCACCGGGGCGGCAAGGCCCAGGCGCGGCGGGGTGGCGAGGTTATACCAGAGCCAGTCGTCCTCGGCCACGTGATGGGCGGACTGCTGGACCTGCACCAGCCATGGTTCGATGGTCAGCTGGAAGTGGCTGAACGTGTGGATCAGGCCGGGCAGGGCGTGATGCTCGCCGAGCTCCAGCGCGTGTTGCGTTGCCAGGTGCTGCACGTCATCGAAGTCGTCCAGCTCCGGCAGGCTCCATAATCCGCCCCACAAACCGGTCGAAGGGCGGCGATACAGCAGAATCGCGCCGTCGCGGTTGGCGAACATCGGCATCAATGTACGCCGCTGCGGAATGGTCTTGCGCGGCTTGGGGATCGGGTAGCGCGTTTCCAGGCCCAACAGGTGCGCTTCGCAACCGCGCTCGAGCGGACACAGCAGGCAGCTTGGCCGGGTGCGCGTGCACAACGTGGCGCCCAGATCCATCATCGCCTGGGTGTAATTGTTCACCCGTTGATAGGGCGTGAAACGCTCGGCATTGGCCCAGAGCTGCTTGGCGACCTTGGGCTCGCCCGGATAACCCTCTTGCGCCGTGTAGCGCGCCAGAACGCGTTTGACGTTGCCGTCCAGAATCGGTGCGCGCAGGCCCATGCTGATGCTGGCGATAGCGCCGGCGGTCGACAGCCCGATGCCCGGCAGCAGGATCAGTTTTTCAACGTCGCGCGGGAATTCGCCCCCATGATCGGCGACCACGATCTTGGCGGCCTTCTGCAGATTGCGAGCGCGGGTGTAATAGCCCAGGCCCGTCCACAGGTGCAGCACTTCGTCTTCGGGCGCGTCCGCCAGGGCTTGTACTGTCGGGAGCGCTTCCATGAAGCGGTCGAAGTAATTGAGCACGGTGCTGACTTGAGTCTGTTGCAGCATGATTTCCGAGACCCACACCCGGTATGGCGTGATGTCCTGTTGCCACGGCAGGTCATGCCGGCCGTGACGGTCGTACCACTCCAGCACGGCGCTGGAGAATTGTTCGGCTTGCATGGAGTGTCCGGGGTTGGAGGAGTGAAACTGTAGGAGCGCGCCTGCCCGCGATAAGGTTTTTCAGGCGACATCGTCATGCCTGATCAACGGCCATCGCGGGCAAGCGCGCTCCTACAGGGAGTTGTCAGCGCTTGAACAATCCCTTGATCGCATCCTTGAGTTCCGGGCTCACTTTGTCGCCCAGCTTCTCGTCGATTTTGTCACCGATACGGTCGCCTGCCAGCCTGGCGGCGACTTTGCCCAGCCCGTCGTTGTCCAGACGGCACGCCTTGGCGCCCAATTCCAGGGGGCCACGGCACTGTACCGGCCATTCGATACCGACAAAGCGTGGGTTGACCTCGCAAGCAGGGTCCGGCATGTCGCTCTTGTCGCCTTCGATAATGATGCCGACGCGGTAGTCCATGCCCAGCACACGCAGGTCGATGTCACCCTCACCGTTGACGGTCAGGCCCGGCGTACGCACTTTCAAGTCCGGGTTGCTGGCCACGCCGTTGCGGAACACCAGATTGCCGTTCAGTTGCTGGAAGGGCGTGTCCTTGCCGCGCGGCTCGCCGCTCAGTGATTTGCGGTTGAGCGTTGCGATGCCCCGGCACAGCTGCTGCTCCAGGTTGGCGTTGACCAGCACGCCGTTGTTCAGCGCAAAGCTCGCCGTGCCGTTGAGGCTGTCGATCAGTGCTTTCTCGCTGTTGCCTTTGCCGGTCAAGTCACTGTTGAGGGTCAGCAGGCCACGCAGCGGCGGGGTTTCGCCCTGAGCCTGGATAAAGCGCTCGACCGGCACCTTGGCAATGCGCGTTTGAACGCTGGCCAGCGGCACGTCCGGACGTACATCGAGATTGCCCTTGACCTCGAAATTGCCGTTGTAGAGATCGCCGCGCAGGCTGTCGAGCTTGACCACGCCAGCCTGTGCCGAGGTCTTGAGCGCAGCGTTCTGGATCAGCAGTTTCTGAACCGTCAGTTGACCGAAACTCAGGTCTGCATCAACGTCCAGCGTGCGCATCCGCTCCAGGGGCAGCAATTTCGCATCGCTCCAGGCGCCTTTCGTGGGCTGATCCGGCAGTGGCGTGGTACCTGCGCCCGCCAGGGCCTGGGCCTCGCCGCCTTCGACTTCGGCCTTGCGCGCGGCGCCCGCACTCTTGCGTTCTTCACTCTGGGCAGGGCGATAGCGGTCAGCGTTGAACGTATCGGCCTTGAGCTGCAGGCGCAGCGACTGTTTGGCGATGTCCTCCACGGCGATGCGACCAGTGATGGTGCTGTCGTCGAGCTTCAGGGTCAGGTCGTCGAACGTCACGCTGGTCGGGTTCGCGGCCACTCGGGTGACCATTTCAAACTTGTTCAGACTGCCTTCGCCCAACGGCGGTGCGGGCTGGCCAATGTTTTCGAGAAAGTCGCGCAGATTGATTTGAGCGATCGACAGACCGCCACTCAATTGCGGCGTCTTGTCCAGATCGCGAACATGCAGCTCGCCTAGCGCACGCAGCTGATTGGCCGAGACCTTCATGCCGCTCCATTCGGCGACGTTGGCCGCCTGATCGACCAGCAGATTGCCCTGCGCGGCGAAGGTCAGCGTCTTGCCTTGCAACGGATCGCCCGCCGCTTCGCCGGACAGGCGCATGTCTTCGAATTGATAGCGCTTAAGCACCCGGTCAAACCGCAACTGGCCGGACAACTCGGTCTTGGTGCGAATGACCGGTTGATTGGTGCTGAGGAAGGCCGTCAGCTTGATCGGGATGTCAGTGGCTTCATGCACCGCGCCGGTACTGATCTGAATACTTTCGGCGGTAAATTGCCGGGCCTTGGGAATGTCGTTGTATTCGATGCGCGCGTTGTTGACCGTCAGGCTGTCGATGTCCAGCTTAACCGGCTGCGCCGGCCGCTCGGGTTTGGTGGGTGGGGCGGGCTCGCCGGCGGGGGTGGTCGCCTCGGTTGACGCAGTGGCGGGCACCTTGCCGATGTCTTCCCAGTTGCCATGGCCGTTGGCGTCACGGGTCAGCATCAGATTCAGGCCTTCGACGCGCACGTCGCTCATCTGCACTTCTTTGCGCAGCAGCGGCAGCACGCGAACGGAAAGGCCGAGCATCTGCAGGTCGGCGAACGGTTTGGTCGGGTCGGTCAGGGTAGCGACGCTGGCGTCATGCAGTTCCAGGCCTAGCCAGGGGAACAGACTCCAGCCGATATCGCCGTTGAGGGTCAGCTCCACATGGGCCTTGTCGCGCGCCAGTTTACGAATCTCGTCTTTATAGTCGTTGGGATCAAACAGATGGCTCAGGGCAAAACCCAGAGCCACGATGATCAGCAACAGCCCGAGAACACACAGTCCCAGGATTTTGCCGAACGCTTTCATGAGCGAGTCCTTGTTGTCGTGTCGTTCAAAATTTAGCCCGCGAGTATAACGTTCTCACGCAAGCGTAGTTTGCTTCGCGGTCAAGGTGCCAAATTTCCGCCATTTATCGTCGCCTCCCGGCTCAATCGCGCGGAAGTGTCAGCTTTCTTACGCAGTGATCCTACCCATGACGGACGGTATAAAAAAGGTAGTAGCAGATCGCTTTCTTTTGCGCGGCAGATGGTAAAGTTTCGCGCTTCGAAGCTTTAGCTGCGTCGAATTGTCACGTAATCAAAAATCCTGCCGATAAAACAACCGTTGCCTGCGTGCATCAAGGTTGTGGGCGAAAAAGCGTTGCCACTACTTTGCAAGTCACAACTAAAAAAATCTGGGGGAATAACAATGAGTACAAGTACTGCGTTGGGCGGTTCTACCGCGCAACCTGCGTTCTTGTCCAAAGAGCGCATTATCGCGAAGAGCGGGTTCAACCGCTGGCTGGTACCACCTGCAGCCCTCGCGATCCACCTGTGTATCGGCATGGCCTATGGCTTCTCGGTGTTCTGGCTGCCGTTGTCCAAGGCAGTGGGTATCAAGACCGCCGTTGCTTGTGCACCCGACATGGGTTTCTTCGAGCAAGTATTTTCAGCCAGCTGTGACTGGCCGATCTCGATGCTCGGCTGGATCTACACCCTGTTCTTCATTTTCCTGGGTTGCTCGGCAGCCATCTGGGGTGGCTGGCTAGAGCACGCCGGTCCGCGCAAGGCTGGCGTCGTGTCGGCACTGTGCTGGTGTGGCGGTCTGCTGATCTCGGCACTGGGCATTTATACGCACCAGATCTGGCTGATGTGGATTGGTTCGGGCGTGATCGGTGGTATCGGTCTGGGCCTTGGCTATATCTCGCCGGTCTCGACGCTGATCAAGTGGTTCCCGGACAAGCGCGGCATGGCCACCGGCATGGCGATCATGGGTTTCGGCGGCGGCGCGATGGTCGGTGCTCCCCTGGCAACTGCTCTGATGAGCCGCTTTGCTTCGCCTGACAGCGTCGGCGTATGGCAGACCTTCGTGGCCATGGCGGTGATCTACTTCATCTTCATGATCGGCGGCGCCCTGTCTTATCGCGTTCCGCCTACCGGCTGGAAACCTGAAGGCTGGACCGCTCCGGTCAAGAAAGCCAGCAACGCAATGATCACCAACCGTCACGTGCACGTGAACGTTGCGTGGAGAACCCCGCAGTTCCGTCTGGTCTGGCTGGTGCTGTGCCTGAACGTCTCGGCCGGTATCGGCATCCTGGGTATGGCCTCTCCGCTGTTACAGGAAGTGTTCGCGGGCAAGTTGCTGGGCAATGACTTGGGCTTCAGCCAGCTGGACGCTTCGCAACTGGCGGCCATTGCGGCCATCGCGGCGGGCTTCACCGGTCTGTTGAGCCTGTTCAACATCGGCGGACGTTTCTTCTGGGCATCGTTCTCGGACTACATCGGCCGCAAAGCCACGTACTTCGTATTCTTCGCCTTGGGTTTCCTGCTGTACGCGTCGGTTCCGACACTGGGCCACATGGGCAGCGTCGCGCTGTTCGCGGCGGCTTTCTGCGTGATCCTGTCGATGTACGGCGGCGGCTTCGCCACTGTGCCGGCCTACCTGGCTGACCTGTTCGGTACGCAAATGGTCGGCGCGATCCATGGTCGTCTGCTGACTGCATGGGCAGCGGCTGGCGTGCTGGGTCCGGTGCTGGTGAACTACCTGCGTGAATACCAGCTGAGCCACGGCGTAGCGCGTGCCGATGCCTACAACATCACGTTGTACATCCTCGCGGGCCTGTTGGTGTTGGGCTTCATCTGCAACCTGCTGGTGCGTCCGGTGGCTGACAAGTACTTCATGACCGACGCAGAGCTCAAAGCCGAGCAAGCCATCGGTCACGATGTCGGTGCCGATCACAGCACTTCGCTTGAGTGGAAAGCAGCCTCCGGCACCAAGCCGCTGGCGATCCTGGCCTGGTTGGCCGTGGGCATCCCGCTGGCGTGGGGCGTCTGGATCACCCTGCAGAAAACGGCTGTGTTGTTCCAGTAAGAGGTAGAAGGTTCGGCCTGATCGTTTGCAGGCCGGACTAAACCTGTAGGAGCGCGCTTGCCCGCGATTGCAGTGTGTCAGGCACTCATGATGTGTTTGATACACCGCAATCGCGGGCAAGCGCGCTCCTACAGTCCCCCTTCCGAATCAATCCCTCCGTCACCCATCACACGTCTCGTGTTTCTGTTTCCCCGCCGCACGCCTATAATGCTCGCCTTTTCGCCCAATGATTTGCGGAGCTGGTGATGGCCGAACGTATGGCGTTTGTCGAGCGCGACACTCTGGAAACCCAGATCAAAGCCTCGATCAACCTGGATGGCACTGGAAAGGCCCGATTCGACATCGGCGTTCCCTTCCTTGAACACATGCTCGATCAGATTGCCCGTCACGGGTTGATCGATCTGGATATCGTCAGCAAAGGCGACCTGCACATCGACGACCACCATACGGTGGAAGACGTCGGTATCACCTTGGGTCAGGCATTCAGCAAAGCCATCGGCGACAAAAAGGGCATCCGTCGCTACGGCCACGCCTACGTCCCGCTGGATGAAGCGCTGTCACGCGTGGTCATCGACTTTTCCGGTCGCCCGGGCCTGCAGATGCATGTCCCCTATACCCGCGCCACCGTTGGCGGCTTTGATGTCGACCTGTTTCAGGAATTTTTCCAGGGCTTCGTCAACCACGCCAATGTCACGCTGCACATCGACAACCTGCGCGGCTCCAACACTCACCACCAGATCGAAACCGTGTTCAAGGCTTTCGGCCGTGCGCTGCGCATGGCGGTTGAGCTCGACGACCGTATGGCTGGCCAGATGCCCTCGACCAAGGGCGTGCTCTGATGCAGACAGTCGCGGTTATCGATTACGGCATGGGCAACTTGCACTCGGTGGCCAAGGCCCTGGAGCACGTGGGCGCCGGTCGTGTGCTGATCACCAGTGACGCCGATGTGATTCGTGAGGCCGACCGTGTGGTCTTCCCCGGTGTGGGCGCGATTCGCGACTGCATGGCCGAGATCCGCCGGCTGGGCTTCGACGCCCTGGTGCGCGAAGTGAGTCAGGACCGCCCCTTCCTTGGCATCTGCGTCGGCATGCAGGCGCTGATGGACCGCAGCGAAGAGAGCGGCGGTGAAGACTGCATCGGTGTGTTTCCAGGTCAGGTGCGGTTCTTCGGCAAGGACCTGCACGAAGACGGCGAACACCTGAAAGTCCCGCACATGGGCTGGAACGAAGTGAAGCAAGCGGTTGATCACCCGCTGTGGCACAGCATTCCGGATCTGGCGCGGTTCTATTTCGTGCACAGCTATTACATCGATTCGCCCAATGCCCGGCAGATTGTCGGTCGTGGCCATTACGGCCATGATTTCGCCGCTGCACTGGCGGACGGCTCGCGGTTCGCGGTGCAGTTCCACCCGGAGAAGAGCCATACCCATGGCCTGCAGTTGCTGCAGAACTTCGCCGCGTGGGACGGTCGCTGGTGATGGCCAAAAAGAACAAGCCGCCGATCCTGACGCTCACGCCCGAGCAAGAAAGCGAGGCGTGTCACAAGATCAAGCGCTTCATGGAGGACCGCTTCGAACTGGACCTGGGTTCGTTCGAGGCGGCTGAAATCCTTGAATTGTTCACCCAGGAAATCGCCCCGCACTATTACAACCGAGCGATCTTCGATGTTCAGGCGCACTTGAAAGAGCGCTTCGAGAGCATCGAAAGCGACGTTTGGGCGCTGGAGAAGGGCAGCTGAAAGCGACAAGCTTGAAGCTGCAAGAATTAGTACGCGTGCCCGCTTGCAGCTTATAGCTCGCGGCTCGCAGCTCTTTTACGAAGGAAAAGCTCATGCTCATCATTCCCGCCATCGACCTTAAAGACGGTGCCTGCGTGCGTCTGCGCCAGGGCCGCATGGAAGATTCAACGGTGTTTTCCGACGACCCGGTGGCCATGGCCGCCAAGTGGGTCGAGGGCGGCTGCCGTCGTTTGCACCTGGTCGATCTGAACGGTGCGTTCGAAGGTCAGCCGGTCAACGGCGACGTGGTCACGGCCATTGCCAAGCGCTACCCGCAACTGCCGATCCAGATCGGCGGCGGCATTCGTTCGCTGGAAACCATCGAGCACTACATCAAGGCCGGCGTCAGCTACGTGATCATCGGCACCAAGGCGGTCAAGGAGCCTGAGTTCGTGGCTGAAGCCTGCCGTGCGTTTCCGGGCAAGGTGATTGTCGGTCTGGACGCCAAGGACGGTTTTGTCGCCACCGACGGCTGGGCTGAAGTCAGCTCGGTCCAGGTGATCGATCTGGCCAAGCGTTTTGAAGCGGACGGTGTCTCGGCCATCGTTTACACCGACATCGCCAAAGACGGCATGATGCAGGGCTGCAACGTGCCCTTCACGGTGGCGCTGGCCAATGCCACACGCATTCCCGTGATCGCCTCAGGTGGCATTCACAACCTGGGCGACATCAAGGCGCTGCTCGATGCCGGCGCACCGGGGATCATCGGCGCGATTACCGGCCGGGCGATCTACGAAGGCACGCTGGATGTGGCTGAAGCCCAGGCGCTTTGCGATCTGGCTCAGCGCTGATCTGTAGGAGCGCGCTTGCCCGCGATTGTCCGTTTCAGACGACCGATTTCTTTCGGATGTACTGACGGTTTCGCGGGCAAGCGCGCTCCTACAGGTGACTCACAGAATTTCGGAGAATGGTCACATGGCCCTCGCCAAACGCATCATCCCTTGCCTGGACGTCGACAACGGTCGCGTAGTCAAGGGCGTGAAGTTCGAGAACATCCGCGATGCCGGTGACCCGGTGGAAATTGCTCGTATGTACGACGAGCAGGGCGCTGACGAGATTACCTTTCTCGACATCACCGCCAGCGTCGACGGCCGCGACACCACGCTGCACACCGTTGAGCGCATGGCCAGCCAGGTCTTCATCCCGCTGACCGTGGGTGGCGGTGTGCGCACCGTGCAGGACATCCGCAATCTGTTGAACGCCGGCGCGGACAAGGTCTCGATCAACACCGCAGCGGTCTTCAACCCTGAATTTGTCGGCGAAGCCGCTGCCCGTTTCGGCTCGCAATGCATCGTCGTGGCCATTGATGCCAAAAAGGTCTCGCTGCCCGGCGAAACCCCGCGCTGGGAAATCTTCACCCACGGCGGGCGCAAGCCGACGGGCCTGGACGCTGTGGTATGGGCCAAGAAGATGGAAGACCTGGGCGCTGGCGAAATTCTCCTGACCAGCATGGACCAGGACGGCATGAAAAACGGTTTTGACCTGGGCGTCACGCGCGCGATCAGCGATGCGCTGGGCATCCCGGTGATCGCTTCTGGCGGCGTCGGCAATCTTCAGCATCTGGCCGCTGGCGTGCTGGAAGGGCATGCCAGTGCAGTGCTGGCGGCAAGTATTTTCCACTTTGGCGAATACACCGTGCCGGAGGCCAAGGCGTTCATGGCCAGGCAAGGGATTGTGGTTCGCTGATCCTGACTGCGCTGGCTTACCGTAATCCTGGTCAGCCAGCGCGCTTGTTTCCCTGATTAAACTTACTCGACGACCTCCCGATCAGGGCAGCAATAGGTCAGTGCGTGGCGACGATGGCTGGCTGGTCATGTCATAGGCCTTGGAGCATAGCTTCATCGGCAATGGTGTCGCTTCAATGATCACCACCTCGTCGAATTCAGGTAGGTAGCCCTCTGGGTCATCGCATTGCGTAGCTTCAGCCGGGCCCGATTTGAACGTGTACACCCACAGCGTCGGGTTGGAGTAGTACGGCATCACTTGGTAGCCGCCCTCAGCCCTGCGTTCGATGGTCAGTTGCGGCATGCGGGTCGGCCCCGACGGTGCGATTTCCATCGCCACAATCACTGGCTTGTTCATCATCTCTTGCGCCGGTCGCTGGGCGGCAGAGTCCACGCCGATGATGCACAGAAAATACAGGCCAGCCTCCGAGCCTACGCGGTCATCGATCAAAGCCTGCGTCGCGCTGTTGGCGTTGCTGTAGTGATGCGGGCTTTCACATTCCGTAGGCGTACGAACAGCTTTGTAGCGGTAGAAAGGGGTGTCCAGCGAGAACGGCCATGACCACGTTGGCAGGACGGTACCGCCCTGATCGTCGTCGGTTACCCGGCTATAGGGGTTTGGCGAGTAGCTTGCCCCCAAGGTCATCTTGAGTGTCGATTGCAAGGTGCATTCAACGTCCAGCGGGTTGAACAGGCCCTGGCTGAAGCAGGTCTTGAGGCCAAGCGCCGGGCTGGAATAAGAGGTGTCTGGCGATAGCATCGGCTGCCCGTTATGGATCTCGCAGGGAGCGTTTGGCTGGCAGCGGTTTTCTTCTTTGACGCCTGTGGTGGACGTGCTGAGGACGCCTACGATCTGATTCGAGTTCCTGTCCAGCACGGGGCTACCTGAACTTCCCGGGGCCAGACCCTGACAGCGATGCTTATGGAAGCCGCGGAATATGTACACATCTTCCAGCAAGTCCGCATTGCCCTCCAGCGGGCATGCCGACAGACGCAGGGCAGGGGCGTCTTCATGGCCTGACGGGACGCCGACGATCAGCACATTCATGCCTTGGGCCGGTCCATGGGTACTGATGCTCAGCGGCTCGATACCTTTGTCGAGCAGCGATTGCAGCGATGTGTCCAGCTCGACAATGGCCAAATCCGCACCACGCGTGGTCGCCCGGACCAGCTTTTTCAACGCATAACGCTCGGTGTTCGGCATGTTGCCAAGGAAGTAGTCGAAATCGATATGGCCATCCAGAGGGATGTCGCTCGCGATATTCAGACTGTCCTGACTCACGCAGTGGCCGCTGGTGAGGATGTACGCAGGCCCTGATGCCACCGGGCTGCCGTTGCGTGAGTCGATCAAGGACGCGCTGCAATGGATGTCGGGCGTCTCCTTGCCTGGTTGCAGACGGCCTACTGCCCTCCATGGGCCGTGACGGTTTTGCGCATTATCGAGAGCAATGGCGGCAGCGTAATTCTCCTGGCCCTGGCCATAGTCGTTTGCCTGGGTAATGCCTGCCGCCATGAGGCTCATGATCGCGAGGCTATACAAGGCGTGTGTGTGATATTTCATGAAGCACCTATCTGGTCTGATGGCGCCCGCGTTTGGTGCGGGCTGTTAGAAAGAAGCCATCAGGTAGTCAGATAAAGTGCACTCTGGTCACATACATATTTATGGCTTCAGCGACAAAGCTCAGCGTCGGTCCAGGGCTCTGGACAACGGTGCGCAGGGCCTGCACCCTGTGCAAAGTCATGGGTAGAGATGAATCGTATGCTGAGAATTTCAGCTTTTGTTTTTGCGCTGGTCGGTTGTGTCTCGAGCGCAGTTATTCAGGCAGAAGGGCTGAGCGGCTCCGCAGGTGGACGCACTCCGGCGGACACCTCGTTTGTCCTGCTGACCGAAAATTTTCCACCCTACAACATGGCCACAGACGGGAAAAACTTCGCCCAGGAAAGCAACATCGAAGGGATTGCCGTCGAGATCGTACGCCAGACCTTCAAGCGCGCCGGGATCGGCTACAACATGACCCTGCGCTTCCCGTGGGACCGCATCTACAAACTCGCAATGAACAATCCCGGCTATGGCGTCTTCGTCACGGCGCGACTGCCTGAGCGCGAAAAGCTCTTCAAGTGGGTAGGCCCGATAGGTCCGGACGACTGGGTCATGCTGGGGCGGTCTGACAGCACCATCGAGCTGAAAACTCTTGATCAGGCCCGGCAGTACAAGATCGGCGCCTATAAAGGGGATGCGATTGCCCAAGAGCTGGCACGTCAGGGCCTCAACCCGGTGACCGTGTTGAGGGACAAAGACAACGCCAGAAAGCTCGTCAATGGGCAGATCGACCTGTGGGCCACAGGCGACCCGGCGGGCCGGTATCTGGCGCGGCAAGAAGGGATTTCAGGGTTGAAGACCGTCTTGCGCTTCAATCAGGCGGAGCTGTTTCTGGCACTCAACCGGGAAACGCCTGACCAGGTGGTCGCCAAGCTGCAGAAAGCGCTGGATGAGATGCGTGCGGAAGGGGTGGTGGACAAGATTCTGGGCAGTTACCTGTAACTACGCAGATGTAGGAGCGCGCTTGCCCGCGATTGCGTTGGATCAGGCGACACATTCATTGCTGAAGGATCGTCATCGCGGGCAAGCGCGCTCCTACAGGTTGCGTCGCAACGTGCTACCGATAAACACCGTTGCGACCATGCCCCGCCATCGCTTCATTCCCGCGCTCGGTCACCATGTGGCGAATCTCGATCCACTCGATGCCCTGGGATTTGAGCTTGGGCAGTTCGCGCTCCAGCACGTCCAGCGTCACCGGGTAAGGATGGCCAATCATGACGGCCGAGCCCTGCTTGTGCGCCAGCTTGATCGCCGTTTGCAACTGCCCGGTAATGGCCTCTGCGGTGCGTTCATCGTCCAGAAACACATCCCGCGACACGCTCGCCAACCCGATTTTCTGCGCCTCGGCAGCGGCAACGGTCTTGGCGCTGGTCCGGCTGTCCACCAAGAACAAATGCCTGCGTTGCAACTCGCCCACCAGCCAAGTCATAGCCACCGGCTCGGCGGTCATTCGGCTGCCCATATGGTTATTGATGCCGGCGGCAAATGGCACTTTCAGCAGGGCGGCGTTCAGGCGTGATTCGAGTTCAGGCAACGGCAATTCCGGGTGCCACGCGTAAGGGCCCGTTGCAGGATCCATGGGCATGTGCAGCATCACGGTTTTGCCGGCCTTGTGCGCCTGACGCGCGAATTCCGTGGCATGAGGGGTGTCGGGCATGATTGCCAGAGTGACCGGGCCGGGCAGTTTGAGCGCCCGGCTGTCGCGCTCAGGGTTCTGTCCGAGGTCATCGATGATCAGGCTGAGGTAGGCAGTCTTTGCCGGCTTGGCGGAAGGTTCTGCGGCGTTGACCGGTGCCGCGTGGACGGCACCGGTCAGAGCAGAAAGGGCGCAAACGAGCCCGGTGAGCCACGCGCGCATATCAGTTGCCGCGCGTCACACTCAATCCCTTGAGCAGGCTGAGCGCCTGATTGAGCTGGTAATCGTCGTCCTGCGGACGCGCCTTGCCAGCCGCTGCCTTGGTGGTCGGCTTGTCTGCGCCGCCATTGCCGTTGCCCAAGTGGCCGAGCAAATCGGCTTCCTTGTAGTTCTCGGCATCGGTTTCGGCGGTCAGCTTGGCGCGGCGCACTTCGATATCGGGGTTGATCCCCTGGGCCTGAATCGAGCGACCATTGGGCGTGTAGTACAGCGCCGTGGTGATCTTCAGCGCGCGATCATTGTTGAGCGGCAGGACGGTTTGTACCGAGCCTTTACCGAACGTGTCGGTGCCCATCAGGATCCCGCGTTTCTGGTCTTGCAGGGCGCCGGCGACGATTTCAGACGCTGAAGCACTGCCGCCGTTGATCAGCACAACCAGTGGCACGCCTTCGCTGGCGTCGGCCGGATCGGCGGAGAACCGCAGCTCGGAGTTGGCGATGCGGCCTTTGGTGTAGACGATCAGGCCCTTGGTCAGGAAGTGATCCGCCACTTCGACGGCCGCCTGCAGTACGCCGCCCGGGTTGTTGCGCAGGTCCAGAATCAGCCCGCTCATCTTCTTGCCGTTGTCCTTGCGCAGCTTGGCCAGCGCCTTGCCGACTTCTTCGCCGGTCTTGACCTGGAACTGGGTGATGCGGATGTAGCCGAAGCCGTTCTCCAGCATCTGCGCCTTCACGCTCTTGACCTGGATGGTGGCCCGCGCAAGGGTCACATCGAATGGCGTGCCGCCGTCGCGCACCAGCGTAAGGGTGATTTTCTCACCCAGCTTGCCGCGCATCTTGTCGACCGCTTCCTGCATGGTCTGGCCTTGGGTCGGCGCGCCGTTGATCTTGACGATCAAGTCACCTGCTTCAATCCCGGCCTTGGAAGCTGGCGTGTCGTCGATGGGCGAGACCACCTTGATGAAGCCGTCTTCTACGCCGACTTCGATGCCCAGCCCGCCAAACTCGCCGCTGGTGCTTTCCTGCAGCTCCTGGAAGTCTTCCGGGCCCAGGTAGGCAGAGTGCGGATCCAGATTGCTGAGCATGCCTTTGATGGCGTTTTCCAGCAGGGTTTTGTCATCCACAGGTTCGACGTAAGCGGCTTTGATCCGGTCCATGACCTCGGCGAAGGTGCGCAGCTCGTCAAGCGGCAGCGGCGCCTTCAGGTTGGGTGCAGTCGCGGCAGGCGAAGCAGCCGGTGCTGCTGCGGGTGCGGCACCGGCGGCCTGGGCAAGAGGAGCACCGATGATCACGGCGATGATCAGGGCCAGCGAGGTGAGGCGGGACGTGAACAGCATGTCTTACGAACTCCTGAATGAGGCGTCGACTTATCCTTGAGTGCGACACCATTGGGCCGGATCACTTGGGCGACCCTGCTGACGAATAGCGAAATACAACGCCGGAGTATCTTGCCCGCCGCCACTGTTACCCACAGTGGAGATGGCTTCTCCGGCTTTTACAACGTCCCCAGCCTCTTTCAACAGACTCTGGTTGTGACCGTACAGACTCAAATAGCCGTTGCCGTGGTCGAGAATGACCAGAAGCCCTGCGCCACGCAACCAATCGGCGAACACCACACGACCACCATGCACAGCGTGTACCTGACTGCCCGCCGAAGCGCTGATCATCACGCCATCCCACTTGGTTCGTGCGTCGTCGCCGCGTGTTTCACCGAAACGCGCCAACAATCGACCATCGACAGGCCAAGGAAGTTTTCCCTTTGCCTGATCAAAAGGGCCGCCATACGACTGACCGGTACTGGAAACCATTGCGCCGGGTGCTTTTACCGGACGGCGAGGGGCTTCATCGCTGTCATCCTTTTTGCCCCGGCTGGCCGCCAGTGCTTCCTGCTCGCGCTGGCGCTTCTCAGCCTCTTGTTGAGCGATCAGCGCTTTCTGACGCGCTTCTTCGGCTTCTCTGGCCTGGCGTGCCAAGGTTTCTTCGATGGTTTTCAGCACTTTCGCCAGGTCGTTCTGATCCTGCTGACGCGCTTGCAGCTTCTGGTCGCGAGCCTTGTAGTCCTGATTGAGCTTGGCAAGGGCGGTCTGGCGTTCTTTGCGCACATCGTCAAGCTTGGCTTTCTGGTCGTCCAGCGAGCTTTTCTGAACCAGCAATTGCGCTTGCTGCAGGTCGATGTCTTTCTCGACACCGGCCAATTGGCGCAATGTTTCATTGAAACTGCGCAGCTGCTCCAGGCGGGCCTGGCTCAGGTAATCGTAATAGGTGAGGGTGCGGGCGAACTTTTCCGGGTTCTGCTGGTTGAGCAGCAGCTTGAGGTATTCCTGGCGACCGCTCTGGTACGCGGCGCGGGCCTGCATGGCGATCAATCGTTGTTGTTCAACGCGTGCGGTCTGGAGTTTTTTTTTCTCCTGGTCGAGCCGTTGCAGCTCGCTTTCACTCTTTTTTAGTTCCTTCTGCAGGACCTCGACCTGCTTTTCCAGCTTGCCCATTTCCGTTTCAGTGGTGCGCAGGTCTTTCTGGACGCCGGACTTTTCTTCCTGCAGCTGCCCGAGCACCTTCTTCAGTTCTGTGATGTCCTGACGCGTGGCATCGAGTTGTTTCTGGGTCTGTGCCCGATCGTCGTCGGCGAACGCCGGATTGAGCAGACAGAGCAAAGCAAGGGCGATCAGGGCGCGAAGCATGGGGCGGGCGATACCAAGGAGTGAAGACGGGCCTAGTATGCCCGCCAGAGGCCGCAAAAAAAACGCTATGAGGCCGCAGCTTTCAGACATTTCATACAAAACCGGCGCTGTCGGGTCACGACAGGCCGGTTTAAAGCGCGTTACCTGGAAACGAGGATCGAATGGCCGGTCATCTCTTCGGGTACTTCCATGCCCAGCAGTTGCAGCATGGTCGGCGCCACGTCAGCCAGCACCCCGCCTTCGCGGACCTTCAGATCGCGCTTGCCAACATAGATGAACGGCACCGGCTCGGTGGTGTGCGCGGTGTGCGGCTGATGCGTCTGTTCATCCGTCATCTGCTCAACGTTGCCGTGGTCGGCGGTGATCAACGCTTCGCCACCCACTTGCTCCAGCGCCTCGGCAATGCGACCGACGCACACGTCCAGGCATTCGACGGCCTTGATCGCCGCTTCCATGATCCCGCTGTGGCCGACCATGTCGCCGTTGGCGTAGTTGACGATGATGACGTCAAAGCGCTGATTGACGATGGCGTCGACGATTTTGTCGGTGACTTCCGGTGCGCTCATTTCCGGCTGAAGATCGTACGTGGCAACTTTCGGCGACGGGATCAGGATGCGCTCTTCGCCCGGGAACGGTTCTTCACGGCCGCCGGAGAAGAAGAAGGTGACGTGGGCGTATTTTTCGGTCTCGGCGATGCGCAGCTGGGTCTTGCCGTTGTTCGACAGGTACTCGCCCAACACGTTTTTCAGGCCGCCTTTGGTGAATGCGGCCGGCGCCGGGATGTTGGCCGCGTATTGCGTCAGGGTCACGAAGCCGGCGAGTTGTGGCTGGCGGGAGCGGGCGAAGTCCTTGAAATCGTTGTCAACGAACACGCGGCTCAGTTCGCGGGCACGGTCGGAACGGAAGTTCATGAACACCACAGCGTCGCCGTCTTCCACTTTGGCCTGCTCGCCAATGCGGGTGGCTTTGACGAACTCGTCGTTCTCGTCGCGCTCGTAAGCGGCATCCAGCCCCGCCTTGGCGGTCGCGGCCTGGAATTCGGAGGTGCCGTCGACGATCAGGTTGTAGGCCGACTCAACGCGGTCCCAGCGATTATCGCGGTCCATGGCGAAATAGCGGCCGATGATCGTGGCCGTACGACCTTTGCCCAGACGCTGGTAGGCGGTTTCCATGGTTTCGAGGTACTTGTGCGCGCTGCGCGGCGGGGTGTCGCGGCCATCAAGGAAGGCGTGCAGGTAAATCTTGTCGGCGCCACGTTTGACCGCCAGCTCAACCATGGCCACCAGGTGATCTTCATGGCTGTGCACGCCGCCGTCCGACAGAAGGCCCAGAATGTGGACAGCTTTGCCTGCGCCGACAGCGGCGTCGACCGCTTTGCAGATGGCCGGGTTTTCGAAGAAGTCGCCATCGCGGATCGATTTGGTTACGCGGGTGAAGTCCTGATACACCACACGCCCGGCACCGAGGTTCATGTGACCGACCTCGGAATTGCCCATCTGGCCGTCCGGCAGGCCGACATCCATGCCTGAGCCTGAGATCAGGCCGTTGGGCATCGTTGCGTACAAGCGATCAAAGACCGGCATTTTGGCCGAATAGACCGCATTACCGTCGTGGCTGTCGCTGTGTCCGAAGCCGTCCAGAATAATCAGGACCAAAGGTTTGGGCGTGGTAGTCATAGATCCCTCGTCTGCAAAGGGTGTGAAAATCAGGCGCTGATCTCACATCGCTGGCATGGCTTAAAGAAGAAGTAGAAAAAAGATCGGTATTTTAGGAGCAAGTTCAAACGGCGTCACTGCCGTACGGGCTTTGGCCGACCTTGGGGGCTGTGTATACTGGCCGACATTTTAACGCCCTGGAACCTCATGATGGTTGCTCACCTGATTCAATTTGCCACTGAACACTATTTACTGGTTGGCGCCTTCGTCATTTTGCTGGCTCTGCTGATCGCGTACGAGATGAGCAAGGGCGGCCGCAGCCTGAGCACTGGCGAGCTGACCACCCTGGTCAATCGCGATGAGGGCGTTGTGATCGACGTGCGCACCAAGAAGGACTTCACCGCAGGCCATATCGTTGGCGCGTTGAGCTTCCCGCAGGACAAGGTCATTTCTCGCGTAGCTGAACTTGAGAAGTACAAGGAAAAGACCCTGATTATCGTTGACGCCGCCGGCCAGCACGCTGGCATGACCGCGCGTGAACTGCTGAAATCCGGTTTCAAGGCAGCCAAGCTGTCGGGTGGCATCTCCTCCTGGCGTGCAGATAACCTTCCATTGGTGAAATGAAATGCCTGAAGTCATCGTCTATTCCAGCGACTATTGCCCGTATTGCACGCGCGCCAAACAACTGCTGAACAGCAAGAAGGTGGCTTTTGACGAAATCATCGTCGACGGCAAGCCTGCGCTGCGTTCAGAGATGATCAAGAAAGCAGGGCGTACGTCCGTTCCGCAGATCTGGATCGGCTCGGTTCACGTCGGTGGATGCGATGACCTCTTTGCTCTGGAGCGCGCCGGCAAGCTGGACGCGCTGCTGACAGCCTGAATTCAACCCTACAAGACCTTAAAGTAAGAAGGATTTGAGATGACTGATCAAACTGATACCGGCGCCGTTGCCAACGAAGAAGGCCCACAGTTCTCCCTGCAGCGCATCTATGTGCGTGACCTGTCCTTCGAAGCGCCGAAAAGCCCGGCGATCTTCCGCCAGGAGTGGACGCCAAACGTAAGCCTGGACCTGAACACGCGTCAGAAGCAGCTCGAAAATGATTTCTACGAAGTCGTGCTGACCTTGTCGGTTGAAGTGAAGAATGGCGAAGAAATCGCATTCATCGCTGAAGTGCAGCAAGCGGGCATCTTCCTGATCAAAGGTCTGGATCAGGCATCGATGAGCCACACCCTCGGCGCATTCTGCCCGAACATCCTGTTCCCTTACGCGCGCGAAACCATCGACAGCCTGGTCGTACGCGGCTCGTTCCCTGCGCTGATGCTGGCCCCGGTGAACTTCGACGCCCTGTACGCGCAAGAGCTGCAGCGCATGCAAGAAGCTGGCGAAACGCCAACGCCTACCGTTCAGTAAGCGGTTGCTTCACACACAAAAAAGCGCCTCTCGTGGGCGCTTTTTTGTGGGTGCTGTAGGAGCGCGCTTGCCCGCGATGACGTAGGCACATCCGGCCTCGATGGTGCCTGACACGACGCTGTCGCGGGCAAGCGCGCTCCTACAGTGGCTGGGGGGGTTATTTGAACTCCAATTGCCGCCAGCCTTCGTACACGGCCACCGCTACGGTGTTGGACAGATTCAAACTGCGGCAACCTTCACGCATCGGCAACCGGAGGCGTTGGTCGCCCGGTAGCGCGTCCAGCACATCAGCCGGCAGGCCGCGGCTTTCCGGGCCGAACAGAAACGCGTCGCCTTCGGCAAACTGCGCATCGTGAAAAACCCGCGAGCCCTTTGTGGTAAAAGCGAACAGGCGCGGGTGGCCGATGCTGTCCAGGCAGCTGGGCAGGTCAGCGTGACGATGCAACGTGGCATATTCGTGGTAGTCGAGCCCGGCGCGGCGCAGGCGCTTGTCGTCCAGCTCGAAGCCCAGCGGCTCGATCAAATGCAGGCTGCAGCCGCTGTTGGCGCACAGCCTGATGATGTTGCCGGTATTCGGCGGAATTTCTGGTTGAAAAAGGATCACGTGAAACATGCACGGCTCCGGACAAAAGGACGGGATGCATTCTACCCCTGAAGAGGACCCCAGGCCGAAGATGTGGCCGAAGGTTTTAGGGTCGATCGCGATTGTCGGGTTTATGGTCGGGTTGATGATCGGCCGTATCACCACGCCTGATCCCACTCAACTGCAGCAGGTCGAGGCGCTTCCCAATGGCTTGGCATTGTGGTTCAACCACGAGCCGCAACTGCACGGCGAGCACATTGATGGCGCCATCGCGCTGTTGTTCGCCGCCAAAGGCGAGCCGCAGCGGGGCGAGTTCAAATTCGAAGGACGGGATGTGCGTTGGAGGGTGCAGCGAAGTGACAAGGGGTTGTTGCTGAACCTGCTGGCGGCCCGTCCGTTGCACGGTGACTGGCACGGTGCAACTCAGGACGGGCGCTGGAGACTGGAAGTCAGTCTCCGGGAGGAATAAAAGAGGGGAATCCCCGGCCTGCCTGTACCAAGGTCCCCAAAACTGGAATTACTTTATGTATTGCAGAGCGCGTGCCAGTTTTGGGAAATCGCTGTAGGAAATTTGAAAATATCCTGTGGGCCCCTGAAACAGCGCAGTCCGCAGAGATCTTCACACGTGGATGGCATTCACAGGATGAGCAGACGTTTTTGAATGAGGGCGTTACTGGCTTTTTTTGCACGCTATTCGCGCGTTTTGGCCCCGGCAGTGACCAAAGTGATGCACGCGTTTGAAGAGATAAAGAAAGGGGGCCAACCTCTTTCATCCATATGAAATCGGTAGGGCCCCCTCGATCCAGCCAGGCGTCAGATCAACCGCCACAACTCCTGCGGCATACCTGCATAGGCCGCCAGCTGTGGCATCAGGTACGACTGCACAACCTGAATCGCCAGGAAGGCGAAGATCGGCGAGATATCCATGCCGCCCAGGTTCGGGATAATCCGGCGGAACGGCGCCAGAATGGGCTCGCTGATCTGATACGCCAGCTCTGCGGCCGGGTTATGGCTGCCGGGCGCGATCCACGACACGATGACCATGATGATCATCGCCACCCAGAAAATCTTCAGCAGCAACGAGAGCACGCCCAGGATCGACCAGATGAACAGGTGCGGGATATCGCCGATGGTTCCGTAGGTCATCATCAGCACGAACGCCATCAGCAGCGCCTGAATCACGATCCCCAGCAGCAGCGAAGACGTGTCGAGCCCCAGCACGCTCGGAATGAGTCGGCGAATGGGCTTGAGCAGCGGCTGTGTCGCGCGGACAGCGAACTGGCACAGTGGGTTGTAGAAGTTGGCCTTGACCAGTTGCAGCACGAAGCGCAACAGCACGATGGTGAGGTAAAGGCTGATCAGCGTCTGTACAACGAACACCGTAGCGCCAGTGAGTGCATTCATAGACTTCTCCTTATTTGCCCAGGACTTCGGCCATTTCGGCTGAACGGTGGGCGGCGGCGCTGAGTGCGGTTTCGACGATGGCTTCGAAATCGTTGGCCTGGAATGATTTGATTGCAGCTTCCGTGGTGCCCGCAGGCGAGGTCACGCGGCGTCGCAGTTCGGCAGCCTCGACATCGCTGCCAGTGGCCATCAGCGCGGCGCCCAAGGCGGTTTGCAGGGTCAGTTTGCTCGCCACTTCAGCAGGCAGGCCGAGTTTGATCCCGGCGGCGGTCATGGCCTCGATCAACAGAAAGAAATACGCAGGGCCACTGCCGGAGACTGCGGTGACGGCGTCCAGATGCGCCTCTTGGTCCAGCCACAACGCAATGCCGACCGCGGACAGCAACTCTTCGGCCTGATGCCGTTGTGCGGCGGTGACGTCGAGCGTGGCGTACAGGCCGCTGGCCCCTTGGCGCAACAGGGCAGGGGTGTTGGGCATGCAGCGCACGATCGGTTGTTCGCCCAGCCAGTTTTTCATGCTGGCGCAGGTAATGCCGGCCGCCACCGACACCATCAACTGGTGGGGTTTGAGGTGAGGGCGCAATGCCTGGCAGACAGCTTTCATCATCTGTGGCTTGACCGCCAACAGCACCACGTCTGCGCCTTCGATGGCCTGGGCGTTATCGGCGAACACCTTGATGCCGTGCTCGGCGGACACGCGCTCGCGGGTTTGTTCACCCGGGTCGCTTGCGCGGATCAGATCAGGCTCGACGCCCTGAGCGCGCAGCCCGCCGATGAGACTGGCGGCCATGTTGCCTGCGCCGATGAATGCGATGCGAGTCTTGCTCATGAACGAATTCCTGTGGGGCAAAGGGTTAGGGCTGGCCGTAATCACGGGCGCCGAAAAGAGCCGTGCCGATCCTGACCCAAGTCGCGCCTTGTGCAATGGCGGCTTCCAGGTCATGGCTCATGCCCATGGAAAGGGTGTCCAGCGGCAGTTTCAATGAGCGCTGCAGGCTGTTTACAGTCGCGAACGCTGCGTTCTGTTCGTTGAGGTCATCCGTGGGTTCGGGAATTGCCATCAGTCCGCGCAGTCTGACATTGGGAAGGGCAGCGATGGCTTCGGCCAGTGCGGGCAGATCTTCCGGCGTGCAGCCTGATTTGGTGGCTTCGCCGCTCACGTTGACCTGAATGCAGATGTTCAGCGGCGGCAAGTGCGGAGGACGTTGTTCGGACAGGCGCTGTGCGATCTTCAAACGGTCCACGGAATGCACCCAGGCAAAATGCTCGGCGATTGCCTTCGTCTTGTTCGATTGAATGGGGCCGATGAAATGCCAGATCAAGGGCAGGTCAGCCAGTTCGAGCTGTTTGCTCAGGGCTTCCTGGAGGTAGTTCTCGCCGAAATCGGTCAATCCGGCCGCATGGGCTTCGCGCAAGTCGGTCGCCGGCTTGGTCTTGCTCACGGCCAGTAGACCGATGGACGCAGGATCACGTTGCGCCGCGTGTGCAGCCGCTTGAATTCGCTCACCGAGCGTTGAAATGTTCTCTGCTATCGTGGACATTGATTTGCGCCAGCAGGGCTAAAGTCTGCGGCATTCTATGTGATGAGGAGCTGTATGGATATTACCGAGCTGCTTGCCTTCAGTGCCAAGCAAGGCGCGTCGGACTTACACCTCTCGGCCGGCCTGCCGCCGATGATTCGGGTTGATGGCGATGTGCGCCGGATCAACCTGCCGCCGCTGGACCAGAAAGCGGTTCAGGGCCTGATCTACGACATCATGAATGACAAGCAGCGCAAGGACTTCGAGGAAGATCTGGAAACGGACTTTTCGTTTGAAGTGCCAGGCGTTGCGCGGTTCCGGGTCAACGCGTTCAACCAGAACCGTGGCGCCGGTGCCGTGTTCCGGACCATTCCCTCCAAAGTGCTGAGCATGGAAGACTTGGGGATGGGAGAAGTGTTTCGCAAGATTACCGACGTACCCCGTGGCCTGGTGCTGGTGACCGGCCCTACCGGTTCGGGCAAGTCAACGACGCTGGCGGCGATGGTCGATTACCTGAACGCCAACAAGCACCACCACATCCTCACGATTGAGGATCCCATCGAGTTCGTACACGAATCCAAGAAGAGTCTGATTAACCAGCGCGAAGTGCATCGGGACACCCACGGCTTTGCCGAAGCGCTGCGCTCGGCCCTGCGTGAAGACCCTGACGTGATTCTGGTGGGCGAGCTGCGGGACCTTGAGACAATCCGGCTGGCGCTGACGGCTGCGGAAACCGGTCACCTGGTGTTCGGCACGCTGCACACCACCTCGGCGGCGAAAAGTATCGACCGGATCGTCGATGTGTTCCCGGCCCAGGAGAAGTCGATGATTCGCTCGATGCTCTCCGAATCGCTGCACGCCATCGTGTCCCAAGCGCTGTTGAAGAAGATCGGTGGAGGGCGCGTGGCGGCGCACGAAATCATGATCGGCACGTCGGCGATCCGAAACCTGATCCGTGAAGACAAAGTGGCGCAGATGTATTCGTCGATTCAGACTGGCGGGGCGCTGGGGATGCAGACCCTGGACATGTGCCTGAAGGATCTGGTGAGCAAGGGCATCATCAGTCGGGAAAGCGCGCGGGAGAAAGCAAAAACGCCTGACAATTTCTAGTTGTCAGGCGTTTTTAGGCTGTAGGAGCGAATTTATTCGCAAAGCCCTTAGCGAATAAATTCGCTCCTACCGAGGTCTGGCGATCAACGCTGTGCCAGACGCACCGTCGCTTTGCGCGAAGAAGGTGGCTGCTTTGGCAATACGCGCTTGGCAACGACGTAATGGCTGTCCCAATACGGCTTGTTCAGCGTGTCCACGGTAACGGACTTGCCACGACGCGGTGCATGCACGAACTGGCCGCCGCCCAGGTAAATGGCGACATGATTGACCGTGCGGCTCTTGATGTTGAAGAACAGCAAGTCACCCGGCTTCAAATCCTTGCGATCAACCTTCTGCCCGTGACCTTCGGCCATGGCGTTGGAGGTGCGCGGCAAATCGACTTCGCTCACGTCATTGAACGCATATTTAACCAAACCGCTGCAATCGAACCCTTTTGTTGGGCTGGTACCGCCCCAACGATAAGGAGTACCGATGGCATTCACTGCGCGGTTGACCACGCTGTTGCTTTGTTTGGTGTTGCCCGGTCCGGCATTGGCCAGAGCGACAGTGTTCTTGGAAACCTTGTGAGACGACACACGGGTCGACGTCTTGGTGTTCCGGGTCTTGCGCTTGGAGTTGGCCAGGGGAGTGGCGGTCTCTTCAAGCGCAGCCATCGCGGCACGTTGGGCGGCGACATTGCGGGTGACTGTTTCCGATGACTGCGTCTTGGCGGTGAAGCCGTTGAAGCTTGCAGGTAACGGTTGCTCACGGTTGGTGGCGTGGGCGGCCAGTGGCACAAATAGGCAAATAGTTAGCCATGTCTTGAAAAATGGACGCATTAGGCAGGGCTCATAGTGGTCAGCGCGCAACTTTATAACAGCTTTTTTTGTCAATTCAGACCCTTCGGTCGAATCATTTATTGCCCCACGGGTCAATTTTGACGTCAATAAAGCCGCGTGACTGCGAGTATCCCCTTTAGTTACAAGGGTTTGCCGAATGCCTGGGAGGTTCCCGCCATACGTCGGATCGAGTCACAAAAGTCACAATCACGACGTCTATTTTTTTCTATCAGCACAAATGAGGCTGCAGATGAATACCTATCAAGTGGACGTTCAACGTCCGGATACACACAGCAAGGTCATGGGCTATTTGCTCTGGATTGTCGGCTTTACCGGCGCTCACCGGTTTTATTACGGCAAGCCGGTCACCGGGACGATCTGGTTCTTCACCTTGGGCCTGCTGGGGATCGGCTGGCTGATCGACCTGTTCCTGATTCCGGCGATGGACCGTGAGGCGGACCTGCGCTTTACCGCAGGCACCACCGATTACAGCGTCGCCTGGATTCTGCTGACGTTTCTGGGCGTGTTTGGCGTGCACCGGATGTACCAGGGCAAATGGATCACCGGGATCATCTACGCGCTGACGGGCGGGTTGTTCTTTTTGGGGATTTTGTACGACTTCTGGACGTTGAATGACCAGATCTCGATGAAGAATGCACGCAGGACATAAAGTTGGAGCATGGGCTTGTAGAAGCGAATTCATTCGCGAAGCTCTCTTAAAGACGCCAATGCAATGGCGTATGTCTAAGCGTCTTCGCGAACAAGTTCGCTCCTACAGCGTGAGGTGTCAGACGGTGTAGCTGATCCGCCCATCCACAAACGTGTACTTCACCGCACTCGGCAGGCAGTGGCCGAGGAAGGCGCAGTTATCGCCTTTGGACAGCCACCGCTCGCCCGCGACGGTTGAAGCCGCCGGGTCGAACAGCACCAGATCGGCCGGCGAGCCCGCCGCCAACCGTCCAGCCGGCAGGCGCAACGCCGCCGCAGGACCCGCACTCAGACGCGACAGCAGCGTCGGCAGGTCCAGCAAGCCATCCTCCACCAGCGTCATCGCCAGGGGGAGCAGCAGTTCAACACTGCTCATGCCGGGCTCTGTCGCGCCGAACGGTGCCAGCTTGGCGTCACGTTCGTGGGGCTGATGATGGCTGGAGATCGCCTGGATCACCCCCGACTTAACGCCTTCACGCAGCGCATCACGGTCGGCGCGGGTGCGCAGCGGTGGTTGCACGTGGTAAACGCTGGAAAAGTCGATCAGCGCCTCGTCCGTCAAAATCAATTGATACAGCGCCACGTCAGCAGTGACCGGAAGCCCTCGCGCCTGGGCCTGCGCGATCAGTTCAACACCGCGTGCGCTGGTCAGCTGGCTGAAATGCGCGCGTACGCCGCTTTGCTCCACCAGTAACAAGTCACGGGCCAGCGCCACGGTTTCAGCCGTTTCCGGAATGCCTGCCAGACCGAGGAACGCCGCTGTCGGGCCGTCATGGGCCAGACCGCCTTCGGCCAGGTCGAAGTCCTGGGAATTGAAGATCACCGTCAGGTCGAACGTTGCGGCGTATTCCAGGGCGCGGCACAGCGTGCGGTTGCTGCGAAAGCTCACCAGACCATTGGTGAACGCCACACAACCGGCGTCGCGCAGCGCGATCAGCTCGGCCAGTTGCTCGCCCTCCAGGCCTTTGCTCAGCGCGCCAATCGGGAACACCTTGCTGTGCCCGGCTTCACGCGCGCGATCCAGGATCAGCTCGGCGACAGCGGAGGTGTCCAGCACCGGTTTGGTCCGTGGCGGGCAGCACAGGCTGGTGACGCCACCGGCAGCGGCGGCCCGGGTTTCGCTGGCGATGCTGCCTTTGCGGCTGTAGCCCGGTTCGCGCAGTGAAACGTTGAGGTCCACCAGCCCAGGGGCCGCGATCAGCCCCTTGGCGTCGATGGTCTGCGACGGGACGAAGTCGGCGGGCGCGGCGCCAAAGGCCAGGACCTTGCCGGCCTCAAGATGTATATCGGTGACCTGATCCAGACCGATGGTGGGGTCGATGACGCGAGCGCCGAGGATGCTGAACTTCACTGCGCGTTCTCCTGCTCGAACTGACGTTGCGCGGTCTGGCCGCTCATGGCCATGGACAGCACCGCCATGCGCACGGCAATGCCGTACGTGACTTGATTGAGGATGACCGAGTGCGCGCCGTCGGCGACGGCCGATTCGATTTCCACGCCGCGGTTGATCGGGCCCGGGTGCATGACGATGGCATCCGGCTTGGCGCCCGCCAGTCGTGCGGTGGTCAGGCCGAACAAGCGGTAGAACTCGCCCTCGCTGGGCAGCAGCCCGCCCGACATGCGCTCACGCTGCAGGCGCAGCATGATGACGACATCGACGTCCTTCAGGCCTTCGCTCAGGTCGGTATAGACCTTGACGCCATATTGCTCGACGCCAATGGGCAGCAGGGTTTTCGGCGCAACCACCCGAATGTCCGGGCAACCCAGCGCCTTGAGGGCGATCATGTTCGAGCGCGCCACGCGTGAGTGCAGGATGTCGCCGACGATGGCCACCGAAAGGTTCTCGAAGCTGCCCTTGTGCCGGCGAATGGTCAGCATGTCGAGCATGCCCTGAGTCGGGTGAGCATGACGCCCGTCGCCGCCATTGATGATCGCCACTTGCGGGGAGACGTGTTCGGCAATGAAGTGCGCAGCGCCCGAGTCGCCGTGGCGCACGACGAACATGTCGGCGGCCATGGCTTCCAGGTTGCGCAGGGTGTCGAACAGCGTCTCGCCCTTGCTCGTCGAGGACGTCGACACGTTCAGCGTGATCACGTCCGCAGACAGCCGCTGAGCGGCGAGTTCGAAGGTGGTGCGGGTGCGTGTCGAGTTCTCGAAGAACACGTTGCACACGGTCTTGCCGCGCAGCAACGGGACCTTCTTCACCGCCCGCGCCCCGACTTCCAGAAAGGAGTCGGCGGTGTCGAGGATTTCGGTGAGTAACTCGCGGGGTAAACCGTCGAGGGAAAGGAAATGCTGCAGCTGACCCTGATGGTTGATCTGCAGCGGGCGCTTGGCGTCGAGAGGCGTCATCGCAAGGGACTCGTGTTAGAGGGCGGCGGATTCGGTAGACAGGTCTTGCAGCTCGAGCGTCAGCGGCGTGGGGCCTGACAGCTTGACGCGTTCGGTGGGGGCCAGCGACAGGGTCGCGCCCACGACGTTGGGCCGAATCGGCAACTCGCCGGCGTCCAGATCCAGCAACGACACCAGGGTCACGCTGGCCGGGCGGCCGTAGTCGAACAGTTCGTTGAGCGCGGCGCGAATCGTGCGACCGCTCATGAGCACGTCGTCGACCAGGATCAAGTGCTGGCCTTCGATCTCGAACGGCAGCTCGGAAGGGCGCACTTGAGGGTGCAAGCCGTTCTGGCTGAAGTCATCGCGGTAGAACGAGACGTCCAGCGTGCCCAGCGGCGCATCGCTGCCCAGCGCTTCCAGCAACGCCTGGGCGACCCAGACGCCACCGGTGCGAATGCCGATGAAGCGGGTTTCAGTGATCCCGCGTTTATTCAGGTGCGCGGTCAGATCACTCGCCATCTGGCTGATCAGTTCGGCGGGGTTGGGCAGGCTCATGGTTGCTCCTTCAGGTGCCCGAGGGCGTTCGCGTGAACGCTCGGGTCAAAACTCGAATTCGGTAGGGCGCTAAGGTCAGACGTTGAACAGTGCGGTATTGGCGTCCAGCCAGCCCTGCAATAACAGTGCGGCGGCGATGGCGTCCACCGGGTTGTCCCGATAACTGCCGCGCTGCCCGCCACGGGCCATGCGTTCGCCCTTGGCTTCAAAGGTGGTCAGGCGCTCGTCATGGGTGTACACCGGCACGTTGAAGCGGCCGTTAAGCTTGCGTGAAAACTTTTCGGCGCGGGCGCTCATGTCACTGGGCGTCCCGTCCATGTTCAGGGGCAGGCCGACCACAATGGCGTCTGGCTTCCATTCGGTGATGAGCGCCTGAACCTGGTCCCAGTCCGGGACGCCGTTCTGGGCTTTCAGCGTGCACAGCTCACGGGCTTGACCGGTAATCACCTGACCGACCGCGACGCCGATCTGTTTGGTGCCGTAGTCGATACCCAATAACAGGCGCAGGTTGGCCATCAGGCGTGGCCCGCCTGGCTGGTCAGCAGATTCAGGTTGATGCCGAGCTTGGCAGCCGCTGCGTCAAGGCGCAGTTCGCTGTCGACGTCGAACAGGATGGCCGGGTCAAACGCGCAGTTGAGCCAGGCGTTGGCCGCAAACTCCGCCTCCAGTTGCCCTGCGTCCCAACCGGCATAGCCCAGGGTGATCAAATTTTGATCAGGCCCGTAGCCGTCGGCAATCGAGAACAGCACGTCCTGGGACGTCGACAGCGCGACACCGCCCAGATCAACCGTGGCCTGGAAGACTTGCCCTGGTGGATGCAGCACGAAGCCGCGATCGGTCTGAACCGGGCCGCCGAGGTGAATGGGGATTTGCTGGCAACGCACGGGCGGGGCCATTTCCGGTCGCAACTGCTCAAGAATGTCCGCCAGGGACAGGCTTTGCGGACGATTGATGATCAGGCCCATGGCGCCATCGGCGTTGTGCTCGACGATGTAGGTCAAGGTCTGAGCGAAGTGCTGATCGTGCATGTGGGGCATAGCGATCAGGAACTGATGCTTGAGGTAGGACGCAGTGACGTTTTTCATGAGCCCTAGTGTGGCGCCGTGTGGCAGCGCTGACAACTGGCAGATAGAACCGCTTTGCGTATTTGGGACATTGGGCGGTTCGGTGTTTTTTGGCGTGGCGAATGTGTAGGAGCGCGCTTGCCCGCGATTACGGTATTTCTGGCGACGAATAGGTATGCGCCACACCGACGCCATCGCGGGCAAGCGCGCTCCTACAAGTGTTATCACCTACAGGCAGTATCAATTGCTGGACAGCTTATCCCCGCGGGCAAACTTCCAGGTGCGGATGATCTCCAGCCGGTCGATGTCGGCCAGATCACCGGTGAACGGCGAAAAAGGCGCGGCCAGGCGCACGATCTTCTGCGCGGCCTGATCCAGCAACGGCTGGCCGGACGATTCCAGAATGAGCACTTCATACAGCGAGCCGTCATGATTGATCGACACCATCATCCGCAGGCTGCCGTAGATCTGCTTGCGCCGCGCTTCTTCGGGGTAATTGAGGTTGCCGACGCGTTCGATCTTCTTGCGCCAGTCCTCTTTGTACCAGGCGCCCTTGTCCTTCATGGTCGACGCGGCGCTCAGGCGATGAATCTTCGGGCGCTTGGCGTAGGCCTGCTGCTCGTTGGAGAGCTCGGCCTCAAGGCTGGCGATCTCGCTGTTCAGTTGAGTGCTGTCGAAGGTCGGGGCAACCTTTTTGGCTTCTTCGGGCTTGACCTCTTCGCGCTTGGCGACGGTCTTCTCCTTGGCCGGCGCCTTGGTGGCGACCGCGGTCTTCGGCGCTTCCTGCTTGACCACCTGCTTGGCGGAAGGGGGCGGCGTGACCTTGTTGATCTCGGTGTCCTGGTACTGCGCGACCTCGGTGACCTTGGGCACCGCTTTTTTGTCGAGCGTGCCGCTGCCCTGCTGGTTTTCCTGAGCGAGGAAATCCGCATCCTTGGGCTTGGTGTCGCTTTTGAAGGGGGCGAGGGTAATCTCGAGGGTCTGGCTGATGGTCTCTGGTTTGACGTAGCTGAACCCTACGCCAAGGATCAACGCCAGGTGCACCAGCGCCGCAATCAACAGGGTAAAACCCAGACGATCAGCGGGGCGCACGCCGGGGCGGACGAAATCCATCGGGAGATCTGTGTCGACCGCCGCGTTCATCGGCGGTCCCGGATCACAAAAGCCAGCATTGCAGGACCAACCTGAGGCGTATTACGGGCCGCGCATGATAACGCACTGTTCGCGGATTTCAGGGCTTTGATGCGGGCGGGCCGATTAGTGGGTGGGGTGGCATGTAATTCTGTAGGAGCGAATTTATTCGCGAAAGGCCAGCGTCTGGCGACGCATCGCTGTGTTCACAAAACCGATTCGCGAAAAAATTCGCTCCTACAGACAGGAGTCATGCCTTTTGCAGCTTCTTCTCGATCACATCCATCAACATCCCGCCGATATCGGTGCCGAACGCGTTGTCGATCTCGCGGATGCACGTCGGGCTGGTGACGTTGATCTCGGTCAGGTGCTCGCCGATCACGTCGAGGCCGACAAACAGCAGGCCTTTTTCCCGCAGGGTCGGGCCGATTTCGGCGGCGATCCAGCGATCACGGTCGGTCAGCGGGCGTGCTTCGCCCCGGCCACCGGCTGCCAGGTTGCCACGGGTTTCACCGGCAGCGGGGATGCGCGCCAGGCAATACGGGACTGGCTCGCCGTCGACCATCAGGATGCGCTTATCGCCGTCCTTGATCGCCGGCAGGTAGGCCTGGGCCATGATCTGCTCCTGGCCGTGCTTGGTCAGGGTTTCCAGAATCACCGACAGGTTCGGGTCTTCAGCGCGATGGCGGAAGATCGACGCGCCGCCCATGCCGTCCAGCGGCTTGAGGATCACGTCGCCGTGCCTGGCGGCGAACTCGCGCAGGATGTCCGAACGACGGCTGACCAAGGTCGGCGGCGTGCACTGCGGGAACAGCGTGGCGAACAGTTTCTCGTTGCAGTCGCGAAGGCTCTGGGGCTTGTTCACCACCAGCACGCCGGCGCGCTCGGCCTGTTCCAGCAGGTACGTGGAATACACGAATTCCATGTCGAACGGCGGGTCCTTGCGCATCAGGATCACGTCCAGATCGTCCAGGCCGCTGTCGACTTCGGCCTCCAGCTCGAACCAATGCGCAGGGTCGGCAAACACTTTCAGCGGTTTCATCCGCGCCCGGGCCTGGCCCGCGTCTTGATACAGGTCGTGCTGTTCCATATAGAACAGCGACCATCCGCGCGCTTGCGCTGCAAGGAGCATGGCCAGCGAGCTGTCCTTTTTATAGGAGATGCGCTCGATGGGGTCCATGACAATTCCTAGGCGAACGCTCATGGGCAAATATCCTCTGGTCGGTAATGGCCGCAATGGCCTGAAAACAGGCGTCAGGGTGGCGCCGTGCTTGCTCCGGGTCAAGGGGCACACGCTTTATGGATTGCGTCTGGAGAGTGTGCTAAAAAGGCTCGGCATCCGGCGTCACGCCCGTTGCCTTTGACCCGTCTAGATCGGGGTTTGACGATCCCGGCCCGTACCATACACCCGGCGCAAGGCGATCCATCTGATTCGCCGCGGCGAGGGTAAAGCAGACATGGAACAGCATCCAGCCCCACTGAAAGTGATGGTCATCGACGATTCCCGGACGATTCGTCGTACCGCCGAAACGCTGCTGAAGAACGTCGGCTGCGAGGTCATTACCGCCATCGATGGTTTTGACGCGCTGGCCAAAATTGCCGATAACCACCCGAGCATCATCTTTGTCGACATCATGATGCCGCGCCTGGATGGCTATCAAACCTGTGCCTTGATCAAGAACAACCGGGCGTTCAAGTCCACCCCGGTGATCATGCTGTCCTCCAAGGACGGACTGTTCGATAAAGCGAAGGGCCGAATCGTCGGCTCCGACCAGTTTTTGACCAAGCCTTTTAGCAAGGAAGAACTGCTGAGCGCGATCAAGGCGCACGTGCCGGGTTTCGTCGCAGTGGAACAACAACTATCTTGATACCGACCCACTGTTAATGGGCGGCTGTTCCTATTGGGGATTCACCATGGCTCGAATTCTGATCGTCGATGACTCGCCGACCGAAATGTACAAGTTGACCGGTATGCTCGAAAAGCACGGTCACGAAGTCCTCAAGGCTGAAAACGGCGCCGACGGTGTCGCTCTGGCGCGTCAGGAAAAGCCCGATGCCGTATTGATGGACATCGTCATGCCGGGCCTCAACGGCTTCCAGGCTACCCGCCAGCTGACCAAAGACGCTGATACCAACATGATCCCGGTGATCATGATCACCACCAAGGATCAGGAAACCGACAAGGTCTGGGGCAAACGCCAGGGCGCCCGGGATTACCTGACCAAGCCGGTGGACGAAGAAACCCTCATGAAAACCCTGAACGCGGTTCTTGCGGGCTGATCGCCGGCAGGTAGCCATGGCTCAGTCGCAAACCGCCTTTCAACTGCTGCTCGATATCGATCAGCGATGCCGCTCGCTTGCCGCCGGTCTTCCCTTGCAGGAGACCCGGCAGCAAGGCTGGACCGGCATCGGCTTTCGCATGGGTGAGCGTTTTTATGTCGCGCCCATGGGGGAAGTCAGTGAAATTCTCCACGAACCGCATGTTGCCGCGCTGCCGGGCGTCAAGCCTTGGGTCAAGGGCGTGGCCAACTTGCGCGGGCGATTGTTGCCGGTCATGGACCTGTGCGCCTTTTTCGGTCTTGAGCTCTCGGCGCAGCGTAAACAGCGGCGCGTGCTGGTGATCGATCATCAGGATGTGTTCGCCGGCCTGCTGGTCGATGAGGTGTTGGGCGTGCAGCACTTTAACGAGCGCAGCCTGATGCCTGAGACACCGGGCGCGTGCGAGGCCAATGTGGCCACATTCGTCAGGGGGCAGTTTTTGCGCGAACAGGCCTGGTTGGTGTTCAGCCCCGGGATGTTGGCGCAATCGCCTGGTTTTATGGAGGTAGCGCTGTAATGTTGGGCGTCAATGACGTGCTGAGACTTTTCCCACGCCCGATTGCGGCGCGTACAGGCGAGAACCTGAGTTCATGAGTACCACCGGCCGATCACTCGAAGGCGCGCGCAGTCGCTCGCTGATCCTTGCGCTGTTCGTCGCGCTGATCATCTTCATCATGCTGTTGTTTGCCAACTTCGCTTACCTGAGCACGCAGTCGAACTACGACAAGCAGTACATCGGCCATGCGGGCGAATTGCGTGTCTTGTCCCAGCGTATCGCCAAGAACGCGACGGAAGCGGCGGCCGGCAAGGCTGCCGCGTTCAAGTTGCTGGCGGATGCGCGCAACGACTTTGACGTGCGCTGGCAAATTCTGAGGAAAGGCGACAAGAACACGGGCCTGCCTGCCGCGCCGCACGCGGTTGAAGAGGAACTCAAGGCGGTGCAGACCGACTGGGAAAACCTGCGCAAAAGCACCGACGTGATTCTTTCCCGCGAGCAGACGGTGCTGTCCCTGCATCAAGTGGCGGCAACCCTGGCCGAGACCATTCCGCAGTTGCAGATCGGCTCCGAAAAAGTTGTCGACATCCTGCTGCTCAACCGCGCCCCCGCCAGCCAGGTGGCGTTGGCGCAGCGTCAGTCGTTGCTGGCCGAACGCATCCTCGGCGCGGTCAACACCGTGCTGTCCGGCGATGAAACCGCAGTCCAGGCCGCTGATGCTTTCGGTCGCGATGCCAATCAGTTTGGCCGCGTGCTCAACGGCATGATCAACGGCAATCCCGCCATGAAGATCGCTCAGGTCGAGGACCCCGACGCCCGCGCGCGTCTGGCCGAGATCGCCGAGCTGTTCCAGTTCGTATCGGGATCGGTGGACGAAATTCTCGAGACCTCGCCCGAGCTGCTCGACGTGCGCGAGGCGGCCGGCAACATTTTCAATCTGTCCCAGACCTTGCTCGATGAAGCGTCGGTCCTGGCCAACAGCTTCGAGCACATGGCCGGCGGTCGCTTGCTGCACAGTTACGGCGGCTATCTGCTGGGCTTGCTGGCGCTGGGCTCGATCATCCTGATCGGTCTGGTGATGGTTCGCGAAACCAACCGCCAGTTGCGCGAAACAGCGGAAAAAAATGAGCGAAACCAGACGGCGATCATGCGTCTGCTGGATGAAATCGAAGACCTGGCCGACGGCGATCTGACGGTGGCCGCTTCGGTGACCGAAGACTTTACCGGCGCCATCGCAGACTCCATCAATTACTCCATCGACCAGCTGCGCGAGCTGGTGGCGACCATCAACCTGACCGCTGAACAGGTCTTCGGCGCCGTCAAGGACACCCAGACCACCGCCACCCAACTGGCCGCTGCGTCCGAACATCAGGCGCTGCAAATCGCCGCCGCGTCGAACGCCATTCACGACATGTCGGCGTCCATCGAGCAGGTCTCGGCCAATGCGTCGGAATCCTCGTCGGTGGCTGAGCGTTCCGTGGCAATCGCCAACAAAGGCAATCAGGTGGTGCACAACACCATCAATGGCATGGACAACATTCGCGACCAGATTCAGGACACCTCTCGGCGCATCAAGCGGCTGGGCGAGTCTTCTCAAGAAATCGGCGATATTGTCAGCCTGATCGACGACATTGCCGATCAGACCAACATCCTGGCGCTCAACGCCGCCATTCAAGCCTCGATGGCCGGTGATGCCGGTCGCGGTTTTGCCGTGGTCGCCGATGAAGTGCAGCGGCTGGCCGAGCGTTCATCCTCGGCCACCAAGCAGATCGAGACCCTGGTGCGGGCGATCCAGAACGACACCAACGAGGCGGTCATCTCCATGGAGCAGACCACCACCGAAGTGGTGCGTGGAGCGCGATTGGCGCAGGATGCGGGAGTGGCCCTCGAAGAAATCGAAGGCGTGTCCAAGGTGCTCGCGGCGCTGATCGAAAGCATCACCAACGCGGCGCAACAGCAGGCCGCGCTGGGGCAGCAGATTTCAGAAACCATGACCGTGATCCAGCAGACCACCACGCAAACCACCTCGGGCACGGCCGCGACCGCCAAGAGCATGGGCAACCTGGCGAAGATGGCCAGCGAAATGCGCCGGTCAGTGTCCGGTTTTACCTTGCCCACCCGAGAACGGCATTGATCGCCTTGAGTAATGAGCGGAGTCATCATGGCTGATCGGCACGACTACGTGGCCCTTGAGTGGGTCAAGGGCGAAATAGCCGAGACCCTCAAGCAGGCCAGACTGGGGTTGGAATCCTTCGTCGCGAGCCCTGATGACTCGACGGCAATGGACGCCTGCCTGGACGCTATCCATCAGGTTCACGGCAGCCTGCAGATGATCGAGTTCTACGGCGCAGCGTTGCTGGCCGAAGAAATCGAGCAACTGGCCCTGGCACTGCAACAGGACCGCGTCGGGCAGCACGCCGAGGCCGTCAGACTGCTGACCTTCGCGCTGGGCCAATTGCCGGTGTATCTGGACCGCATTCATTCGGCGCGTCGCGATCTGCCATTGGTGGTGCTGCCGCTGCTCAACGACCTGCGCAGCGCCCGAGGCGAAAGCCTGCTGTCGGAGACAAGCCTGTTTGCCCCGCAGCTGCTGTCGGTGCCGGAGCTGGACGCCCAGACCCTGGCCCGCCGTGACTCGCCCGAATTACCGACCTTCCTGCGCAAGCTGCGCCAGACCCTGCAAACGGCGCTGGTCGGCTTGCTGCGCGAGCAAGACCTGCAAACGCAATTGGGCTACATGACCAAAGTCTTTGCCCGGCTCGAACTGCTGTGCAAAGACGCACCACTGGGCCCGTTGTGGCGCATTGCGTCGGCGTTGGTGGAAACCATGGCCAGCGGCAATTTCGCCAACAGCCCGGCCCTGCGCAGTCTGTTCAAGGACGCCGACAAGGAACTCAAGCGCCTGCTCGACCAAGGCATCGTCGGCATCAACCAGCCAGCGCCGGACGAGCTGCTCAAAAGCCTGTTGTTCTACATCGCCAAGTCCGACAGCCAGGCGCAGAAGATGCTGGACCTGAAGGATCAATACGGGCTCGCCGACGCCCTGCCGCACAACGCGTTGGTCGATGAGGAGCGCGCGCGCATGGCCGGCCCCGACCGCGACGCCATGCGCTCGGTGATCGTGGCGCTGTGTGACGAGCTGGTGCTGACCAAAGAGCGGCTGGACGTCTTCGTTCGCGGAGACCGGCAGCACGTGAGTGAACTCAGTGCCTTGCTGCCGCCGTTGCGGCAGATCGCCGACACGCTGGCCGTATTGGGTTTTGGTCAGCCGCGTAAAGTAATCATCGACCAACTGGCGGTGGTGCAGGGCCTGGCGCAAGGGCAGCGCGAAGCAAGCGACGCGGCGTTGATGGACGTCGCCGGCGCCTTGCTCTACGTCGAAGCGACGCTGGCGGGCATGGCCGGCACGGTGGACCAGAGCAGCCGCGAACAAAGCCGCTTGCCTACCACCGACCTGAGCCAGATTCACCAGCTGGTGATCAAGGAAGCCCGCGTCGTTTTGCAGCAGGCCAAGGATGTGATCGTCGATTACATCGATGGCGAATGGGATCGCGAACGGCTGGCGCCGCTGTCGGCATTGCTGGTCCAGGTGCGTGGCGCGCTGGCGATGATTCCGCTGGCGCGTGCCTCCGGGCTGTTGTCAGCGTGCAATGACTTCATTCTCGAGCACTTGCTGGTGGAAGAAGGGCGCCCGGCCCAGCCGCAGCTCGACAGCCTCGCCGAAGCCATCACCGGCGTCGAGTATTACCTCGAACGCATGGCCCAAGACCCGGAAGCGCCGGGCGAACACGTGTTGGACCTGGCCCAGGCCAGCCTGGCCAAACTCGGTTACTCCCCGGCATTGGATGCCGTCGATCTGCCCGTGCTCGAAGAAGTCGTCAGCGATCAGGAAATGCTCGATCTGCGCGCCCGCCAGGCGCTGGTCAGCCCGACCCAGACCATCGCCGAAGTGCTGGCTGTTCCGGTGCGGGCCGTTAACCCGCCTGCGCGTTACGTACCGGCCAGTCTATTGCCGCCGCCCATGGGCGAAGAGGCCGTGGATGAGGAACTGCGCGATGTCTTTCTGGAAGAAACCGATGAAATGCTGGCCGCGCTGCACCGCTATCTGCCGCGCTGGTTCGCCGACACCGACGATTTCCCTGCGCTGACCGAAATACGCCGTGCGTTCCACACGCTCAAGGGCAGTGGCCGCATGGTGCGGGCGCTGATCCTCGGCGAACTGGCCTGGTCGGTGGAAAACCTGCTCAACCGCGTGCTGGAAGACAGCGTCGAGCCGGGTCCCGGCGTGCTTCAATTGCTGGCGGACGTGCAGGTGATACTGCCGGACGTCATTCGTGATTTCGCCGAAGATGTGCAGCGCCAGCGCGACGATGTCGATGTGTTGGCCGCCCGCGCCCATGCGTTGTCCCGAGGCCTTGAGCCCATGGACGGCGACTTGGCGGCGGAAATTACTGAGCCGGTGGTTGAAGCTGTGCCCGCCGACGGGGCCGAGGAGGGCTTCGACCCGCAGTTGCTGGAGATCTTCCGTCAGGAAGCCCAGACCCACCTTGAAACGCTCAATCGCTTTACCGATTCGGCCCACGATCTCGACGCGCTGGCGTTCAGCGATGAACTGCTGCGCGCGCTGCACACGCTCAAAGGCAGCGCGTACATGGCGGGCGTGCTGCCGATGGCCGAACTGGCGAGCCCGCTGGATCAATTGGTGCGCGAGTTCAAGGCCAATCAGATTGCTGTCGCCGAGTCCGAAGTCGAGCTGTTGCGCGCCAGCGAGCCCTTGTTCCGGGCCGGGTTGGCGCAGCTGGATGAAGACCCGTTGCGGCCTATTCCAGGTGCGATGCAGTTGATCGAGGCGGCCCGTGCCCTGCTGGACGAACGCCTGGCAACCGCTTTGAGCGCCGCCGATAACGGTTTGCGCACGCGGCGTGATCCGACGTTGATTGAAGCCTTTCTGGCCGAAGGCATGGACATCCTGCTGGACGCCGAAGGCTTGCTCAAACGCTGGCGAGCGCATCCCGGCGAGCGCCAGGAACTGACTGCGTTGCTGGAGGAATTGACCACCCTTGGCCATGGCGCGCACATGGCCGATCTGCCGCAGATGGATGAGCTGTGCGAAGCGTTGCTGGATTTGTATGGTGCCGTTGAAGAAAGCAGTCTGGGCGTCAGTGAACGCTTCTTTCATGAGGCCGAGGCGGCCCATGAAGCGCTGATCAACATGCTCGATCAGGTGGCGGCCGGGCAGCAGGTCGAGGCCTGCCCCGAGCGTATTCGCGCACTGCGGGAATTGCTCGATGAAGCACTGGACCCCGGCGCCATGGGCGTGATCAAGACCGAGGACGACGGCACGCTGACCCTCTCGGATCTGCCCCCTGTCCCGGCGCTGCCTGAACCCCCTGCGCCGCAGGATTCGCGGGATGCGCTGGACCAGGAAATCGTCGAGATCTTTCTCGAAGAGGCCGTCGACATCCTCGACAGCGCCGGGCAGGCCTTGCAGCGCTGGCTGGACGATCCTGAAAACCCGATGCCGCTGTCCTCACTCCAACGGGACCTGCACACGCTCAAGGGCGGCGCGCGGATGGCGGAAATCCAGCCGGTGGGTGATCTGGGCCATGAGCTGGAATCACTGTACGAAGGGCTGATTGATCGACGCTGCGGCTACAGCCCCCAATTGGGCGAGCTGCTGGTGCGCAGTCACGACCACCTGGCGCTGATGCTTGAACAGCTGCAAGACCACCAGCCGCTTTCCGCCCCGGAGTCGGTGATCGACGCGATTCGCACGTTCCGGCAGAACAACTGCTACGGCGCCCCTAGTGACCCCGAACACCCGCCGTCGACGCGCAACGTCGAGTCGATGATCCAGACGCTGGACGAGCGCGATCCCGAGTTGCTGGAGATCTTTCTCGAAGAAGGCTACGACATCATCGACAGTTCCGGCGCGGCGCTGTTGCGCTGGCAAGCCGACCCGCAGAACACGCTGGAAGTGGAGAACCTGCTGCGCGACCTGCACACGCTCAAAGGCGGCGCGCGGATGGTGGAAATCGCGCCCATTGGCGACCTGGCCCACGAGCTTGAATCGCTGTATGACAGCCTGGCGTCCGGTGGACTGAAACAGAACAGCGCGCTGCTCAATGGCCTCCTGCAAAGCGGCCATGACATGCTGGCGGACATGCTCGACGCGGTGCGCGGCTTTGAGCCGTTACCCAACCCGGCCTTGTTGATCGACAGCATTCGCCAGTATTCGGCGTCGGGTGGGCTGAGTGAGGCGGCTAACAAACCGCTGGAAGCACTGGCCGCCGCACCGTTATCGGCGGACACCCCACCAGCCACAGCCAACGCCGATGGCGAGCGTTCCGGCCCGGAAATGGTAAAGGTCCCGGCTGAACAGCTGGAGGATCTGGTCAACCTGGCAGGCGAAACGTCGATCTTCCGGGGTCGTATCGAACAGCAGGTCAGCGACGCCCAAGGCACGCTGGTCGAGATGGAAACCACCATTGAACGGATGCGCGATCAGTTGCGGCGTCTGGACATCGAAACCCAGGGCCGGGCCGTCAGCCGCGACCAGCATCATGCGGACCGGCTGGGCTACGAGGAATTCGACCCGCTGGAAATGGATCGGCATTCGATGCTGCAGCAGTTGTCTCGCGCGCTGTTCGAGTCCGCGTCCGACCTGATGGACCTCAAGCAGACCCTCGACACCCGTGCCCACGACGCCCAGACCCTGATGCAGCAACAGGCGCGGGTCAACACCGAACTGCAGGAAAGCCTGATGCGCACGCGCATGGTGCCGTTCGAGCGGATGGTGCCGCGCCTGCGTCGCATCGTGCGGCAGGTGTCCGGCGAGCTGAACAAGAAGGTCAAGTTCGACGTCGTCAATGCCGAAGGCGAGATGGACCGTAACGTGCTGGAACGCATGGTCGCGCCGCTGGAACACATGCTGCGCAACGCCATCGATCATGGCCTGGAGAGCGCGGAAAAACGCCTCGAAACCGGCAAACCGGAAACCGGGCATATCACCCTCAGCCTGTCCCACGAAGGTGGCGACATCGTCATCGAAATGAGCGATGACGGCGCCGGGGTCGATTTTGAGGCGGTGCGGCGCAAGGCGATCAAGCGCGGAATGATCGGGCCCAATGCCGTGCTGAGTGACCACGACACCCTGCAGTTCATCCTGCAGGCCGGCTTCTCCACCGCCGAAACCCTCACCCAGATTTCCGGGCGCGGGGTCGGCATGGACGTGGTTCACGCTGAGGTCAAAGAGCTGGGCGGGTCGATGGTTATCGACTCGCAATCAGGGCAGGGCGCGCGCTTCAGGATACGCCTGCCGTTCTCGGTGTCGGTCAACCGGGCACTGATGGTGCAGTGTGGCGATGAACAATATGCCGTGCCGTTGAACAGCATTGAAGGCATCGTGCGCGTGATGCCCAATGAACTGGAGACCTATTACCAGGCCAGTCCGCCGCGCTATCAGTACGGCGGGCGTACGTACGAATTGCGTTATCTGGGTGAGCTGCTGAGCAACGCCCATCCGCCCAAGCTGATCGGCCAGACGCAACCGCTGCCGGTGCTGCTGGTGCATGTGCATGACCAGTGGCTGGCGGTGCAGGTCGATGCGCTGGCGGGTTCGCGGGAGATCGTGGTGAAAAATCTCGGCCCGCAGTTTGCCGGGGTCCAGGGGATTTCCGGCGCCACCATTCTGGGCGATGGGCGGGTGGTGTTGATCCTGGACCTGTTCGCCCACATCCGCAGGTTCCACGCGCAAGAGCTGGCGCTGCGCGCGTCCGGCCAGGCCCCGACCCGCTATGTCGAGGCCGAGCAGGTGAAACCGCTGCTGGTGTTGGTGGTGGACGACTCGGTCACCGTGCGCAAAGTCACCGGGCGCCTGTTGGAGCGTAACGGCATGAACGTCCTGACCGCCAAAGATGGCGTCGACGCCATGGCGCTGCTGCAGGAGCACACGCCGGACATCATGCTGCTGGACATCGAAATGCCGCGCATGGACGGGTTCGAAGTGGCCAGCAGGATTCGCGCGGACGAAGGCCTCAAGCATTTGCCGATCATCATGATCACCTCGCGCTCCGGTCAGAAGCACCGCGACCGGGCCATGGCGGTCGGAGTCAACGACTACATGAGCAAGCCTTATCAGGAAGCCGCGCTGCTGGAGAGCATCGCCCACTGGAGTCATGCGTATGTCTGACACCTCCAGCCAGACCGCGCGCCTGTCTAGCCTGACCGGCTTGCTGCTGCCGCTCAGCGATCGGCATTTGCTGCTGCCCAACGTAGCCGTGGCTGAGCTGATCGACTATCAGGACAGCGTCGCCGACCCCGCTGCGCCACAGTGGTACCTGGGCCCGATCCACTGGCGCCATCGCACCTTGCCGTTGCTCAGCTTTGAAGCCGCGTGCGGCAGCCGGGCACTGGTAGGCGGTCGAGCACGGATCGTGATCCTCAACGCCCTGGGCGGCCGGCCGGACCTGAAATTCGTCGCACTGCTCACCCAAGGCATCCCCCGCTCGTGCAAGGTCGACAGTCAACTGAGCTACGTCGACGTGCCGTTGGACGCACTGGAACTGGCCGCTGTGCAAGTCGGCGACACCGTCGCGAAAATCCCCGATCTAGTGGCGCTGGAACAGCTATTGGTGGATGCCGGACTGGTGCAGGTGGTCGAGCCGGGGATTTAAGGCGGGAACGATCAAGGTTTCAACAACGCCGCATCTTTCATTGTGGGAGGGAGCTTGCTCGCGATGGGTTGTGCCAGGCGACAAAGAGGTGCTGGCTGTAACGCCCTCTTCGCGGACAGGTCCGCTCCCACCAGTACGATGCCATCCTGTTGGAGCGAGGTATGCCCGCGAATGGGTGTGATCGTCCCCACGCTCTGCTTGGGAACGATCAAAATTTGAGCAGCGCCAGAAACCCCATGTGGTGCGATGCCATCCTGTTGGAGCGAGGCTTGCCCGCGAATCGATGTGCTTCTGCCGAAGGCGTGGGAGCGCGACTTGTTCGCGATCTGGCGCGAAGCGGCAGCAAAGAGGCTGGACGGTGAGCCGAATAGAAGCCATATTCGGCTCATTGTGTGAGCCGAATACAGCTATTATTCGGCTCATCTCCTTAAAGTCTGCAGCGAACGAAATGAACGACTGGATCTGGCAACACCCCCTTTGGCCCGGCTTTACATGGGATGTCGATCAGTTGGCGGCTGTCCTCCGCGCCTGTTCCCAGGCTCAAGGCCGCTTGCTCGGTATGCTCGAAGCGCAAGGTCTCGACGCCAGCGCGCAGTCCGAACTGGACGCCTTGCTACAAAACATCATCACCTCATCGGCGATTGAAGGCGAACAGCTCAATGTCGGTTCAGTCCGGTCGTCGCTGGCGAAACGATTGGGCCTCACGGCCGATCATCGCGTCAGCCCTCGCAGTGAGGGGCTGGCCGAATTGATGCTGGACGCCACGCAACAGCACCACCTCCCGCTGACGCTGAAGCGATTGCTTCACTGGCACCAACTCCTGTTTCCGACCGCCGAAACATTGGTTGCCCACAAAATAAGCGTCGGTGCCCTGCGGGGTCAGGAACCGATGCAGGTGGTGTCCGGGCGCCTGGATCGACCGGTCGTGCATTTCGAAGCACCCCCGCGCGAAGGCCTTGAGCAGCAACTGGAGAATTTCTGCGACTGGTTCAAAAACAGCCAGTCAGACGCCACACTCGACCCACTGCTCCGGGCCGGCATTGCGCACTTCTGGTTTGTGACCCTGCATCCGTTTGACGACGGCAACGGCCGCTTGACCCGCGCCATCACCGACCTGGCACTGGCGCAGGCAGAAAACCAGTCCATCCGCTTTTATGCGATGTCCGCCAGTATTCTTGCCATGCGCCAAGACTACTACCGTATCCTTGAAACCACGCAAAAAGGCGGAATGAACATCACCGCCTGGCTCAAATGGTTTCTCCAGACCCTGCTGCATACCCTTGAGCAAGCGGCCCAGCGCATAGACCGCGTCCTGGCGAAGGCGCGCTATTGGCAGCGGCACCGCGACCAGTCGCTGTCCGCCGAACAGATGAAAGTCCTGAACCGGCTGCTCGACGGCGATCTGCTGTCAGACAAACCGGGATTCGAGGACGGCATCAACGCGGCGCAATACCAGGCCGTCGCCAAAGTCAGCAAAGCCACCGCCACCCGTCACCTTGCCGACTTGCTGGAGAAGGGCTGCCTGCGAAAACTCCCCGGCGGCGGGCGCAGTACCCGCTATCAAATAAACCGATCAACCTGATCGTTACCTTCAGCGTAACGATCGCGCCTTATGCTTGATTGATGCGCCATACCCATCGCTCCTAAGGTGACCCACGACAGCGAACTCGTGGAGTCAGCATGACAACGTTCATGACTACAAAAACAACGAAACTCGACCCGCGCTGGTCGCGTCGTCGCAGCGAAAAACTGCGGCGGCTCGAGCTGGTGCGTTCACTCGCCGATGGCGTGGTGTTGCCGACCGACAAGATCGTCGCGGCGCTGGAAGCGCTGATTGCGCCCGGTGATCGCGTGGTGCTGGAGGGCAACAATCAGAAGCAGGCGGACTTCCTGTCACGCTCTCTGGTCAAGGCCGACCCCGCCAAGTTGCATGATCTGCACATGATCATGCCCAGCGTCGGCCGATCCGAACACCTGGACCTTTTCGAACGCGGCATCGCCCGCAAGCTCGACTTTTCGTTCGCCGGTACGCAAAGCCTGCGCATCAGCCAGCTGCTGGAAGACGGCCTGCTGGAAGTCGGTGCGATTCACACCTACATCGAGCTGTATTCCCGCCTGCTGGTGGACCTCATTCCCAACGTCGTCCTGTCGGCCGGATTCATGGCTGACCGCGCCGGCAATATCTACACCGGCGCCAGCACCGAGGACACCCCGGCACTGATCGAGCCGGCTGCGTTCAGCGACGGCATCGTCATCATCCAGGTCAACGAGTTGGTGGACGACGTCAGCGACCTGCCCCGCGTCGACATTCCCGCGTCCTGGGTCGACTTCGTGGTGGTGGCGGACAAGCCGTTCTACATCGAGCCGCTGTTCACCCGCGACCCGCGCCACATCAAGCCGGTGCACGTGCTGATGGCGATGATGGCCATCCGCGGCATCTACGAAAAACATAACGTCCAGTCCCTCAACCACGGCATTGGTTTCAACACGGCGGCCATCGAACTGATCCTGCCGACCTACGGCGAATCCCTCGGCCTCAAAGGCAAGATCTGCCGCAACTGGACGCTCAACCCGCACCCGACGTTGATCCCTGCGATTGAAAGCGGCTGGGTCGAAAGCGTGCACTGCTTCGGCACCGAATTGGGGATGGAGAACTACATCGCCGCGCGGCCGGACGTGTTCTTTACCGGCCGAGACGGCTCCATGCGCTCCAACCGGATGATGTGCCAGCTGGCCGGGCAATACGCCGTGGACCTGTTCATCGGCGCGACCTTGCAAGTGGACGGCGACGGGCATTCCTCCACCGTCACCCGTGGCCGCCTTGCCGGGTTCGGCGGCGCGCCGAACATGGGCCACGATCCCCACGGCCGTCGCCACGCGACCCCGGCCTGGCTCGACATGCGCCAACAAAGCGGCGACGGACCGGACGCTTACCTTGAGCGCGGCAAGAAACTGGTCGTGCAAATGGTCGAGACGTTCCAGGAGGGCGGCAAACCGACCTTCGTCGAAACCCTCGACGCCGTGGAGGTCGCCAGGAAAAGCGGCATGGCCCTGGCGCCGATCATGATCTACGGCGACGACGTCACCCACTTGCTCACCGAAGAAGGCATCGCCTATCTGTACAAAGCCCGCAGCCTGGAGGAGCGCCAGCAAATGATCGCCGCCGTGGCGGGCGTGACGTCCATCGGCCTGCGCCACAACCCCAAAGACACCGCCCGCATGCGCCGTGAAGGGCTGATCGCGCTGCCCGAAGACTTGGGCATCCGCCGCACCGACGCCAGCCGCGAACTGCTCGCCGCCAAAAGCATCGCCGAGCTGGTGGAATGGTCCGGTGGTTTGTACAGCCCACCTGCGAAATTCAGGAGTTGGTGATGCGTGCTCACAACACAGCTGTCGAATACCCGCGTCAGCAGCAGTCGTTGGCTGACAGGCTGGCTGATTTAGCGGTGGACGCGCTGATCGATGAAGCCGACCTGTCGCCCAAGCCCGCGCTGGTGGACCGGCGCAGCAATGGCGCGCACCAGGATTTGCACTTGGGCTTGATGCACGCGTCGGCGTTGTCCCTGTGGCCTGCGTTCAAGGGGATGGCCGAAGCCGCCCTTGAGATCGGTGAGATCGGCCAGACCCTGCGCGACGCCGTCGGGCGCATCGGCCGGGACGGTGAGGCCGCGATGATGCGCACCACCCAAGGTATCAACACCCATCGTGGCGCGATCTGGGCGCTGGGTTTGCTGGTCGCCGCCGCGGCGCTCAAGCCCGATGATTTGTCCGCCGCGGGTCTGAGCCTGCGGGCGGCAAAACTGGCGTTGATCGATGACCGTCATCTGGTCACGCAACCCCCCAGCCACGGCACCGAAGTGGCCCGTAAATACGGTGCGAAGGGCGCCCGCGAGCAAGCGCAGATGGGCTTTCCGGCGGTGATCCAGTACGGCCTGCCGCAACTGCAGCGCAGCCGCGCGGCCGACAGTGGCGAGCAGAACGCTCGGCTCGACGCGTTGCTGGCGATCATGACCACGCTGTCCGACACCTGCGTGCTCTACCGTGCCGGGGAAACCGGACTGACCGCCATGCAAACCGGTGCGCAACGTGTGCTCGATGCCGGCGGCAGTGCCAGCCTGAGCGGACGCCGCTGCCTGAACGAACTGGACCAGCAACTGCTCGGCCTGAACGCATCCCCCGGAGGCGCCGCTGACTTGCTCGCCGCCTGCCTGTTTATCGATTGCCTTGAGCCTGCGCTCGGCGACACACCGAGGACTTTTTAATGGAAACCCTGTCTTTTGAATTCCCAGCTGGTCAGCCGCCCATGGGCTGCGCGCTGGTGGGCTGCGTTGGCTCTGGCGATCTGGAAGTGCTGCTCGAACCTGGTCTGCCCGGCAAGTTGTCGATCCAGGTGGTCACCTCGGTCAATGGCAGCTCGGCACGCTGGCAACACCTCTTCGAACGCATGTTCGACGGTCAGAACCCGCCGGCCATGAGCATCGACATTCACGACTTCGGCGCAACGCCGGGCGTGGTGCGCTTGCGTCTGGAACAAGGTTTCGAGGAGATCGGCCATGACTGACAGCGCCCGCTTGTTGCAGCAGCACAGTTTTGTCGAACTCGGCGCCCGGCAGCGTGCGCGAGCCGTTCTGGATGACGGCACCTTTCGTGAACTGCTCGGCCCGTTTGACCGCTTGATGTCGCCGTGGCTGGCCAAACAGGGCGTCGTGCCCCAGGCCGATGACGGTGTGATCGTGGCCAAAGGCACCATCGCGGATAAACCCGTCGTGGTCTGCGCCATCGAGGGCGGTTTCCAGGGCGGCAGTATGGGCGAAGTGGGCGGCGCGAAAATGGCCGGCGCCTTGGAACTGGCGGCCGAAGACAACCGTAACGGCATTCCGACCGCCGCCGTATTGCTGCTGGAAACCGGGGGCGTGCGATTGCAGGAGGCCAATCTCGGCCTGGCGGCCATAGCCGATATTCACGCCGCCATTGTCGACCTGCGGCGCTATCAGCCGGTGATTGGCGTGGTGGCCGGCAGCGTCGGTTGCTTCGGCGGAATGTCCATCGCTGCCGGGTTGTGCAGTTATCTGGTGGTTACTCAGGAAGCACGCCTGGGTTTGAACGGCCCGCAAGTGATCGAGCAGGAAGCCGGCATCGAGGAATACGATTCCCGCGACCGGCCCTTCATCTGGAGCCTGACCGGCGGCGAACAACGTTTTGCCACCGGATTGGTGGACGCGTTCGTGGCGGACGACATCAGCGCCATCCGGCAGCAGGTCGAAACGTTGCTGCTCAAGGGCCCACCGGAGAAGGAACGCAGCGGCCAGTACGAGCTGTTCCTGCAACGCTTGGCGCGGCTGGATGCGGGGCCTCAAATCGACCCCGCAACCGTCCGCAGCCTGTATCAAGGAGAGCAGCCATGAGCACGTATTCCACCCGTGGCCTGAACTGGTTCAACGCGCTGACCGAACAGGCGGTTGATGTCGTCGGCCTTCCCGCATCGGTGAAGGCGGCGGACGGCCTACTCGGTGAAATGAACGCGCGCTTTCTCGCGGTGATCGCTGACCCGGAAAACCGCTTCCCTCGTGCGCAAAACGGCGAAGTCGGCCTGCTGGAAGGCTGGGGACTGGCCAAGGCCGTGGACGCTGCCATCGAGCTGGACCGCGACAGCGACAGCAAACGCGCGCTGATTGCGATCATCGATGTGCCGAGTCAGGCCTACGGGCGCCGTGAAGAGGCGTTGGGCATCCACCAGGCCTTGGCGGGCGCTGTCGACAGCTATGCGCGAGCACGACTGGCCGGGCACCCGGTCATTGGGTTGCTGGTGGGCAAGGCGATGTCGGGAGCGTTTCTGGCCCACGGCTATCAGGCCAATCGGCTGATCGCGCTGCGTGACCCGGGCGTGATGGTGCACGCCATGGGCAAGGCGTCGGCGGCGCGGGTCACGCTGCGCAGTGTCGAAGAACTGGAAAAACTCGCGGCCAGCGTGCCGCCCATGGCCTACGACATCGACAGCTACGCCAGTCTCGGTCTGCTCTGGGAAACCCTGTCGGTGGAGCGCATTGAACAACCGTCTGCTGCTGATCTCACGTCGGTCAGCGACTGCCTGATTGCTGCGATCAAGGACGCCCGCTCCGGGCCCGATGACCTCAGCAGTCGGCTCGGCGCCACCAACCGCGCTGCGTCCTCCAAAGTGCGCGAACTGCTGCGGGCGCAGTGGTAAATGAACGCGTCCGTTGCTGCGCAGCCCCATGACTTGTTGTGGGGCTTGCCCGTGTCCGCACTGGCCGATGACGCGCCTGCGTGGTGTGTCGAGGTGATGGGTCTCGGCCATCCGGTGGTGGTGCGTCGGGCGCTGGTCGATGCCGGGCAGGTGGCGGTGGGCGTGCGTGGTCATTCGCGTGATCAGCGTTATGCGACGGTGATGGCGCTGGCCGATATTCAGCGCCGGGTGCAGCCTGAACAGCTGGTTGACGCTTCTATCCAAGGTGCAGGCGATTGGCCGGCGCTGCGGGCGTTGCGGCAGATTCAGCCGGTGATGAAGGGGCTGGGTTTGCCCTGGGGCGTGGTCGGTAGCCTCGGTTTTGAATTGGCCTGTGGGGTGCCGGTCCTGCACCAAGGCAGCGATCTGGATCTGATTCTGCGCACGCCGCAATTTTTCAATCGTCGGGAGGCCGCGCATCTCGTTGGCGCCTTGGAACAGGTGGATTGCCGTATTGATCTGCAACTGCAAACCCCGTTGGGCGCCGTCGCATTGCGCGAATGGGCCGGAACGTCGCGTCAGGTATTACTGAAAGCCGCTGACGGTGCAAGGCTGGTGCGTGATCCGTGGCATGCCCACGAGCCTGCGGCATGAGCTGTTTCTGGGTGTATCCGGGCCAGGGCGCGCAACAGCCGAACATGCTGCACTTGCTGCCGGATGAGCCCTTGATCCGCGAATGTCTGCGCGAAGCCAGCGATGCGCTGAACGAAGACGTGATGCAACTGGACACGGCTCAAGCGCTGCAATCCACACGCGCCGTTCAGCTGTGTTTGCTGATTGCGGGTGTCGCCTGTTCGCGCTTGCTGATGGCGCAGGGCAGCACGCCGGATTTTGTTGCCGGGCTATCGATTGGTGCTTATCCCGCTGCGGTCATCTCAGGCGCGTTGGGTTTTGCCGACGCGGTGAGATTGGTCGCACTGCGCGGTGAGCTGATGCAGGCGGCGTATCCCGAGGGCTACGGCATGACCGCGTTGATCGGTCTGGATCAAGCCGTGGTGGAACAGATGATTGCGGACGTACATGGCGCCCAGACCCCGGTGTATCTGGCCAACATCAATGCCGACAACCAGTTCGTCATCGCCGGCAGCGTCGAGGCAATGGCTCAGGTTGCAGAACTGGCCAAGGCTCAAGGGGCGGCAACGGCCAAGCGTCTGGCCGTGAGCGTGCCGTCCCACTGCGAACTGCTGGCTGAACCTGCGAAGACACTGGCCGAGGCGTTCAGTCAGGTGTCAGTGCAGGCCCCCGGCATTCGGTATCTCAGCGGCAGCACCGCGCGGCCCGTGCTCAGCGCCGACAAGCTACGCGACGACCTGGCGTTCAACATGTGCCGGGTCATCGACTGGCGCAGCACCGTGCAAACCGCTTACGAGCGCGGCGTGCGCCTGCAAATCGAACTGCCGCCGGGGACCGTCTTGACCGGCCTTGCGCGCAGGGTTTTCGAACAAGGATCCGCAGTCGCCTTTCAGGGCGCCCGGCTGGATACGCTGAGCGCGCTGTCGCGAGAGGAGGAACGCCGCAACCCATAAACCGACTGCTGCTTTCGAAGGAACAAACACAACAACAACTTCGACGATGCAATTTGAGGATAAAAATAATGATTATTTATGGTGTCGCGTTACTCGCAATCTGCACCCTCGCGGGGGTGATTCTCGGCGATCTGCTCGGCGTGCTGTTGGGCGTCAAATCCAACGTGGGCGGGGTCGGGATCGCGATGATCCTGCTCATCTGCGCCCGTCTCTACATGCAAAAGCGCGGTGGCATGAGCGAAGGCTGCGAACTGGGCGTCGGCTTCTGGGGCGCGATGTACATCCCGGTCGTCGTGGCCATGGCTGCTCAGCAAAATGTCGTGACGGCATTGAAAGGCGGACCGATTGCCGTACTGGCCGCCGTGGGGTCTGTGGTGATCTGCGCCTGCACCATCGCCGTGATCAGCCGGACCAACAAAGGCGAGCCGCTGCCCAGGGAAGAAGCACCGGACGTCCTGCCGGTCGTAGCGCCAGCAGGAGGCCGCTGACATGTGGGATCTCATTCAGAAAGATTTGATCAGTCAGGGGCTGGTGACGGCGTTCGCGGTGGTGGGCGTGGTGATGTGGATTTCCGTGGTGCTGTCCAAGCGCCTGACGTTCGGGCGTATTCACGGCTCGGCGATCGCCATCGTCATCGGGCTGGTGTTGGCCTGGGTCGGTGGCACCCTGACCGGCGGGCAGAAAGGCCTGGCGGACGTGGCGCTGTTTTCCGGGATTGGCTTGATGGGCGGCGCGATGTTGCGCGACTTCGCCATCGTGGCCACGGCCTTTGAAGTACAGGCGACCGAGGCGAAGAAGGCAGGGATGATTGGTGCAGTGGCCCTGTTTCTGGGGACAGTTTTGCCCTTTATCGTCGGCTCGTGCGTGGCGTATGCGTTCGGTTACCGCGATGCCGTCAGCATCACCACCATCGGCGCGGGCGCGGTGACCTACATCGTCGGGCCGGTGACCGGTGCGGCGTTGGGTGCGAGTTCGGACGTGATGGCGTTGTCGATTGCGACGGGGTTGATCAAAGCGATTCTGGTGATGGTCGGCACCCCGATGGCCGCGCGCTGGATGGGCCTGGATAATCCGCGTTCCGCCATGGTCTTCGGCGGCCTGGCGGGCACCGTGAGTGGCGTGACCGCAGGCCTCGCAGCAACGGATCGGCGGCTGGTGCCTTATGGCGCGTTGACCGCCACCTTCCACACCGGGCTCGGCTGCCTGCTCGGGCCGTCGTTGCTCTACTTCATCGTGCGCGGGATTTTGGGGTGAGCCAGCGGGGATGATCGCGTATGACCTCTGTAGGAGCGCGCTTGCCCGCGAAATGGATTTCAGCCACGACATTCCATCTACTGACACACCGCCATCGCGGGCAAGCGCGCTCCTACAAGGTGAAATGGCCCCAAAAACGTTGATCGTTCCCACGCTCCGCGCGGTAACGCCGCTCTGGACGCTCCGCGTCCATTGCGGTGACGCAGAGCGTCAGGCGATGAATTCCCACGCGGAGCGTGGGAACGATCAAGACCGCATTTCAGTGAGTGGGCTTCATCGTCTGCTCTGACGTCTCGCGAGCAAGCTCCCTCCCACAGAGAGGGAAGTCAATTGTGGGAGGGAGCTTGCTCGCGATGAGGCCATTTGACTCACCGCATCTTTGATCGTTCTCACACGTACCGTGAGGCAATACAGCAAACTAGATCTGCGAATTGATTTGGCAGTTGGATTTTCAATATAAAATCATACGACGCAAATAATCCGCATAAGAAGTGTGAGGCGCCTAGGTTCTAAAGTTGGTTCAAGTCGAACTTCCATGTTTTTGAGTAAGGCCCATAAACTTGGATTAATTTTTTTCCTGTGTCTCCCCGGCTCAAACCCAAAGCGTGCCCAGCAAAGATCTCCCGTCCTATCATCATAAATAATGATATTTCCATCGTCCTGTACCGCGAGGAAGCTGTTATACCAGACCAACTTGTCAGTTGTGTGAGTGCTTTCTGCGATCCATGTACGCTTTCTTGCAGGGTCATAAAGAAATCCGCTGTTGCTCACTACGAATTTGGGCAGTCCTACCAATCGTTTATTTGCCAAAGTCAGACTATGGGGTTGGTTCGTATCGGCTACCCAAACCAGAGTTTCGTTGTCTTTCATCACGAGGTTTCCATCTCCTTGGAGCTCGAGTCGATATCGACCGTTTGCAGAGCATAGATATTGCCCTGGAGACATAGTCTGGTTGGGAGGCAGAATAGAAGAACCGATGTTGTGGAAAGCACTATATTGGATGCTCATCTTTATTTTCCTTATGTTAGTGGAGTCTTGAAATAATCAGAGGTCGGGTTTGATTGTCAAATATTTATTATGTTGCTCTGAACAGTTCACAAGTTTACTCAAGGGTTTTTGCCGCGACTAATATAAATCGGAAATGCCCTACGTGTTTTTCGGACTTTGACGTGTATCTCCTTACACCCCAATTTCATATGTTTCCAATAAAAGGGGGGTAGATATGAAGTTCATCATCATTTGGATCGTGTGTTTGTATCTTTATGGTTGTGTTTCCGCGGACTGCCAAAAAGAGTGCTACATCCTGGAGTTTCGTAAGCAAGTGGATGGCTTGGAATATAAGTGCCAAATGGGTTCAATTGAACCCGAATGTGAACCGCCCAAGTCTGCGGTGCAGATCGGATATTGAGCGTGGAATTTTTTGACTGTAGGAGCGCGCGTGCCCGCGAAATGGATTTCAGCCACATTCCCTCCGCTGACACACCGCCATCGCGGGCAAGCGCGCTCCTACAGGGTGAAACGGCCCCAAAAACGTTGATTGTTCCCACGCTCCGCGTGGTAACGCCGCTCTGGACGCTCCGCGTCCATTGCGGTGACGCGGAGCGTCAGGCGATGCATTCCCACGCGGAGCGTGGGAACGATCAAGACCGCATTTCATTGTCTGCTCTGACGTCTCGCGAGCAAGCTCACTCCTACAGGGGTTCGCGGTTAACTGTAGGAGCGCGCTTGCCCGCGAAATGGATTTCAGCCACGACATGCCATCCGCTGACACACCGCCATCGCGGGCAAGCGCGCTTCTACAGGCATCGCGCCTGGCGGGAGGCGCGGGGAAAACGATCATCAGCTTGCAGCTTGCAGCTTGCAGCTTGCAGCTTTTAGCTCTCGCGAAGCCGATTGGTGTACATCCGGCACTCTGCCAGCAATGCGAGAAGATTGGGGTCGCGTTCGCGGGTTTTGAGGAAGACCAGGCCGATGTGTTGCTGCATGCGGTAGCGCTGCTGCAGGGGGATCAGCCGTACGCGGTTCTCGTAGACGGCGGCGATGCGTCCCGGCAGCAAGGCATAACCCACGCCTGAACTGACCATGCTCAACAGCGTGAAGATGTCGTTGACCTGCATCGCCACCTTCGGCTCGAAGCCCGCCTGCTGGAACACCATCGCCCCGTCGCGGTGGGTGGCGAAGCCTTGGGTGAGGGTGATGAACGTCGCTTCGCGCAGGTCGCTCAAGTCGACTTCGCTGTGCTGGGCGAAGGGCGAATCAACCGGCGCCGCGAGGAAGATGTCATCGGAAAACAGCGGAAGATGCTCGCAGTCCGGGTCGTTCACCGATTCGTTGAGCGACACCAGAATCGCGTCCACTTCCATGTTCTTGAGCTTGTAGAACAGGTCGATGTTGGAGCCCAGGATCAGGTCGATGTTGAGTTCACTGCGGCGGATCTTCAGGCCCATGATCAGTTGCGGCACGGTTTTCACCGTCAGTGAGTACAGCGCCCCGAGCTTGAAGCGTGCTGCCGAAAATCCCGCGGCCTGGCGCGTCACTTCAACCGTGGCCAGTACGTCCTGCACCAGTTTCTGCGCGCGTTCTTCCAGCACATAAGCGCTTTCGAGCGGCGTCAGGTTACGGCCTTCGTGCTTGAACAACGGACAACGCAACGCGCTCTCCAGCGAGTGAATCGCCCGGTGCACGCTGACGGTGCTGGTCTGCAATTCCACGGCGGCGCGGGACAGATTGCCCAGGCGCATAAAGGCCAGGAAGATCTCCAGCTTCTTGAGGGTCAGCTCTTCGTCGATCTGCATGCGGCCTTCTTGTGGGCGGACATTGTTATTGCCGCGATTGTGCCCAACTCATCAGCAACTGGCTGCATTAATCGACATGAGCGCGCACACGCGCATTGCGCTTTCGCCTCATAAGCTGGAGCCTTGTTCGCTGATGTGGTTTTGCGAGGTCATTGAGGCATGTATTACGGTGAAAAATTCAACGCCTGGTCGCACTTGATCGGGGCCATTCTGGCGTCCATCGGTGCGGTCTGGCTGCTGGTAATCGCCATTTTTACCGGTGATGTGTGGAAAGTCGTCAGCATCGCCGTCTACGGGGTGGCGTTGGTGTTGTTGTACAGCGCTTCCACGGTTTATCACAGCGTGCAGGGACGCAAAAAGGCGATCATGCAGAAGGTTGATCACTTTTCGATCTACCTGCTGATTGCGGGCAGTTACACGCCGTTTTGCCTGGTGACGCTGCGGGGGCCGTGGGGCTGGACGCTGTTTGGTATCGTCTGGGGTTTGGCGATCATCGGGATATTGCAGGAAATCAAACCGCGCACCGAGGCGCGCATCCTGTCGATCGTAATCTATGCGGTCATGGGTTGGATCGTGCTGGTGGCGGTCAAGCCGCTGATTGCAGCGTTGGGCACCGCAGGTTTCCTGTGGCTGGCCGGTGGCGGGATTTTGTACACGGTGGGCATTATCTTTTTTGCCCTGGATCACCGCCTGCGCCATGCCCATGGGATCTGGCATCTGTTCGTGATTGCCGGGAGTTTGCTGCACTTTGTGGCAATAGCGTTTTACGTGCTTTGATGCGTGGCCGCGCCGCCGTTATCGCGAGCAAGCTCCCTCCCACCTGGCTGTGCAGCCGATGTGGGAGGGAGCTTGCTCGCGATGGCATTGGGTCTGACACCCCAATGTCGTTTGCCACACCGAATCGCGGGCCAGCGCAGTTGGCTGATCACGCCCTGCTTCGGTGCACCCCTCTCTACATCTCCCTCGATTTCCTCCGTCTTTCAGCAGCCCATAAGCCTCACACGGCTGCACCAATCCGGAAAACTTTCGCCCCGCATTGAAGCATTTAATTCACTAATTATATTTGTTGAATTATTTGATTCGTAACCCTAGTCTGATCCTCGAAACGCCTGCTCAAGCGGTGAGGCGCCCTTCTTGGACTGACTGATTAATCGGGGAGCAAGACATGAATGTGAAAGTACTCTTGAGCATGGCCGTGGCAACTGCTTTTTCCGCCACCACGTGGGCGGCTGACTGGACCGTAGGTGCCAACGTGGGCAACGTGCCCTGGGAGTTTCAGGACGCCAAGGGCGAAATCGTCGGCTTCGAAGTCGATGTCGTCAAAGAAGTCGCCAAGCGTGCCGGCAAGACTGTCGAATTCATCAATATCCCGTTCAACGGCCTGTTCAGCGCCGTGCAGTCCAAGCGTGCGGACATCGCCATCTCCTCGATCACCATCACCCCGAAACGCCTCGAGTCGGTCGGTTTCGCCCAGCCGTACTACGACAGCGACCAGTCCCTGTCGGTACTGGCCAAATCCGGCATCACGGGCCTTAAAGACATGGACGGCAAGGTCGTCGGCGTCGATACCGGCTCCACCGGCGACATGTGGGTAGCGGCGCACCAGGCCGAGTACAAATTCAAGGACGTCTCACGCTACGAAGGGCTGTCGCCTGCGATGCTCGACCTCGCGTCCGGCCGCATGGACGGCTACATCAGCGACATTCCGGCGGTCCTGTACTACATCAAGGACAAGCCGCAGTACAAAGTGGTCGCGCGCATTCCCACCGGTGAAAAGTACTCGTTGATGCACGCCAAGGGTTGGGCATCGGCCACCCAGGTCAACGACATCATCTCCGCCATGAAGAAAGAAGGCGTGATCGCCGGCCTGCACAAGAAGTGGTTTGGCGCTGACGCCGACGCGGAGTCGAGCACCGTGAAAGTGGTCGACGTCCTCAAATAACCCCCGGACCGTCCCGCACCAGCCGCCGTCAGCCAGTAAGGAATTGCAATGGAGTTGTTACAGACTTTCTTCAATTGGAGCGTGTTCGTCGATGCGCTGCCACTGATGCTGCGCGGCCTCGGCGTGACGGTGATGCTGGGGGTCGTCAGCATCATCCTTGGTCTGGTTGGAGGGCTGTTGCTGGCGATGTTGCGGCTGTATTCCTACGCGCCGATTCGCTTTATCGCCCGTGTGTACATCGACGTCATGCGCTCGATTCCGCTGCTGGTGTTGCTGGTGCTGATCTACTACGCGCTGCCCTTCGTGGGCATTCGGCTGTCGTCGTTCGCGGCGGCCACGGCGGCGTTGTCACTGGTGTCGTGCGCCTATTCGGCGGAGATTTTCCGTTCCGGGATCGAAGCCATTCCGCGCGGTCAGTTCGAAGCGGCGGCCTCCCAGGGCATGAGTTTTTTCAACACCATGCGCGACGTGATCCTGCCGCAAGCCATGCGCATCGTCATGCCGCCCATGACCAGTAACTGCATCAACGTCATGAAAGACACCGCACTCGCGTCAGTGGTGGCCATGCCTGATCTGCTCAAGCAAGCCACCCAGGCGCAGGCGCTGGCTGCCAACCCGACGCCGCTGGTAGGGGCGGCCGTCATGTATTTGCTGTTGCTGTTGCCGCTGGTGCAACTGGTGAGCTGGATCGAACGGCGCAACGGCTCCGCGAGGAAAAGCGCATGAGTACCGTCATCGAAATCGAACGGATGGCCAAGTTCTACGGCGCCTTCCAGGCGCTGGCCGACATCAACCTGACGGTCGAGCAGGGCGAAGTGGTGGTGATCATCGGGCCGTCCGGCTCGGGCAAGTCCACCTTGATCCGCTGCATCAATCTGCTGGAGGAATACCAGGAGGGCGATATTCGGGTCGCCGACCAGCGCGTCGAAAACGGCCCGAATCTGTCGAGCATCCGCTGCGAAGTCGGCATGGTGTTCCAGAATTTCAATCTGTACCCGCACCTCACGGTCCTGGCCAATGTCGCGCTGGCGCCCGTGCGGGTGCGCGGTATGTCCCGGCGTGATGCCAACGAGCGTGCCCGCCTGTTGCTGGACAAGGTCGGCATGGGCGCCCACGCCGACAAATACCCCAGCCAACTCTCCGGCGGACAGCAGCAACGTGTCGCCATCGCCCGCACCATGGCCATGGAGCCCCGGGTCATTCTGTTCGACGAACCCACTTCAGCCCTGGACCCGGAGATGGTCGGCGAAGTGCTGGACGTCATGCAGAACCTGGCGCGCTCCGGTGTGACCATGGTGGTGGTCACCCATGAAATGGGCTTTGCGCGCAAAGTCGCCGACCGGGTGATCTTCATGGAGAACGGACGGATCATCGAACAGAACACCCCGCAAGCGTTCTTCACGGCCCCGCAAGAGCCGAGAACGCGCGCGTTTTTGCAGGCCATCCTGCATCACTGATCAGACCTTGGAGATAACGCCCTTGAATGCCTTGGACATCGATTACGTACGCAGCCAGTTCCCCGCGCTCAGCAGCGGCTATGCCTATCTCGACAACGCGGGCGGTTCCGCCGTGCTCAAGCCGGTTGCGGATCGCATCACTGATTACTTGTTGAACAGCGCGGTGCAGCTGGGTGCGTCCTACAGCGAGTCGGTGGACGCCGGCGCGCGGGTCATGCAGGCACGCGAGTCGGTGGCGCAGTTGATCAACGCTTATCACCCGGAAGAATGCGTGATGGGCGGCTCGACCACTCATTTGCTGCAGATCCTCTGCCGGGCCATCGCGCCGTCGATCCAGCCGGGCGATGAAATTATCGTCACCAGCTGCGACCACGAAGCCAACATCGGACCGTGGGTGCGTTTGTGCGAGCAGCGCGGCGCGACGTTGCGCGTGTGGGCGGTCGACCCGGACAGCATGGAGCTGGAGTTGAACGATCTCGACGCGCTGCTCAGCGAAAAGACCCGCTACGTGGCCATGACCCACGCCTCCAACATCCTCGGCAGCGTCAACCCGGTGGCCGAAGTCGCGCGCCGGGTGCACGCAGTGGGCGGCAAACTGTGCGTCGACGCTGTGGCCTACGCACCCCATCGTCTGGTGGATGTGCAGGCCAGCGGCGCTGATTATTACGTGTTCAGTTTCTACAAAACCTTCGGCCCGCACTTCGCGGTGCTGTGGGGCAAGCGCGATGCGTTGCTTGAGCTGCCAAGCCTGAACCACTTCTTCATCGGTCAGGACGTCATCCCCTACAAGCTGCAGCCGGGCAACCTCAATTACGAACTGTCCTACGGCTGCATCGGCATCAGCGATTACCTGATCGACGTCGGCCAGCGCCTGGGTACCAGTGGCACCGAGCGGGAAAAGATGCAGGCGGCCTTCGATGCGTTCGAAGTGCAGGAAGACCTGCTCGCCGAGACCTTGCTGGCCTTCCTGCGGGAAACGCCGGGCGTACGAATCATCGGAAAACCGCGTGTGACCGATGGCGACCGTGTGCCGACCATCAGCTTTGTCGTCGAAGGCGTCCAGTCCGAAGCCATCGTGCGCCGCGTTGATGGCCACCGCATGGGCATCCGCTTTGGTGACTTCTACGCTCGGCGGCTGATCGAACAACTGGGCCTGACTCCGTACGGCGGCGTGGTACGGGTGTCGATTGCCCACTACAACAGCGTCGATGAGTTGAATCGTCTGGTGGAGCATCTGGCCAAGGCGATCACCGAGCTGCGACCGTCCTGACTTTTATCGAGCAATTTTATGCCTGCACCTCTCACCCTTGCCGAGCTGCGCTCCGCCATCGTCGAACATCAGGAACGCCTGACAGCGCGCCAGCGTGACGCCGCGCATTACCTGAACGAGCATCCCCACGACGTTGCGCTCAATACCGTGGCGGCGCTGGCGAAAATCTCCGGGATCCCGTCGTCGGCGTTCATTCGGCTGGCGCAGGCCTTGGGTTTCGGTGGGTTCAGCGATTTGCAGCGCCTGTTCAAGGAGCCGCTGCAACAGGCCGGGCAGGGCAGTTTCAAGGAGCGGATTCGTCACTATCGCGGCGAGCAGTTGCTCGATGACCCCACCGATGTCGGCGCCATGCTCTCGGCGTTCAGCCGCGCGAACATCGTGTCGCTGGAGCATCTGGCCGAAGGGCAGCAAGTGGAGGCCATCGAAAAAGCCATCGCCTTGTTGCAGCAGGCGCGTACGACCTTTGTGGTCGGCATGCGCCGTTCGTTTCCCATGGCGTCCTACCTGAGCTACGCACTGAGCCGTGTGGGAAGACGCGCCGTTCACATCAGCGGATTGGGCGGCAGCCTGCGCGAACAGGTCGGAGCGCTGCACGGCGATGACGTGTTGGTGGCGGTGAGTTTTCCGCCGTACTCGCAGGAAACCATTGATGCCTGCACCCAGGCGGTGGCAGCGGGGACGCCGATTGTGGCGATTACCGACAGCATTTTGAGCCCTATCGGACAAAAAGCGTCGGTGATGATCGAGGTCAATGACGCCGAGCTGTTGGGCTTTCGTTCATTGACGGCCGCGTTCTGTATCGCGCAAACCCTGGCCATGGGCCTGGCCTTTCGCGACGGCCAGAGCCTGGATGGACCCGATCACGATGCATTGAAAAACATCGACTGCTGAGCACGCGCTCGGCGGTTTTTTCCGAACATCCGTACGTCGCAGGAGACTGTTCCCATGGCTTTACCCCTACGAGATCTGGTCGGCTATGGCCGGCAGCGCCCTCAAGGCACCTGGCCCAACGGCGCGCGACTGGCCATCAACTTTGTCATCAATTACGAAGAAGGCTCCGAGCGCTCGCTGGCCATGGGCGATCCTGACCAGGAGAGCATGACCGAGTGGGGCAGCTACCAATTCCCGGACGGCGTGCGCAACCTGGCCATGGAATCGATGTACGAATACGGTGCGCGCGTCGGCATCTGGCGGATTCTCGACATCCTGGAAAAAGCCAATGTCCCGGCGACCTTTCATGCCTGCGCCGTGGCGTTCGAGCAGAACCCGGACGTGGCCAAGGCGGCCGTCGAACTGGGTCACGAAATCTGCAGCCACGGTTATCGTTGGGAAGAGGTGTTCCGCCTGACTGAAGCCGAGGAGCGCGAGCATATCCGGCTGGCCATCGAATCCTTCGAACGCACCTGCGGCAAGCGTCCGGTGGGTTGGTATTGCCGCTACGGCGCCAGCGTTCACACCCGTCGGCTGGTGGTGGAAGAGGGCGGTTTCCTCTATGACTCCGACACCTACAACGACGACGTGCCGTACTTCGTCGACGTCGACGGCAAGCAGCATCTAGTGGTGCCGTACACCAGCGACGTCAACGACTTCCGTTACTGGAACTCGCCGGGGCTGTCACAGGCGTCGGACTTCCTCGAATACATGAAAGAAAGTTTCGACGTGCTGTACGAAGAAGCCGCCGACGGCCTGCGAATGATGTCCATCGGGCTGCACCCGCGCATGGTCGGTCGTCCGGGGCGAGTGCGAGCGATCAAGCAGTTCATCGAATACGCCCAGGCGCAAGAAGGCGTGTGGTTCACCACCCGCGAAGAGATCGCCAAGGCCTGGATGACCCGCGCCTGACGGAGAGCACGACATGCACGGTTTCGATCTGATCATTCGCAACGCCAACGTCGTCACCGCGGCCGACAGCTTTGTGTGCGACATCGGCGTGCGGGACGGCACCATCGTCGCGCTGGGCCTGGGCTTGCAAGGCGCGGCGCAGGAAGTCGATGCGGCAGGCCGCACCGTAACGCCGGGCGGCATCGACAGCCATGTGCACCTGGATCAACCGACCGGCGATGGGTCGGTGATGGCGGACGATTTCGTGAGCGGTACGCGCTCGGCGGCGTGCGGCGGGACCACGACCGTGATTCCGTTTGCCTGCCAGCAGAAAGGCCAGAGCCTGCGCGCCGCCGTGGAGGATTATCACCGGCGTGCCGACGGCAAGGCACTGATCGACTATGCCTTTCACCTGATCGTCACCGACCCCACCGAAGATGTGCTGCGCCGCGAACTGCCAGCGCTGATCGCCGAGGGCTACACGTCTTTCAAGATCTACATGACCTACGACGCGCTCAAACTCAACGACCGGGAGATTCTGGAAACCCTGTCGGTGGCGCGGGCCGAAGGTGCGATGGTCATGCTCCACGCCGAAAACAGCGACTGCATCGCCTGGCTGACCGAGCGCCTGCTGGCCGCCGGGCTCAGCGCGCCGCGTTATCACGCCACGTCGCGACCCATGCTGGTGGAGCGCGAAGCCACGCATCGGGCGATTGCCCTGGCCGAACTGGTGGACGTGCCGATTCTCATAGTCCATGTCTCCGGGCGTGAGGCAATCGAGCAAATCCGCTGGGCGCAAAGTCATGGCTTGAAGGTCTACGGCGAGACGTGCCCGCAATACCTGTTTTTGACCGCAGACTCCCTGGGCTGCGACGACAGTTTCGAAGGCGCCAAATGCATCTGCAGCCCGCCGCCCCGGGACGCGGCCAATCAGCAAGTGATCTGGGACGGTTTGCAGAACGGCTCGTTCGAGGTGTTCTCGTCGGACCACGCGCCGTTTCGCTACGAGGGCCCCGACGGCAAGCGCGCCCATGGCGAGCATGCGCCGTTTTCCGAGGTGGCCAACGGCATCCCCGGCATAGAAACGCGCATGGCGCTGCTGTGGTCCGAAGGCGTCAGAACCGGGCGCATCACGCCGCAGGCCTTCGTTGCGCTGACGTCGACCAACGCGGCACGGCTTTATGGCCTGTATCCGCGCAAAGGCAGCATCGCCATTGGCGCCGACGCGGATCTGGTGATCTGGGACGAAGGCCTGGATTTCGAGCTGACCAACGCATTGCTGCATCACCAGGTGGATTACACGCCCTACGCAGGCATGCGCTTGAGCGCCTGGCCGGCGATGACCTTCGCCCGCGGCGAATGCGTGTGGGATGGCCAGGCGCAGGGCACGCCGGGGCGAGGGAGGTTCTTGCCATGTGCGCGGCCGGAACCGGCGAAAGCGCGGCGGCGGTTGACGGAGTTGCCAGAGTGAGATCCAAAGCGCCGACTTGACCTGTAGGAGCGCGCTTGCCCGCGAATGCGCCGTGTCAGGCGATATCTATGTTGGATGTGCCGACTTATTCGCGGGCAAGCGCGCTCCTACAGTGGGCATTTATCAACCCCTAGAAATCCCCCCACAACTGCTGCGCAATGCTCAACGCCACCACCGGCGCGGTTTCGGTGCGCAGCACCCGCGGGCCGAGGCGGGCGGCGTGGAAGCCGGCGTCCTGGGCCTGATCGACTTCCGCATCATTCAAACCGCCTTCCGGGCCGATGAGAAACGCGAGGCTGCCAGGCTTTTCATGGCTGATCAACGGTTCGGCCACCGGGTGCAGGACCAGCTTCAGGTCGGCTTCGGTGTGCTTCAGCCAATCGGCCAGGGGCACGGGCGGATTGACCACCGGCACCACTGAACGACCGCACTGTTCGCACGCGCTGATCGCGATCTGCTGCCAATGGGCCTGGCGCTTTTCGGCCCGTTCGTCCTTGAGCCGCACTTCGCAGCGTTCGCTGATGATCGGGGTGATTTGTGTCACGCCCAGTTCCGTGGCTTTTTGAATCGCCCAGTCCATGCGCTCGCCACGGGACAGGCCCTGGCCCAGATGGATCTGCAGGGCTGATTCGGCGAGGCCGGGGAAGCTTTCATCGATCTGCACGCGCACGCGCTTTTTACCGACTTCCACCAGCCTGGCGCGAAACTCCGTGCCGGAGCCATCAAACAACTGCACGGCGTCGCCTTCGGTCATGCGCAACACACGCCCGATGTAATGCGCCTGCGCTTCAGGCAGCTCGTGTTCGCCGTGGCTCAGCGGGGCGTCGATAAAAAAGCGGGACAGTCTCATGGTTGTTTCTCTTCGGTGTTCGCTGTCCCCTGTAGGAGCTGACGAGCCCGTGCGAGGCTGCGATGCGGTGTGTCAGATGAATCGCATCGCAGCCTCGTACCTCGTCAGCTCCTACAGGGATCCTCGTTCAGTTCAGACAGTGGATCAGCCCGGATCACGAAAATCCGGATGGAAATTCTCACGCACCGCCACGCTGATGCTGCTGCGCGTCGCGATGTCGATGCCTTCGGTGGCCACTTCTGCAAGAAAGTCGATCTGCTCCGGCGTGATGACATACGGCGGCAGAAAGTACACCACGCTGCCCAACGGCCGCAGCAACGCGCCGCGGGTCAGCGCATGCTCGAAGACTTTCAAGCCGCGACGTTCCTGCCACGGATAAGCCGCCTTGGTCGCCTTGTCCTGCACCATCTCGAACGCGATCGCCATCCCGGTCTGGCGGACTTCAGCCACGTTCGGGTGATCGGCCAGGTGCGCGGTCGCGGTCTTCATGCGCAACGCCAGCGCCTTGTTGTTCTCGATGACGTTGTCCTGCTCGAAGATATCCAGCGTCGCCAATGCCGCCGCGCAGGCCAGCGGATTGCCGGTGTAGCTGTGGGAATGCAGGAAGGCCCGCAGCGTCGGATAGTCGTCATAAAACGCATCGTAGACGTCGTCGGTGGTGATGCAGGCGGCCAGCGGCAGGTAGCCGCCCGTCAGCGCTTTGGACAGGCACAGGAAGTCCGGACGGATGCCCGCCTGCTCACAGGCGAACATGGTGCCCGTGCGGCCAAAGCCCACAGCGATCTCGTCATGAATCAGGTGCACGCCGTAGCGGTCGCAGGCGTCGCGCAGCAGCTTGAGGTAGATCGGGTCGTACATGCGCATGCCGCCGGCGCCCTGAATCAACGGCTCGATGATCACGGCAGCCACGGTGTCGTGGTGCTCGGCCAGGGTCTGCTCCATGGCCACGAACATATTGCGCGAGTGTTCTTCCCAGCTCATGCCTTCGGGGCGATGGTAGCAATCCGGGCTCGGCACCTTGATGGTGTCCAGCAACAGCGCCTTGTAGGTCTCGGTGAACAGTGGCACGTCGCCCACCGACATCGCCGCCATGGTTTCGCCGTGGTAACTGTTGGTCAGGGTGACGAAGCGCTTTTTGTCGGGTTTGCCGCGATTGAGCCAGTAATGAAAGCTCATCTTCAGCGCGACTTCGATGCAAGACGAACCGTTATCGGCGTAGAAGCACCGGGTCAGGCCCTCGGGCGTCATGGCAATCAGGCGCTCCGACAGCTCGATCACGGGCTGATGGCTGAAGCCGGCAAGAATCACGTGCTCCAGCTGATCGACCTGGTCCTTGATGCGCTGATTGATGCGCGGGTTGGCGTGGCCGAATACGTTGACCCACCAGGAACTGACGGCGTCCAGGTAACGCTTGCCTTCGAAGTCCTCAAGCCAGACGCCTTTGCCCCGTTTGATGGGTATCAGCGGCAGGTTTTCGTGGTCTTTCATTTGAGTGCAGGGATGCCACAGCACCTTGAGGTCGCGCTGCATCCACTGATTATTCAGGCCCATCGTTGATCTCCTCAGGCAGTCCCGTTGACGACTCGCTTACAACGAGGCCAAACAATCGCGCAAGCCTATGCAATGCGTTGCCACGGAACAACCTTTAGCGCCGCTGCGGCCAGTTTTAGATGCCCGACGGACATTGCTGGCGGGCGTTCATTGGCTGGCGTATCCTTCGCGCCTCTTCAAAGAATCGGACGTCAAAGTCCGACAATTCCCCTGATTTTTCCGGAGTTTGCTGAATGCTTTCTGGTTGGGTTCGCGCCTTTGCGCTGGTGATGATTGGGCTGGCAAGCGCTTCGGCGCTCGCTGTCGATAAACCCCAAACGGCGATCGTTGTCGGTGGCGGTCTGGCGGGACTCACGGCGGCTTACGAGCTGCAGTCCAAGGGCTGGCAAGTGACCGTGCTCGAAGCCAAGGCGGCCGCCGGCGGGCGTTCGGGCCTTGCTGGCAGTGAATGGATCGGTAACGCCAAGGCGCAGCCGGTGCTGAATCAGTACCTGGAGCGCTTCAAGCTGGCGTCTGTCCCGGCGCCTGAGTTCGTGCGCACCCCCGGCTATTTGATTGACGGCGAATATTTCTCGGCGGCGGACCTTGCGACCAAGCAGCCCGCAACCGCCGAGGCGATCAAGCGCTACGAGGCGGCCATCGACGACATCGCCCGCTCGATCACCGACCCGCTCAACCCTGCCGCCAACAGCACGTTGTTCGCCCTGGATCAGATCAACGTCGCCAACTGGCTGGACCGTCTGAGCCTGCCAGCGACGGCGCGTCAGCTGATCAACCAACAGATTCGTACTCGTTATGACGAGCCTTCGCGCTTGTCGCTGCTGTACTTCGGTCAGCAAGCCCGGGTCAACCGCGACATCCAGGACCGTGATCGCCGCGCCGCTCGCCTGCCAGGTGGCAGCGCTGTGCTGGCGGACGCGTTCGTCAAGCAGATCAAGGTCATCAAGACCAATTCGCCGGTGTCTGCGATCAACCAGGACAAGGACAGCGTGACCGTCAAGGTCGGCGCGGTCGGTTATGAAGCCGATTACGTGGTGCTGGCCGTGCCGCTGCGTGCGCTGAGCAAGATTGCGATGACGCCCGCGCTGGACGCTCAGCATCAGGGCGCGATCAAGAGCACCAACTACGGCTGGCACGACCAGATCATGCTCAAGTTCAAGACCCCGGTCTGGGAAAGCAAGGCGCGCATGACCGGAGAGATTTACAGCAACACCGGCCTGGGCATGCTGTGGATCGAGCCGGCGCTCAAAGGCGGCGCCAATGCCGTGATCAACCTGGCTGGCGATAACGCCCGGATCATGCAGGCGTTTGGCGACAAGCAGATGGTGGATCAGGTGCTGATTCGTCTGCACACCTTTTATCCACAGGCCCGCGGCGCGTACACCGGCTATGAGATTCGCCGGTCCAGCGTCGACCCGTCTACCGGTGGCGCGTACCTGGCGTTCGGTCCTGGGCAGATGAGCAAATACTGGCGCCTGTGGGAACGTCCTCTGCAGCGCGTAGCCTTTGCCGGCGAACACACCGACGCGTTGTATCCGGGCACCCTGGAAGGTGCGTTGCGCACCGGTCAGCGTGCGGCCAGCCAGGTTGAGGATCTGGCGGCTGGCAAGTCGTTTGAGCCTGTCAAGGCGCCGCCGCCGAAAGCACCTGAAGCACCGAAAGCCACAGGCGGCGGTGTAGGCGCGTTTTTCTCGAACATGTTTGGCGGCGCCAAGCCTGAGGCCAAGCCAGTTGAGAAAGCCCCTGAGCCTGCGCCGGCTCCAGCCCCTGCACCGGCGCCCGTCACGCCGCCGCCCGCGCCGGTGGTCGAGCCTGCGAAGCCTGCGGTCGTCGAGCCGGCCAAAAAGGCGCCGGTCAAGAAAACACCGGTCAAGAAAGAGCCCGCCAAGAAGGAGCCTGCGAAAAAGGCCCCGGCCAAACCGGCAGCGACACACAAGCCTGCGGCTAAAGCTGCAACACCGGCGGCTCCGGCCACTCCGGCGGCGGACACCAAGAACTGATTGGTGAAACGCTGAAACAACAAAGGCGCGGTTTACGAACCGCGCCTTTTTTTATGCCCGTTGGAGGCTGGCCTTGTTGGAGCGAGGCTTGCCCGCGAAGGTGGCTGCACATCCAATATGGATAGCGTCTGGCATATCTCAATCGCGGGCAAGCGCGCTCCTACAAGCGGCGACTGCATAACACTGGCTTAATCAAACTCACCAAAAATGCGACAAGACGTTTCAATCGTATTTACTGATCTTTCAAAGCAAAAAATTGCGCTTTCTTTCGATAGGTAAAGCGCTAGTCTTCTCACAACATTTACAGGGTACCCGCGATGCAACTACGCAACTCTTCTTCTCGATATGGCTGGGTCAGCATCGTTTTGCATTGGGGCGTCGCGCTCACGGTTTTTGGTATGTTTGCGCTGGGCCTGTGGATGGTCGGACTCGGCTACTACGACACTTGGCGCAAGGCAGGCCCGGACCTGCACAAAAGCATTGGCATCACCCTGTTTCTGTTCATGCTGCTGCGTGTGGTCTGGCGTTTTGTCAGCCCGCCGCCGCCAGCACCGGCCACTCAGAGCCGCCTGGTCAGGGTGGCCGCCACACTGGGTCACGCCTTTCTGTACCTGGACCTGTTCCTGGTGATGTTCGCCGGTTACCTGATTTCCACCGCCGACGGCGTTGGGATTCCGGTATTCGGTTTGTTCGAAGTGCCTGCACTGATAAGCGGACTGCCCGACCAGGCGGACCTTGCCGGTGAAGTGCATTTGTATCTCGCCTGGGTGCTGGTGATTTTTGCAGGACTCCATGGCCTGGCGGCTCTCAAGCATCACTTTATTGATCGTGATGCGACCCTTGTTCGTATGCTGGGCCGCAAGGCCTGACTTGCTCATTCATTGAAAGGAAAACTCGCATGTTGAAAAAGACCCTTGCTGCACTGGCCCTCGGTACTGCGTTGCTGTCGGCCGGTCAGGCCATGGCCGCTGACTACACCATCGACAAAGAAGGCCAGCACGCCTTCATCAACTTCAAGATCAGCCACCTGGGCTACAGCTTCATCTACGGCTCGTTCAAGGACTGGACCGGCACGTTCAGCTTCGACGCGGCCAAGCCTGAAGACAGCAAGATCAACATCGACGTCAAAACCGCCAGCGTCTTCACCAACCATGCCGAGCGCGACAAGCACATCAGCAGCAAGGACTTCCTGGACGTTGCCAGCTTCCCTGACGCCAAGTTCGTCTCCACCAGCGTGAAGACCACCGGCAAGAACGCCGACGGCAAAGTCACTGCTGACGTGACCGGCGACCTGACGATGCACGGCGTGACCAAGCCGGTTGTGGTCAAGACCACGTTCCTGGGCGAAGGCAAGGATCCATGGGGCGGCTACCGCGCAGGCTTCGAGGGCACTACCTCGATCAAGCGTTCTGATTTCGGCAAGATGATGGACCTGGGTCCACAGTCCGACACCCTGGACCTGATCATCTCGTTCGAAGGCGTCAAAGCCAAGTAAGACAGGCTGCTCCAACGAAAACGCCGACCCCAGGGTCGGCGTTTTTGTGCGCGCATTTCAGACACAAAAACGCCCCGAACCAGTCGGGGCGTTTTTGTTTCAGCGCGGCTTAACCTTCGCGGTTGCGGGTCAGCAGGGCTGGTTTTTCACCGCGTGGGCGGCTTGGCAACTGATCGAGCTGTTCGGCCGACGGGAAACGATCGCCCTTGGACTCTTTGTGCATGATCTTCGGCGCGGGCTGACCGTCACGTGGACCACGAACGGCTGGCTCCTGACGCGCTGGTTGATCTTCACCGGCTGGACGACGGCCGCGCGGCTGGTCATCACGACGCGGCTGGCCGTCGCGGGCCGAACCGTTGCGTGGGCCACTGCGCTTGGCCGCAGGAGCACCGGCAGATGCCGGAGCGCCGGTGCCAGATGGTGCGCCGCTGCGAGGACCGCTGCGGCCCTGGCTCGGGCCACGTGGCGCTGGAGCAGCGCCGGTGGCTGGCGCGCCTGGACGACGGCCACGGCTCTGCGTCTTGTTCGGGTACGGGCTGACGTAATCGGCTCGGTTACCGAAGTTATCCACTTCGTCATCCAGAAACTCGTCCGGTGCACGGTCGCCGCGCGGTGCAGACGGCTGAGCCTGACGTGCTTCGCCTGCCGGTGTTCCCTGGCGAGGTTTCTGCGGACGGGCCGGACGGGCAGGGCGTTCACCCGATGCCGCGGCGGCTGCCGGTTTGTCCTTGCCCTTGTCTTTGCCTTTGTCCTTGCGACCGCCACCACCGCCGCCGCCGTTCGGGCCATCGCCACGTGGGCCACGGGCATTGCGCGGGTTGCGCACGTCCGGACGTTCACGCACTTCAGGCTTTTCAGCTTCGACCGAATTGACGTCGAAGCCCATCAGGTCGCCGTCAGCCAGCTTCTGCTTGGTCATGCGCTCGATGCTTTTGAGCAGCTTCTCTTCGTCCGGGGCAACCAGCGAGATGGCTTCACCGCTACGACCGGCACGGCCAGTACGGCCGATACGGTGGACGTAGTCTTCGTCGACGTTCGGCAGCTCGAAGTTGACCACGTGCGGCAGTTGGTCGATGTCCAGACCACGAGCCGCGATGTCGGTAGCCACCATGATGCGTACGTCGCCGGCCTTGAAGTCAGCCAGGGCCTTGGTCCGTGCGTTCTGGCTCTTGTTGCCGTGGATCGCGACGGCGGCGAGGCCGTGCTTGTCCAGGTACTCGGCCAGACGGTTGGCGCCGTGCTTGGTGCGGGTAAACACCAGCACCTGCTCCCACGCGCCTGCAGTGATCAGGTGCGCCAGCAGCGAGCGTTTGTGGTTGGCCGGCAGGCGGAACACACGCTGTTCGATGCGCTCGACCGTGGTGTTCGGCGGCGTGACTTCGATGCGCTCGGGGTTGTGCAGCAGCTTGCCCGCCAGCGACGTGATGTCCGAGGAGAACGTTGCCGAGAACAGCAGGTTCTGACGCTTGGACGGCAGACGCGCCAAGACTTTCTTCACGTCATGGACAAAGCCCATGTCGAGCATCCGGTCGGCTTCGTCCAGCACGAGGATTTCCACGTGGGACAGATCGACGCTGCCTTGGCCGGCCAGGTCAAGCAAACGGCCCGGGCAGGCGACCAATACGTCGACGCCGCGCGCCATGGCCTGAACCTGAGGGTTGGTGCCGACGCCGCCGAAGATGCAGGCGCTGACGAACTTCAGGTTCTTGGCGTATACCTTGAAGCTGTCATGAACCTGGGCTGCCAGTTCGCGGGTGGGGGTCAGGACCAGGACGCGCGGTTGGCGCGGGCCATGACGTTGAGATTTGTCCGGGTGACCGGCGGGGAAAAGGCGCTCCAGAATAGGGAGGGCGAAACCACCGGTTTTACCAGTACCTGTCTGAGCGGCGACCATCAGGTCGCGGCCTTGCAACACGGCGGGAATAGCCCGCTGTTGCACCGGAGTAGGCTGGGTATAGCCAGCTGCCTCGATGGCGCTGACTAAAGCCTCGGAGAGACCGAGGGAAGCAAAGGACATGAGTAATCCTGTCTTAGTTAGGGCCACGTTGGCCCAAGGGGGAATAATCTACCCGGCGCGAATGTGCGTGCAGATGACGCAATCCCGTCCGGTACTGTCGGGTCTTTAAGTTCAACTCGAGACATGAGCGCGGGAAAAGAAAAGTGCGCTGCCGGTGTAATCGAGTGCCTTCTGCAAGACCGAGCATCCGGGCGTAAGCCTGGTGGGGACGCCGGAGTATAACAGAGCAATCACAAAGCGCTGTGTTCATGGTGCTAAACGGTTTTGTTGCTGTTATCGAGGGTTTTGGCGCTGCAGCATGTGCTGATACACCGCTTTGCGCCGGTGCCCGAGTATCTGCCGCACCGCCCAGTGATCCAGCCACTGTTTGATCTTTTCCGGCGCGAGCGGCCGGTCCATGCGCTGCTCGGCATTGCTCAAGGCCTTGTCCCACCAGACCTGGGAGCAGGCCTGGTCAAATTCGTTGGGATACTCACAGCAACCGTAAAGCACTTCGCGCACAAACTGACGCTGGTCCTGCGGCACCGCGAGCATGGCGCCTTTGTACATCACGCGTTGCCAGGCAGGCGGGCGCGGCAACTGCGCGGTGACCTTGCGCGTGTCATCCAGACCCCGCTGGCTGGTGGGGTTGTCACCGTGCTTGCTGAGCCAGGCGCGTACCTTGGCGCGAAACAGCTGCTTTCGGCTCCAGTAGTGATGAATCAGGTCCGGGCACTCGTTGACCTCTACCGTGCGATACGCCGCCACGGCCAGGCAGAATTCTTCAAGGGTGATCGCACCGGGGGTGATCGCAAAAAACTCATCCATCATTTCGACGGAGCGGTCGAGAATCGCGGCGTCGTCCCGGGTCAGACCGATCACGCCGGAGTTGAGCAAGGGCATGTGGTCATCGGCCAGACCGCGTTGCGCCAGCGTATCGGCCAGTGCGGTGTAAAGCACGGTCTGCTTGCAGGCGTCATAGCGCAACGTCAGGGCATTGCACAGCAGCTTGCCGGGCTGAACGCGATCAAACAGCTTTATCGGGCTTTCGTGAAAGAAGGTGTCGGTGTCGATCAGAATGGCTTTGTCACACTCCTCCAGCACCTTGCGCACCAGCACTTGCTTGCAGCGGAAGTGGTAGGCGTGCGGACCGCTCCAGGCGCTTCGTGTCTGCGGGTCGAAGCGTCGAACGCGAACGGGCAAATGACGGTAGGGTGCGGGGTCGTCGGCGAACACCTGGATGTCCAGAGCGTCTTCGGGCGTGTCGCGCAGTCCGGCGAGGGCACTGGCAATGCTGAACACCGCTTCCTGATGATAGGTCTCGGCACCAAAGGCCAGGTAAACGAGTTGGGGGCGTGTCGCGAATGTATTGATGGAGGTCAACTGCTGGATTTCCGTCTCGATTAAGGCGTCGGCAGGCCTCGCTTGAGGAAACCTACCGATGAAACGTTGCCCTAATGTGACGGAACTGACCAGACCGAGATCGTGCGGTCCTAACGAGCGAGTTTCAGGTTGTTCCACACCGCCAGGCTAGGCTCTGCCTGGTTCAGCGTGTAGAAATGCAAACCTGGCGCGCCGCCTTGTAACAAGCGCTCACACATTTCTGTGATGACCTGTTCACCAAATTTCTGAATGCTCGGCGAATCATCGCCGTAGGCTTCCAGTTGCTTCCTAACCCAGCGTGGGATCTCTGCACCACACGCGTCGGAAAAACGCGCGAGCTTGCTGTAGTTGGTGATCGGCATGATGCCCGGCACAACCGGGATGTCCACACCCAGCTTCTGAACGCGGTCGACGAAGTAGAAATAGCTGTCGGCGTTGAAGAAGTATTGAGTGATCGCGCTGTCGGCACCGGCCTGGGCCTTGCGCACGAAGTTCTTGATGTCGTCCTCGAAGTTGCGCGCCTGCGGATGCATCTCCGGGTAGGCCGCGACTTCGATGTGGAAATGATCACCGGTTTCTTCGCGAATGAAGCTGACGAGGTCGGCCGCATAACGCAGTTCACCGCTGGACATGCCCATGCCGGAAGGCAGGTCGCCGCGCAGGGCAACGATGCGCTTGATACCGGCCTCCTTGTATTGCCCGAGCAGGGCGCTTAACGCGGCCTTGCTGTCGCCAACGCAGGACAGGTGCGGGGCGGCAGGGACGGGGGTTTCTTTTTCCAGCTGGAAAACGGTGCTGATCGTACGATCACGCGTCGAGCCGCCCGCACCGTACGTGCAGGAGAAAAAATCGGGGTTGTAGCCAGCCAGTTGGCGAGCCACGTTCATCAGTTTTTCATGCCCAGCGTCGGTCTTCGTAGGGAAGAACTCAAAGCTGAAGCCAGGGTTTTGGGACATGACAATATCCTTGGAAACGCAAACGACAAACGCCGACGTCCTGTAGGAGCGCGCTTGCCCGCGATATCGGTGTGTCAGTCAACATATGTGTGTCTGACGCATCTCATCGCGGGCAAGCGCGCTCCTACAGGAACAGCGTTTCAGGCTAGACCATCAGTAGCGGTAAGCATGCGGCTTGAACGGACCTTCAACTGCCACGCCGATGTAGTCGGCCTGGGTCTTGGTCAGTTTGGTCACGACGCCGCCGAAACCGCGGACCATTTCCAGGGCCACTTCTTCGTCCAGCTTCTTGGGCAGCACTTCAACGGTCAGGCGTTCGGCTTTCTGAGCGGGGCTCAGGTCAGCGTACTTCTGGCCGAACAGGAAGATCTGAGCCAGCACCTGGTTGGCGAACGAGCCGTCCATGATGCGGCTTGGGTGACCGGTAGCGTTGCCCAGGTTCACCAGACGGCCTTCAGCCAGCAGGATCAGGTAGTCATCGTTGTGCGGGTCGAAGCTGCCAGCGCCGGTGCGGTGGATCTTGTGCACCTGTGGCTTCACTTCTTCCCATGCCCAGTTCTTGCGCATGAAAGCAGTGTCGATTTCGTTGTCGAAGTGACCGATGTTGCACACCACGGCGCGTTTTTTCAGCGCTTTGAGCATGTTCGAGTCACAGACATTGACGTTACCGGTGGTGGTCACGATCAGGTCGATCTTGCCCAGCAGGGCTTTGTCTATGCTCGCTTCGGTGCCGTCGTTTTCGCCATCGATGAACGGCGAAACCAGTTCGAAACCGTCCATGCAGGCTTGCATGGCGCAGATCGGGTCGACTTCGGTCACTTTGACGATCATGCCTTCCTGACGCAGCGACTGCGCCGAACCCTTGCCCACGTCACCGTAGCCGATGACCAGCGCCTGCTTGCCGGACAACAGGTGGTCGGTACCGCGCTTGATGGCGTCGTTCAGGCTGTGACGGCAGCCGTACTTGTTGTCGTTCTTGCTCTTGGTGACCGAGTCGTTGACGTTGATGGCCGGGATTTTCAGTTCGCCCTTGGCCAGCATGTCCAGCAGGCGGTGAACACCGGTGGTGGTCTCTTCGGTCACGCCGTGGACGTGGTCCAGGATGGCGGGGTATTTCTTGTGCAGCAGCTCGGTGAGGTCGCCGCCGTCGTCGAGGATCATGTTGGCGTCCCATGGCGCGCCATCCTTGAGGATGGTCTGCTCCAGGCACCACTCGTATTCTTCTTCGGTTTCGCCTTTCCACGCGTACACGGCGATGCCGGCAGCAGCGATGGCAGCAGCGGCCTGGTCTTGCGTCGAGAAGATGTTGCAGGAGGACCAGCGTACTTCGGCACCCAGGGCAACCAGGGTTTCGATCAGCACGGCCGTCTGAATGGTCATGTGGATGCAGCCGAGGATCTTGGCGCCCTTGAGCGGTTGCTCGCCGGCGTATTTGCGGCGCAGGCCCATCAGGGCAGGCATTTCGGATTCAGCGATGATGGTTTCGCGACGGCCCCAGGCAGCCAGGGACATGTCGGCGACTTTGTAGTCGGTGAAATCGGTAGGCGTCAGTACAGCGCTCATAGGAAGCTCCATTCGTAGGGTGCGAATGGGCGCCGTTGTGCGTTTAAAGCTTGACCGGCAAGAGGTGCCTGATCAAACAACGCCCTATCCGAGCCTGACAGGATTGACCTGCTGCAGCGCCCCTCGGACAGGTGGCGGGAAAACGGTATCAGGATGTAATGACCGTTTTTTGAAGCGGGGGCGATTATCTTGCTTTGAGCTGCAAGTGGCAAGCTGCAAGCGACAAGCTGAAGCGGCCGTTTTTACTTGCAGCTTGCGGCTTGAAACTTGAAGCTGGGGCTCATCTACTACCCGCTTCCAAATACCGTCGGAGCCCCCCATGAACTTCCACACCCGCAAGTGGGTTAAACCCGAAGACTTGAACCCCAACGGCACGCTGTTCGGCGGCAGCCTGTTGCGCTGGATTGACGAAGAAGCCGCGATCTACGCCATCGTTCAATTGGGCAACCAGCGCGTGGTGACCAAGTACATTTCGGAGATCAACTTCGTCAGCGCCTCGCGCCAGGGCGACATCATCGAACTGGGGATTACCGCCACCGAGTTTGGCCGCACCTCGATCACGCTGACCTGCCAGGTGCGCAACAAAATCACCCGCAAGAGCATTCTGACGGTGGAGAAGATGGTGTTCGTGAACCTGGGTGAAGACGGATTGCCCGCGCCCCACGGCAAGACGCAAATCAGCTACGTGAAAGACCAGTTCAAGGACGAAATGATCAACGAGTGAATGCGTGACCTGTAGGAGCGCGCTTGCCCGCGATTGCGGTTCGTCAGCGACAGATGTGCAAACTGACAGGACGTTATCGCGGGCAAGCGCGCTCCTACAAAATCAAAAGCGTCAGACCGGGTTTTTCGCCTGCCAGTCGCGCAACCACTGCAACCCCGCACTGGTATCCCCCTTCGGCCGGTACTCGCACCCGACCCAGCCGGTGTAACCCAGGCGATCGAGCTCCTCGAACAGCCACGGGTAGTTCAGTTCACCGATGTCCGGCTCATGCCGATCGGGCACGCCTGCAATCTGGATGTGGCCGATGCCGGCGAAGTCCCGACGCAACGTACTGGTCACGTCGCCTTCGACGATCTGGCAGTGATAGCAATCGAGCTGCACTAGCAGATTGTCAGCGCCCACGGCCTTGCGTACTTCATGGGCCTGGTCCTGACGATTGAGAAAGAAGCCCGGAATATCCCGCGTGTTGATCGGTTCGATCAGCACCGTGATGCCCACCTTGGCCGCTTCCTGGGTGGCGTAGCGCAGGTTTTCGAGATAGACCGCGTGATGCCGCTCGCGCAGGTCCTCCCTCGGCAACAGGCCTGCCATTGCATGAATACGGTCGTTGCCCAGCACCGCGGCGTACTCAAGCGCTTTCTGAAAACCGCTGCGGAATTCGCTTTCCCGTCCTGGCAGTGACGCAATGCCACGCTCGCCCTTGGTGAAGTCGCCGGGCGGCATATTGAACATCGCCTGCTCCAGGCCGTGATCGTCCAGGCGCTGTCTGATCTGCGCAGCGGCGTATTCGTACGGGAACAGAAACTCGATCGCACTGAAACCGTCCGCCGCGGCAGCGGCAAAACGGTCGAGAAAGTCGTGCTGTGGGTACAGCGTGCTGAGGTTGGCGGCGAATCGTGGCATCGTGACACCTGTCTGCAAAAACATCAGGGCGAAAGGAGAGGTACTCGTCAGATTGCGCTCGGCGGGGCCGTGTCAGCGCGAACCGTCCGCCGACGCCAGCAGCAGCTCGATGCCTTGCCGGCGGATGGCGTCGGCTGCGGCTTCGGCCAGGTTTTCATCGCTGATGATCGCGTCGAACTGCTCAAGCCCGGCCACTTTGTACATGCCGAACGTGCCGTATTTGGAGCTGGTGGTCAGCAGCACCGAGCGCGACGCCGCTTGCATCGCCGCCTGCTTGACCTCGACCTTGAGCGCAGAGGGCGTGGTCGTGCCGCGCTGCAGGTCCCATGAGCTGGTGGACATGAAGGCCACGTCGGTGGCGAGCTGACGCAACGTCGCTGCCGCCAGACCGCCCACGCAGGAGCGGTTGGGGTGATCCAGCAGCCCGCCGGTGTGAATCACGTTCACATGCACGGCGTCGGCCAGCGCGTGGACCACGCCAAAATCGTTGGTCACCACGGTCATGCCGGTCAGCGCCACGATGTGCGGCACGATCTCCAGCGTGCTGGTGCCCGCGTCCAGATACACCGTCATTTCGGGGTGCAGCAAGCTGGCGGCCAGGCGCGCCATCGCCTGCTTGTGCGGCAACTCGATCACGGCTTTGGATTGATGGCTGGGTTCGCTGTGCACTTGGCTGGCGATGCGCACACCGCCGGTGACCGAGTAGGCGCGGCCGCTTTGTTCAAGCAGTGCGATGTCGCGACGGATGGTCATGTGGGAGCAATCGAACATCTCCACCAGTTGATGCACGCTCAACACCTGGTGTTTGCGCAACTGACGCAGCATCAGTTCCCGACGCTGTTCGGGAATCATCGGTGCTGCGCCCGTGATCGCAGTGTCCTCGTTGCTGGCCATTCATGCTCCTGGAGGTCATCACGGCCAGCTGAGGCTGGCGCTGGTGGCATCTTAGCCAATCGCGCCAGCCCTGACAGCAGATGTTGTGACATCAGTGGTCCGAGGCGGGCTCGGCTTTCGCCGGCTCACGGGTCACGGCCTTGACCAGCTTGCCGATGCTCAGACCCTGCAGCAGGATCGATGACAGCACGACGATGTAGGTGATGCTCAGCAAAAGATCGCGCTCCGGCCCCAGGGGCAACGCCAGCGCCAATGCCACCGACACCCCGCCGCGCAGGCCGCCCCATGTCAGGATGCGGATGGTGCCACGCGGCACCTCACGCCAGCGGCGCATCAGCAGAATCGCCGGTGCCACCGTCAGCAGGCGTGACAGCAGAATCGCCACCGCCAACAGGCTGGCCGCCAGCAAGTGCAGCCAGGAGAATGGCAGCAGCAACAGCTCCATGCCGATCAGCGCAAACAGCAGCGCGTTGAGGATGTCATCCAGCAGCTCCCAGAAACCGTCCATGTAACGACGGGTCATGTCGTTCATCGCCAGGTTGCGTCCCAGATTGCCGATGATCAGGCCGGCCACCACCATCGCGATCGGCCCCGAGACATGCAGCTCGGTGGACATCGCCGAGCCGCCGATCACCAGGGCCAGGGTCAGCATGACTTCGATCTGATACTGCTCGATGCTCTTGATCATCAGGTACACCGCGTAACCGATCAGCCCGCCAAACAGCGCGCCGCCCACGGCCTCATGCACGAACAGCATCGCCGTTTCGGTCACGGTCGGCGTTTCGCCCAGCTGTGCGATACCCAGCAAGACGGTAAAGACCACGACCGCCGTGCCGTCGTTGAACAGCGACTCGCCGACGATGGTGGTTTTCAGTGGTTTGGAGGCGTTGGCCGTACGCAGCACGCCCAGTACCGCAATCGGGTCGGTGGGGGAAATCAGCGCGCCGAACAGCAGGCAGTACAGAAAGCTCACGTGCCAGCCGAACATCGCGAAAATCCAGTACGCGAGGGCGCCGATCACGGTGGTCGCGATCAATACACCGAAGGTGGCGAGCAGGCCAATGGGCCAGCGGTAGTTCTTCAGATCGGACAGGTTGACGTGCAAGGCGCCAGCAAACAGCAGAAAAGACAGCATCCAGTTCATCAGCAGATCACCGAAATCGATCTGGCCGATCAGGCTCTGCACACGCTCTTCCATCCCGGGAAAGCCCAGCAGGCTCAGTGATTGAAGGATCAGCGAAAACATCAGCGCCGTGACCATCACACCGATGGTGGGTGGCAGCCCGATGAAGCGGAAATTCACATACGTCAGCAGCGAAGTAAGGCAGATAAATGCAGCGGCGAGTTCAAGCATTCGGAGTCCTGTTATTGCGGTTCAAATCCTGTGCGGTGGCTGAAGGGCAGGCACCGGACGAGGGTTTGATGTGCCCGCGACGGATGCAGGCACATCTGTCGCAGGCCCTGGTTGAGGTCAGGCATTGACCGCAGTGGCACCTGTGCGTTGCAAATGGATGCCGCCAGTTGAATAACGGGCGTCCCGTGGGGCCACCCGCTCAAGCGAGTATTGGCCGGATTGATGGCCTGAAAGAACCTTTCGGTCGGCCGCGCCTCTTAGCCTGTGGGCTGGTATCACTCGGATGCTTCTGATGAAGCTCGAATCTTAAAAAGGATGTGGCTATGACCGTTGCTTTCTGGTGCGTGTTGATCGTGATTCTGTTGCCGCTGGTGTGTACTTCAATCGCGAAGTTTGGCAGCGGTAAATTCAGCGGACGGCAGAATCACGACCCCCGTGATTTCCTCGACCGCCTCGAAGGACTGCCGCGCCGGGCCCACAACGCGCAGCTCAACAGTTTCGAAGCGATCCCGGGTTTCGCTGCGGCCGTGATCATTGCGCACATCGCCGGCGTGGCTCAGCTGGTGACCATCGATGTGCTGGCGGTCTTGTTTGTCACCACGCGCCTGCTCTACATCATTTTTTATCTGGCGGACTGGGCGGCCTTGCGTTCGCTGGCCTGGCTTGCAGGCTTGGCCTTGGTGGTATCGCTGTTTGTCGTGTCGGTCTGATCACGTTGATCAACAGGCCGATCAAGCATCTGGGACTGATCGCGCTGGCTTGTCTGGCGCTGAACGCGTGTGGCGGGGTCGACCCGAATTCGCCGCTGGGTCAGCGCAAGGCCATTTTCAAGGAAATGCTCAAGACCAGCGAGGACCTGCGTGACATGTTGCGCGGGCGCGTGCCCTTCGATGGTCAGCGATTCGCCGATGGCTCAGTCAAACTCGACGGTTTATCCCACGAACCGTGGAAGCACTTTCCTGCGGTCCGCGAAGCCGATCACACCAGCGCCACGGATGACGTCTGGCAGAAACAGGCACGTTTTCAAGAGCTGGCGCGGTCGCTGGAGTCAGCGACCGGCGAATTGGTCATCGCCAGCCAGGTTCGGCCCTTTCGCAAAAGCGTGTTGAGCCCTGCGATGGAAAAAGTCGAAGGCGCGTGCGATGCGTGTCATAAAGAATTTAGGGATCACTGACACTCGCCTGTAGGGGCGCACTTGCCCGCGATTGCGGTCTGTCAGTGACTTCTTTGTTAACTGACAGAATGCTTTCGCGGGCAAGCGCGCTCCTACAGCTGATCAGTCACTCATCCACCTGATCCGGCTGCACCTTCTCAAGCTCGGTCTGGGCGTCCTGCAGTTCTTTGCGTGATTCGGCGAGTTTGTCTTTGCGCTTGTCGATCTTCTCCGGATCGCCCTTGCTCATGGCCTTGTTCAGGTCCGCCTGGCGGCGGCTGACTTCCCGTTTGGCGTCCAGCACCTTCTGCTCTTGTTGCTTGAGCAAGCCGGCATCGGTGCAATTGGCAGTGGCTTCACTCAGGGCTGTTTCCAGCCCGGCCTGCTGACCTCGGTTGCCGGCGGCTTTGGCCTGTTCCAGCTGGGTGCTGATCTCCTGGCGTTTGGCGGCGCATCCGCTGAGTTCGGGGGCGGGCTCGGCGGCCAGCGCAGGCGCGGCCAACAGTGCGCACGTGGCCAGTACAGCCAGCGATGAGAAGAATTTCATGAGCGCTCCTTGGAAACATAACGGCCGGGTGCTCGACACAATCACCCGGACCACAAAAATAAATCAGAACCCTTCGATACCCGCGTCGCGCAATTGCTGGCTCAAGGCCTGAACGGACGGGTCCTGGAAAAACGCCACCAGCTGTGCGGCACGGCCAGGGCCAACGCCCGGCTCGGCCTGCCATTGCGCCTGGCTACGCGCGGCCAGCTCGTGCCACTGATCGCTCAAGCGCGCATTGCCGGTGGGTGGCAGGCCGATCGCTTTGAGCCATTGCTGGAACGGACGCTCGCGAGCGCTTGCAAAACTGCCAAGCAGTTTAGCGCTGCTGCGCTCGCCAAGGCCGGGAATATTAGCAAGCCGAGCGCTGTCGAGTGTCATCCAATCCAGTAAACCGTTGATGTGACCGGCCTTGATCAGCTTGTCCCACGTGCCTGGGCCTACGCCGCTCAACGCCAATCCCTTCTTGCCGCTCAGCCAGTTCAGACGCGCCTGGAACTGCGCTTCGCACCCCTCGCTGGCCTGCCAACAGCTCAGCGAATGGAAGTCCTCGGCAACCGGTGCATTGAGTTCAGCGCGTTCCGTATTGCGTGATACCACCCCGTCGAGGCGTGGAATGGTCATGCCCGCGAGACTGACAGCGACCTGATCTCCCGGCCGAATATCCAGCTCCTGCCAGCGCTGCAACGAACCGACACTGATGCGGCTGACCGTGCGGTCGTCCAGCCGCACCGGGACAAGATCGAGCACCGGGGTGATCTTGCCGGTTCGTCCGACCGTGAAATTCACCTTGCGCACGTCGGCCAGCACTTGGGCGTAGGGGTATTTCCACGCCGCGATCCAGTAAGGCGCCTTGGCCTGCCAGCGTTGCGCTGCAGGTCGTTCCCCCTGGCGCATGACCACGCCATCGGTGGCGAACGGCAATGGGTTGCGATACCAGTGATCCCGCCAGTTCCGTGCCTGTTCGAAACCTTCCAGCGGCTCGCTGAAGCGCACGCAGTCTTCGAAACCCAGCGCTTGCAGGCCGTCCAGGCGCTCTTTCATTCCCGCCGGGCCATCCGGCCAGTCCCAGACAAACAGGCCGATGCTGGCGCCTTCCTGTTCAGTGATCGACGTGCGCGCCAGCAGCCCTGCGACTTTGCTGCGGGCGTTCAAACTGCCAGCCTGCGCCTGAACATGGCCGTCGAGTGACCAATACAACTCGCCCTGCAGCACCAACGTCTTTTCCCACGCCAGATGCCGGGGAATCGCCGCGATCTGATGAGCGTGTCCGGTCCAATCCTGGCCGTTGACTCCGTCGCCGCGACTGATTGCCTTCACCAGCTTTCCGTTTTCGTACACCAGCGTGACTGCCACCCCGTCCACCTTCGGCTGAATCCACAGATCACTGCGCCCTTTAAGCCAGGCCTGCACGGCCAGCTCGTCGGGCAACTTGGTCAGGCCGGTGTGAGGGATGGGATGAAGCACCGTCCCTGCCGAGGTTTTCAGCGGATCGTCGGCGGGGTCAGGCTCTTTGGCGAAACAGGCTCTTAACTGGGTCAGACGCTGGCGAGACTGGTCATACAGCTCGTCGGCGACCAACGAAACCCCCTGACGGTGATAACTGTCGTCCCACTGCGCGATCTGCGATTGCAGTGCAGTGATTTCGCTTCGGGCTTTGGTGGGGGGCCAGTCGGGGCAGGGGGTGGCGTAGGTGGTGAACGAGTAAGAAGCCAGAGCGGCACAGGCGAGCAAGCGGAGAGAGAGCATCATCGAAGCGTCCTTGCTTGGGAGTTGCGCAAGAGGCTAGCTGCTGTTGATCCGAAATCGGTATTGGCGTGGTTACGAGGTTTTGCCAATACGAGCAAGAAATACCTGCTGCTGATCGTCCCGACGCCCCTGATGGGAGGATCAATGACGGCTGTAGGAGCGCGCTTGCCCGCGATAGCCATCTGCCTGTCATGAGTGCATTGAGGCAATGACCGGATTCGCGGGCAAGCGCGCTCCTACAGGGGCAGCGTCAGATGCGAAAAAGCCCCCGACGGCTCGCACCGTTGGGGGCTTTTTTTACGCCGTGGGGTTAGGGCGTATTACAAACCAGCCGCAGCGCGCAGGGCGTCGGCGCGGTCGGTTTTTTCCCAAGTGAACGTGGTGAAAGTGTCGTCGCCCACGGTCTTGGTTTCCGGCGTGCGACCGAAGTGGCCGTAGGCGGCGGTTTCCTGATACATCGGGTGCAGCAGGTCGAGCATGGTAGTGATCGCGTACGGGCGCAGGTCGAAGTGCTCGCGGACCAGCTGCACGATCTTGTCATCGCTGATCTTGCCGGTGCCGAAGGTGTTCAGCGAGATGGACGTAGGCTGTGCAACGCCAATGGCGTAGGACACCTGAATCTCGCAGCGCTCGGCAAGGCCCGCGGCGACGATATTCTTGGCAACGTAACGGCCGGCGTAGGCTGCCGAGCGGTCGACCTTCGATGGATCTTTACCGGAGAACGCGCCGCCGCCGTGACGGGCCATGCCGCCGTAGCTGTCGACGATGATCTTGCGACCGGTCAGGCCGCAGTCACCCACGGGGCCGCCGATGATGAACTGGCCAGTCGGGTTGATGTGGAACTGGGTGTCTTTGTGCAGCAGTTCGGCTGGCAGCACATGCTTGACGATCAGCTCCATCACGCCTTCGCGCAGATCTTTGTAGGATACTTCCGGGTTGTGCTGGGTCGACAGAACAACGGCGTCGATGCCCACCACGATGCCGTTTTCATAGCGGCAGGTAACCTGGGATTTTGCGTCCGGGCGCAACCATGGCAGCAGGCCGGATTTACGGGCTTCGGCCTGGCGGTGCACCAGCTGGTGCGAGAACGCGATCGGAGCAGGCATCAGCGCGGCGGTTTCGTTGCTGGCGTAGCCGAACATCAGGCCCTGGTCGCCGGCGCCCTGATCTTCAGGTTTTGCGCGGTCGACACCCTGATTGATGTCAGGGGACTGCTTGCCGATGATGTTCATCACGCTGCAGGTCGCACCGTCGAAACCGACGTTGGAGCTGGTGTAGCCGATCTCGCAGATCACGTCACGAACGATCTGCTCCAGGTCGACCCACGCGGTAGTGGTGACTTCGCCGGCAACAATGGCCACACCGGTCTTGACCAGGGTTTCCACGGCTACGCGAGCCTGCTTGTCCTGGGCAATGATGGCGTCCAGGACCGCATCGGAGATCTGGTCGGCGATTTTATCCGGATGCCCTTCGGACACGGACTCGGAGGTGAAAAGGGAGTATTCGCTCATCTCGACGGGTTTCCTGATTGATACCGATGTGGAGTGTCGCCAGCCGGTCGCTGAAAATGGCGGACCTGAATCTGGAAACCATTACGTAAGCCTACGTACAGACTTTCCCCGGGGACCAGCCCCGCAGCGATGGCCCAACGGGCCAGATCTTCCTGTTCGAAACCCAACCAGAGATCGCCACAGGCCTCCTTGGCCCAGCTCTGATCGTGGCTGCACAAATCCGTCACCAGCAGACTACCGCCCGGCTCTAACAGATTGGCCAATTGCTTAAGTGCATCGGCCGGTGCGGCGAAGTGGTGAAGCACCATATTGAGCACGACGCAGTCGGCGTGAAGCCGAACGTCGCCCAGCGCGTCGGCCAGCCTCAAATCGACGTTATCCAGCGCCTTGCGCTGGCACAGGTGCCGGGCCAGCTCCAGCATCGCCGGGCTGTTATCGAGCCCGGTGACGTGGCGAAAGCGCTGCGCCAGGTCCGGCAGAAAACCGCCGTCCCCCGGACCCACTTCCACCGCCGTCGCACCGGCGTCGAAGCTGAGCTTGTCCAGCAACGACAGCAGGCTGTCGCGGTACTGCGGCAGGCCTGCGATCAGGTCCTGCTGAGCGCGGAATTTCTCGGCGGTGCGCGCGAAGAAATCCTGACTGGCCGCCGCGCGCTGACGGTGCACTAGTTCGATTCGCGTCCGGACGTCCTCGGGCAAGGTCAGTCCGTCCGCTTCTTCGAGCAACGCCGCATGAAGCTTGCCGCCGGTCTGCTCGATGTGGGGCAGGGCGCGGCGATAAAAAATCGCATTGCCCTCGCGCCGTGTCGCCACCAGATCGGCCTGGGCCAGCACCTTCAAGTGATGACTCATGCCTGACTGTCCGATAGCGAATATCTGCGCCAGTTCCAGCACGCCGAATGAATCGTTGGACAGTGCCCGCAAGACATTGAGCCGCAACGGGTCGCCCCCGGCCTTGCACAAGGCAGCCAGGTCGTCGCAGGGATCGTGATTGATGACGGGCAGAGGCAGATTCATAGGGCTGGCAGTCTAGTTACCGGTCTGGCTGCCCGCAAGACCAATATCAAAAAGTTTTGATATTGGGCGATGGGTGGCGGCCGTCAGGCGCCGTGATTCTGCCGTCCGGGTGCGGTAGGGTAGTCAACTGAAATAAAAGGCGCCCAGACCTCGGGAAAATCCGGTTGCGGCGTTATCTGTCATTGCCCCCGGCCAAGGCCTGAGGGAAAATGGCCGCCTTTTTCAGATCCCATATTCTTTCTGCCCCAGGAGATCAGCGATGCCCAGCCGTCGTGAGCGTGCCAATGCCATTCGTGCCCTTAGCATGGATGCCGTGCAAAAGGCCAATAGCGGCCACCCAGGTGCCCCGATGGGCATGGCAGATATCGCTGAAGTCCTTTGGCGTGACTATTTGAAGCACAACCCGACCAACCCGGCCTTCGCCGACCGCGACCGTTTCATCATGTCCAACGGTCACGGTTCGATGCTGGTCTACTCGCTGCTGCACCTGACCGGTTACGACCTGTCCATCGACGACCTCAAGAACTTCCGCCAGCTGCACAGCCGCACCCCGGGCCACCCGGAATACGGCTACACCCCAGGCGTAGAAACCACCACCGGCCCGCTGGGTCAGGGTTTCGCCAATGCTGTGGGTTTTGCCATCGCCGAGAAAACCCTCGCCGCCCAGTTCAACCGCCCAAGCCACAACATCGTCGACCACCACACCTACGTGTTCATGGGTGATGGCTGCATGATGGAAGGCATCTCCCACGAAGTCGCGTCTCTGGCCGGCACGCTGCAACTGGGCAAGCTGATTGCGTTCTATGACGACAACGGCATCTCCATCGACGGCGAAGTCGAAGGCTGGTTCACCGATGACACGCCAAAGCGCTTCGAAGCGTACGGCTGGCAGGTCATCCGCAATGTCGACGGCCATGACGCCGAAGAAATCAAAACCGCCATCGACACCGCGCGCAAAAGCGATCAGCCGACGCTCATCTGCTGCAAGACCACCATCGGTTTCGGCTCGCCGAACAAGCAAGGCAAGGAAGAGTGCCACGGTGCGCCGCTGGGTAACGACGAAATCGCCCTGACCCGTGCTGCGCTGAAGTGGACCCACGGCCCGTTCGAAATCCCGGCTGACATCTACGCCGAGTGGAACGCCAAGGAAAAAGGCCTCGCCGCTGAAGCCGAATGGGATCAGCGTTTCGCTGCCTATTCCGCCGCGCATCCGGAACTGGCCAACGAACTGATCCGTCGCATGAGCGGCGAGCTGCCAGCGGACTTCGCCGAGAAATCCGCTGCGTACGTCGCTGAAGTCAACGCCAAGGGCGAGACCATCGCCAGCCGTAAAGCCAGCCAGAATGCCCTGAGCGCTTTCGGCCCGCTGCTGCCTGAATTCCTCGGCGGTTCGGCGGACCTGGCCGGTTCCAATCTGACCATCTGGAAAGGCTGCAAGAGCATCACCGGCGAAGACCCTGGCGGCAACTACCTGCATTACGGCGTCCGCGAGTTCGGCATGGGCGCCATCATGAACGGTATCGTCCTGCACGGCGGTTTCGTGCCGTACGGCGCGACCTTCCTGATCTTCATGGAATACGCCCGTAACGCGGTGCGGATGTCGTCGCTGATGAAGAAGCGCGTCATTTATGTGTTCACCCACGACTCCATCGGTCTGGGCGAAGACGGCCCGACGCACCAGCCGATCGAGCAACTGACCAGCCTGCGCACCACGCCGAACCTGGACACCTGGCGTCCAGCCGATGCCGTGGAATCGGCAGCGGCGTGGAAATACGCCATCGAGCGTAATGACGGTCCGTCGGCGATGATCTTCTCCCGTCAGAACCTGACCCATCAGGCGCGCGATGCCGAGCAGCTGGAAAACATCACCCGTGGCGGTTACGTGTTGCGCGACTGCGTGGGCGAGCCGGAGCTGATCCTGATCTCCACCGGTTCGGAAGTGGGCCTGGCGGTGTTGGCTTACGAGCAACTGAGTGCTGCCGGTCGCAACGTGCGTGTGGTGTCAATGCCGTGCACCAGTGTGTTCGAAGCGCAGGACGCGTCTTACAAGCAATCGGTTCTGCCGTTGCAGGTCAGCGCGCGTATCGCCATCGAAGCGGCCCACGCCGACTATTGGTACAAATACGTGGGCCTTGAAGGCCGCGTGATCGGCATGACCACCTTCGGCGAGTCGGCGCCAGCGCCTGCGCTGTTCGAAGAGTTCGGCTTTACGCTGGAGAACGTCATTTCCACGGCGGAAGAGTTGCTGGAAGACTAAAGAAACACGCGTTCCCTGTAGGAGCGTGGCTTGCCCGCGATTGCGGTCTGTCAGTGACATCTTTGTTAACTGTCAGAATGCATTCGCGGGCAAGCGCGCTCCTACGGGTTTAATGATTACCCTGCGAGAACCCCATGCCCCAGTCCCGCCCCTACAGAGTTGCCCTCAACGGTTACGGCCGAATAGGTCGCTGCGTCTTGCGTGCGCTGTGCGAGCGAGGTGCCAAGGCCGGGTTCGAAGTGGTGGCAATCAACGATCTGGCCGACATGGCCAGTCTCGAATACCTCACGCGCTTTGACTCCACACACGGCCGGTTTCCCGGTGAAGTGCGGGTCGAAGGCGATTTTCTGCACATCAATGATCACGTCATCAAAGTGTTCCGCAGTGCGACGCCCGAAGGCATCGACTGGGGTGCGCTGGAGATTGACCTGGTGCTCGAATGCTCCGGCGTCTACAACACCCGCGCCGACGGCGAGCGTTTTCTCGCCGCCCGTGCGCCCCGGGTGCTGTTCTCGCAGCCGATGGCCAGCGAAGCCGACGTCGACGCCACCATCGTCTACGGCATCAATCAGGAAACGCTGACCGGCCAGGAACTGCTGGTGTCCGCCGCGTCCTGCACCACCAACTGCAGCGTGCCGTTGCTGCAACTGCTGGATCAGGCGGTGGGTCTTGACCACATCATGATCACCACCATCCACTCGGCGATGAACGATCAGCCGGTGATCGACGCCTATCACCACGAGGATCTGCGCCGGACCCGGTCGGCTTTCCAGTCGATCATTCCGGTGTCCACTGGTCTGGCACGCGGCATTGAACGGCTGTTGCCGGAACTTGCCGGCCGAATACAGGCCAAAGCTGTTCGTGTGCCGACGGTCAACGTCTCGTGTCTGGACATCACGCTGCAAACTGCGCGTGATACCCATACGCTGGAGATCAACGGCATCTTGCGTGAGGCCGCCACCCGCGGCCCGCTCAAGGGCCTGTTGGCGTATACCGAGTTACCGCACGCCAGTTGTGATTTCAATCATGACCCTCATTCGGCCATCGTCGATGCCAGTCAAACCCGGGTTTCGGGCCCGCGGCTGGTCAATCTGCTGGCCTGGTTTGACAACGAATGGGGCTTTGCCAATCGAATGCTGGACGTCGCCGACCACTTCCTGCGCGTCTCGCGAAAACAACACTAAAAACAGGGAACACCCCATGACTGTGCTGAAGATGACCGACCTGGACCTGCAAGGTAAGCGTGTACTGATCCGCGAAGACCTCAACGTCCCGGTCAAAGACGGTGTCGTCACCAGCGATGCACGTATTCTTGCTTCGCTGCCGACCATCAAGCTGGCGCTGGAAAAAGGTGCGGCCGTCATGGTCTGTTCCCACCTGGGTCGCCCGACTGAAGGTGAATTCTCCGCTGAAAACAGCCTCAAGCCCGTTGCCGAGTACCTGAGCAAAGCCTTGGGCCGTGACGTGCCACTGGTGGCCGATTATCTCGATGGCGTTGAGGTCAAGGCCGGCGACGTCGTCCTGTTCGAAAACGTGCGCTTCAACAAGGGCGAGAAAAAGAACGCCGATGAGCTGGCGCACAAGTACGCCGCCCTGTGCGACGTGTTCGTGATGGACGCTTTCGGCACCGCCCACCGCGCCGAAGGCTCGACCCACGGCGTGGCCAAGTTCGCCAAGGTCGCTGCGGCAGGCCCGCTGCTGGCCAATGAGCTGGAGGCGCTGGGCAAAGCCCTCGGTGCACCGGCCAAGCCGATGGCCGCGATCGTTGCCGGCTCTAAGGTGTCCACCAAGCTGGACGTGCTCAACAGCCTGAGTACTATTTGCGATCAACTGATCGTGGGCGGCGGCATTGCCAACACGTTCCTCGCAGCGGCAGGCCACAAGGTCGGTAAGTCGCTGTACGAACCCGACCTGCTGGACACCGCACGGGCCATCGCGGCCAAGGTCAGCGTGCCGTTGCCGGTGGACGTCGTCGTGGCCAAGGCGTTTGCCGAAGACGCCGAGGCCACCGTCAAGCTGATCGCCGATGTGTCCGATGACGACATGATCCTCGACATCGGCCCGCAGACCGCCAAACAGTTCGCCGAATTGTTGAAATCGTCAAAGACTATTCTGTGGAACGGGCCGGTCGGGGTGTTCGAATTCGATCAGTTCGGTGAAGGCACCAAGACGCTGGCCAAGGCCATTGCCGAGAGCTCGGCGTTCTCCATCGCGGGCGGCGGCGACACGCTGGCAGCAATCGATAAATATGGCATTGCCGATCAAATCTCCTACATTTCTACTGGCGGTGGCGCCTTCCTTGAGTTCGTCGAAGGCAAGGTCCTGCCCGCCGTGGAAATCCTGGAACAACGCGCCAAGGCCTGATCAGGGGCGTTGGAGAAGGGGATTCACATGCTCAAGCCGTTAACTTTGTTAGTGATAGCAGGATTGCTGGGCGGTTGCGCCAGCGAGCCGGAAGCCGCGACAGCGCCAGCCTCAGCGCCTGAGTTGCTTCAGGTCAGCTGCTATCAGGCGGGCTGGCAGGCTGAAACCGTGCCGGTCGTCTACAAACGAGGCGGCCCGGAGTTCTGGGAAAAGTATGACTTCATGCCCGCGGTAGGCCCTGTAGCCTGTCGATAGGCGCGGTTATTGCGTGTAAATAACGACGTATCACGGTAACCCGGGAGTGGTAATGAAAGGCTTGATTGCCCTTGCGATACTTGCAGTGCTGGGCGGTTGCGCCAGCATGACGGCCTCTAAACCGGCCGATCCATGGACTCATTGGGTGTGTGACAGCAAGGCTGAAATCTTTTGGCGTTACGTCGACCCGACTCAAAAATCGGTCGATGTGCGTTTGAATCAAAGCGAGCAGGTGTTCCGTCTTCAAGCGGAACCCGGCGCATCCGGCGCGCTGTACAGCAACGGCGTGCTGGCGTTCGACAACAAGGGTAGCGAAGGCCTGGTTTACTGGGACGCGACCAACGATTTGATCGGTCGAGGCTGCAAGGCGCAGTAAAAGCGCTTTGTTTCTTGAGTGATGCAGCACCGGGCCGAGCGACAGACACGGCCCTTATAATTTGAACAGCAGCCGCCAACACGGCAGGCATGCACGACGATAAACGACCCTACCGGGAGATATAAAGACAATGGCACTTATCAGCATGCGCCAGATGTTGGACCACGCAGCCGAATTCGGTTATGGCGTTCCTGCATTCAACGTGAACAACCTGGAACAGATGCGCGCCATTATGGAAGCGGCTGACAAGACTGATTCCCCGGTTATCGTTCAGGCTTCGGCCGGTGCGCGAAAATACGCAGGCGCCCCGTTCCTGCGTCACCTGATCCTCGCGGCAATTGAAGAATTCCCGCACATCCCGGTGGTCATGCACCAAGATCACGGCACCAGCCCGGATATCTGCCAGCGTTCGATCCAACTGGGCTTCAGCTCGGTCATGATGGACGGCTCGCTGCGCGAAGACGGCAAAAGCCCGGCCGATTACGATTACAACATCGACGTTACTCAACGCGTTGTGGCCATGGCCCACGCCTGTGGCGTGTCGGTAGAGGGTGAACTGGGTGTGCTCGGTTCGCTGGAAACCGGTATGGCCGGCGAAGAAGACGGTGTCGGCGCCGAAGGCATGCTGGATCACAGCCAGATGCTGACGGATCCGGAAGAAGCTGCTGATTTCGTCAAGCGCACCAACGTTGATGCCTTGGCCATCGCCATCGGCACCAGCCACGGCGCTTACAAGTTCACCAAGCCGCCTACCGGCGACATCCTGGCGATCGAGCGGATCAAAGAAATCCACAAGCGCATTCCGAACACTCACCTGGTGATGCACGGTTCGTCTTCCGTGCCGCAGGAATGGCTGAAAATCATCAACGAATACGGCGGCGACATCAAAGAAACCTACGGTGTGCCGGTCGAAGAAATCGTTGAAGGCATCAAGCACGGCGTGCGCAAGGTCAACATCGACACCGACCTACGTCTGGCGTCTACCGGTGCCATTCGCGAATTCATGGCCAAGAATCCGGGCGAGTTCGACCCGCGTAAATACCTGGCCAAAACCGTATCGGCCATGCGCGATGTCTGCATTGCTCGTTACGAAGCGTTCGGTACTGCGGGCAATGCGTCCAAGATCAAAGTGATCTCCCTAGAAGGCATGTTCGAGCGTTACGCCAGAGGCGAGCTGAACGCAAAGGTCAATTGATCTGAGCGTCAGCTAACAAGAAGCCCGCAGCGATGCGGGCTTTTTTGTGGGCGACAGATCATGGGCGTTGATGTTCAGGGTGTGGGAGGGAGCTTGCTCGCGATAAATCCATATGAAGATGTATCGGATGTACCGCCCTCTCGCGAGCAAGCTCCCTCCACGGATCTAGATCCGTGCAGGCGGCAGGCCGATCACGTGTCCGATATAGGCGGGCGTTGGCTGGTCGGCGTGCATGGCCAGCAGCTCAGCCAGTTTCCAAAGCGATTGCTCACTGAACGGCGCCGATTTCGGTCCGTCAGCCAACGCCACATGCAGAAGCATTTGCTCACTGGCCGCCAAGGCTTCATCCGAGCCCTCCCGGTGAAGGCTGTGATAGACGTGCACCCGCTTCTTGTCGTGAGCAACGATCTGCGTGCGCACTTCCACCTGTTCGTCCAGCTTCACCTCATGCAGGTAATTGATGTGCGCTTCCAGGGTGAACAGCGAATGGCCGCTGGCGTTGCGGTTATTACTGTCCAGGCCAATCAGGTCCATGAACGCGTCCGTGGCGTAGCTGAAGATCAGCAGGTAGAACGCATCGCGAAGATGGCCGTTGTAGTCGACCCAATCGGCGAGGATGGGGGTTTTGTAGGTGGTGAGGGTTGGCATATCTGTCCCATGTCTTGATGGCTCCCACGCTCCGCGTGGTAGCACGCCGCTGACGCTCTGCGTCAACCGTTGGACGCAGAGCGTCCAGAAAGGCATTCCCACGCAGAGCGTGGGAACGATCACTGCAGATCAATCGGCAAACGCCATCCCATGCTTCTCCTTGGTCTTCTTCACTGCTTCGAGCACCGCCAGCAGGCAATCGTCACGGTAGCGCTCAAGCGCCGCGATGCTGTGGGTGCCGAGCTGATCGGTGGTGCCATCGACCACATCGTCGATCAGTTTCTCGGTCAGTTCCGGCGCGGGCAGATAGGTCCAGGGCAGTTTCAACGCCGGCCCGAACTGCGCCATGAAATGCCGCATGCCGGCGTCACCGCCCGCCAGGGTGTAGGTCATGAACGTGCCCATGAACGACCAGCGCAGACCGGCGCCAAAGCGAATCGCATCATCGATCTCACCCGTCGTCGCCACCCCGTCGTTGACCAGATGCAGTGCTTCGCGCCACAGCGCTTCAAGCAGACGGTCGGCGATAAAGCCTGGGACTTCCTTGCGCACGTGCAGCGGGCGCATGCCGAGGGACTCATAAACACGCATCGCGGCTTGAACCGCCTCTGGCGCGGTGTGTTTGCCGCCCACCACTTCCACCAGCGGCAGCAGGTATACCGGGTTGAACGGGTGGCCGACCACGCAGCGCTCGGGATGGGTCGCGCTTTCGTAGAACTCGGACGGCAGCAGGCCGGAGGTGCTGGAGCCGATCAGCGCATCGGGCTTGGCGGCGGCGCTGATCTTGCTGTGGAGGTCGAGCTTGAGGTCGAGCCGTTCCGGAGCGCTTTCCTGAATGAAGTCGGCGTCGCGCACGCACTCTTCAATGGTGGTCACGAAGCGCAGACGGTGCTGTGAGGCACCCGGCGCCAGCCCTTTTTGCTCCAGCGCAGGCCAGGCATTGGCGACGCGTTTGCGCAGCGCCGCTTCGGCGCCGGGTGCCGGGTCCCAGGCAACGACGTCAAGGCCGTGGGCCAGCGCCCGAGACACCCAACCGCTGCCAATCACGCCACTGCCCAGCGCGGCGAAGGTTTTGATGGTGGTGATGAAGGTCATGGTTAGTTCCTGAGGCAATGAGATTACCTGTAGGAGCGCGCTTGCCCGCGATGGCGCTGTATCAGCGATAAAGAGGTGACTGACAGAATGCAATCGCGGGCAAGCGCGCTCCTACAGGGCGCAGTGATATGAGATTAGAAACGCTTTTTCAGGCCCATCTTCACGCGGCCTTCCGCCGGGGTCATGACGCGGGCGCCCATTCGGCTGAGGATTTCGCTGGCGCGTTCCACCAGTGCGCCATTACTGGCGAGTACGCCTTTATCGAGCCAGATGTTGTCTTCCAGGCCCACCCGCACGTTGCCGCCCAGCAGGACCGACTGCGCCGCCATCGGCATTTGCATGCGGCCGATGCCAAAACCGGCCCAGACCACATCGGCCGGCAGGTTGTCGACCATCGCCTTCATCGTGGTAGTGTCCGCCGGCGCGCCCCAGGGAATACCCAGGCACAGCTGGAACAGCGGGTTGTCCAGCAGGCCCTCTTTCATCATTTGCTTGGCGAACCACAGGTGGCCGGTGTCGAAGATTTCCAGCTCGGCCTTCACACCCAGCTCCTGAATCCGCTTGGCGCCGGCACGCAATTGCGCGGGTGTTGAGACGTATATGGTGTCGCCGTCACCGAAGTTGAGGGTGCCGCAATCCAGGGTGCAGATGTCAGGCAGCAGCGCCTCGATGTGCGCAAGGCGGGTCAGCGGGCCGACCAGATCTGTGTTGGGGCCGAAGTCGGTAGGGCGCTCGCCCGGGCCGATTTCCAGGTCGCCGCCCATGCCGGCAGTCAGGTTCACGATGATATCGATGTCCGCATCCCGGATGCGCTCCATCACCTCCCGGTAGAGCTCGACGTCGCGGCTGAACTTGCCGGTTTCCGGGTCGCGGACGTGGCAATGCACCACCGTCGCGCCTGCTTGTGCGGCCTCGACAGCAGCGTCGGCAATCTGTTTCGGGGTGATCGGGACCAGATGGCTCCGCCCGGTCGTGTCGCCAGCACCGGTCAGTGCGCAGGTGATGATGACCTCATTGTTCATTCGTGGATTCCTTGCAGGCCAGGGTTCGTTCGATACGGCAGGCTTTTGCATGCCTGCTTTTGAGGTGCAAAGCTACGCAGCCCGAGGCGTGTGAAAACGCACAGCGGCGACCAGCTCTTGCACAGCAGCGACCTGTACCCTTGCCGAGGTTATGGAGTGGGTGTATCAGGTGGTCAGTTCGTGCCCGGTTGCCTGTAGGAACGCGCTTGCCCGCGATTGCGGTCAGTCTGAAATCCATAGGCTGACTGACACACCTTAATCGCGGGCAAGCGCGCTCCTACAGGGTCAGCGGCGCTCTTCAGGAATTTCTCGACGATGTCCCAGGATTTTTACTTTCTGCTCATGCCCGGCTTTTCGATGATGGGCTTTGTCTCGGCCGTCGAACCGCTGCGCGTCGCCAATCGCTTCGGCGGTGAGATGTATCGCTGGCATGTCCTGAGCCTGGACGGTGGCGCCGTGGTCGCCAGCAACGGCATGTCGGTCAACGCCGATGCTGCGCTGGAGCCGTTGAAGAAGGGCGCAACGTTGTGGGTCATGGGCAGCGTCGATCCGCTCAAATACTGCACGCCTGCGCTGCAGCATTGGCTGCGCCGGCTGGATCATGAAGGCGTGACCCTGGGCGCCATCGACACCGGCAGTTTCGTGCTCGCAGAAGCGGGCTTGCTTGACGGCTATCGGCTGACCCTGCACTGGGAAGCGCTGGACGCGTTCAAGGAGTCCTATCCCACGCTGCAGGCGACGCAGGAGCTGTTCGAGATCGACCGGCGGCGCATCACCTCGGCAGGCGGTACCGCCTCCATCGACATGATGCTTGACCTGATCGGCCAGGCGCATGGACCGGAGTTGTCCATCAAAGTGTCAGAGCAGTTCGTGTTGGGGCGCATACGTCCGCGCAAGGACCACCAGCGCATGCAGATTGCCAGCCGCTACGGCATCAACAACAAAAAGCTGGTGCACGTGATCGGTGTCATGGAGCAACACACCGAGCCGCCGTTGAGCACGGTGGCGCTGGCAGAGGGCATTCAGGTCACCCGACGCCAGCTGGAACGCCTGTTCCGACTGCACCTGAATGACACGCCGAGCAATTTCTACCTCGGGCTGCGCCTGGAAAAGGCCCGACAGCTGCTGCGTCAGAGCGACATGAGCGTGCTGGAAGTGAGCATCGCCTGTGGCTTTGAATCACCGTCGTATTTCACCCGCAGCTATCGAGCGCGGTTTGCCCGGTGTCCGAGGGAAGATCGCCGGGACAAGAAAATTGCATCAGCCTGATGCACCTGTAGGAGCTGACGACCAGCGGGAGGCTGCGATTGCGATCTGTCTGACACAACGCGATCGCAGCCTCGCGCTGCTCGACAGCTCCTACAGGGGATAGTGGTTACTTCCCGCCCTTCATCAACGCCGAACACGCCGCTTTATACGCCTCATGCTGATACTTGTTCAGCGCCGCAGGCAGTTCGAAGTTGTGCTTCTTGAACTGGGCATTGATCGTTTGCGGCGACAGCAGCGTCACTTCGCATCCTTCCAGCAGCTGAAAGATCGTTTCGATCTTGAAGGTGGTCGGGCCGCCGGCGAATTCGCCTTTCTTGCTGCGTTTCTTGATGGCGATCCGGGTGATGCCGTTATCACGCACGAACTGGCTGATCAACGCAGCGAAGGCTTTGACGTTGGCCGACTCGTCGTCGTCTTCCAGTGCGATTTTCTTGGTTGGCAGCGGCACGTGCGCGAGGGCGCCGGACGCGTGGGAGGCGACAGCGAAAATGGCTTCGCTGCCTTTGATTTCTACACCACAGATGGTCATGAGGATGCCTTGGGCTCGTGAAGGGCGTCAGGGTATCTCATTTGTCGATCAATCCGACTGAGCGATGGTTTCCAGGTACTCGGAGCGCTCGTCGCTGGTGCGGGCCAGGCAATCGTTCTGGTTGATGGTGTAATCCTTGGTGCCGGGCTTGTCGGGGAAGACCTCCACCGCACAATCGGCGTCACGCAGCTTTTTCCAGGCTTCCTGGGCCACTTTCAGTTTGCCGGTGAACTCGTCGGCCTGGGCCTTGTTGGCGCCGAACTGGGTCTGCACCCGCTCCATCAAGTTCTGAAAGTTCTCTTCCAGCAGCTTCACCGCAGTGTCGCGGCTGTAGACCGAGCACTCCAGCGTTTGTTTGTCCTCGTCGACACCGTCGCACGGCGTGGCGTCAGGGTCTTGGGCGGCGTGCGCGCCTGTCGCGAATAAAGCCAGAGCCAGCAAAATCGTTTTCATTGCGTCGTCCCGATTCAGTGATGCGTCGGATTCTCGCCCAAGCGCGAGCCAAAGAACAGTTATCAAACGCAGGCAGCGCAGGCCCGCCGTCGCCCTTTGTCGTTTATTGACGCTTTCGGCAAACCCCTTGTCGTTTTTGCACCCGGCTTACCCGACCCTCAGGCATATGCTGGCCCCAAAGCGCCGGCAGACGATTCGGCGCATGATGAACCTAAAGGGGACAGCCTGATGAGCCCAGCCGAATTGCACGCCGACAGTATCGTTATTGACGGGCTGATCATCGCCAAGTGGAACCGTGAGCTGTTCGAAGACATGCGCAAAGGCGGTCTGACCATGGCCAACTGCACGGTGTCGGTATGGGAAGGTTTTCAGCAGACCGTCAACAGCATTGCCTCGAGCCAGAAACTGATTCGTGAAAACAGCGACCTGGTGATTCAGGTACGCAACACCGCCGACATCCGCAAGGCCAAGGAATTGGGCAAGACCGGCATCCTGTTCGGCTTCCAGAATGCCCACGCCTACGAAGACCAGATCGGCTACGTCGAGATCTTCAAGCAGCTGGGCGTTGGCATTGTGCAGATGTGCTACAACACCCAGAACCTCGTAGGCACCGGTTGCTACGAGCGTGATGGCGGGTTGTCGGGGTTCGGGCGCGAGATCGTCGCCGAAATGAACCGCGTCGGTGTCATGTGCGACCTGTCCCACGTCGGTTCCAAGACCAGCGAAGAAGTCATCCTCGAATCCAGGAAGCCAGTGACCTATTCGCACTGCCTGCCTTCTGGCCTGAAAGAACACCCCCGCAACAAATCCGACGCCGAACTCAAGTTCATCGCTGACCACGGCGGTTTTGTCGGCGTGACTATGTTCGCGCCGTTCCTGGCCAAGGGCATTGATTCGACCATCGACGACTACGCCGAGGCCATCGAATACGTGATGAACCTCGTTGGCGAAGACGCCATCGGCATCGGCACCGACTTCACCCAAGGGCACGGCCAGGACTTCTTCGAATACCTGACCCATGACAAAGGCTATGCGCGCCGCCTGACCAGCTTCGGCAAGATCATCAACCCGCTGGGCATCCGCACCGTCGGTGAATTCCCGAACCTGACTGAAACCCTCCTCAAGCGCGGCCATTCCGAGCGCGTCGTGCGCAAGATCATGGGCGAGAACTGGATGCGCATCCTGGGCGACGTCTGGGGCGAATAACGCTCCCCGACACTGAATCTGTTTCCCTCTCCCGTTCGTGGAGAGGGCATGACCTGAATTTTCCGGAGTTAAGTTTCCATGGCTAAAATCGCCCCGCAATTGCCCATCGAAGTCGACAGCGAAACCGGTGTCTGGACCTCCGACGCCCTGCCAATGCTCTACGTGCCGCGTCATTTCTTCGTCAACAACCACATGGGCATTGAAGAAGTCCTGGGCGCCGACGCCTACGCCGAGATTCTGTACAAGGCCGGCTATAAGTCCGCCTGGCACTGGTGCGAAAAAGAAGCCGAATGCCACGGCATCGAAGGCGTCGCGGTGTTCGAGCACTACATGAATCGCCTGTCGCAGCGCGGCTGGGGCCTGTTCAAAATCCAGGACATCGATCTGGAAAAAGGCACCGCCAGCGTCAAGCTCGAGCATTCCTGCTTCGTTTACGTGTACGGCAAGGTCGGCCGCAAAGTGGATTACATGTTCACGGGCTGGTTTGCCGGCGCCATGGACCAGATTCTGCAAGCCAGCGGCAGCCAGGTTCGCACCGTAGCCGAGCAGGTGTACAGCGGTTCGGAAGAAGGCCACGACGACGGCCTGTTCATCGTCAAGCCGTTGTAAGTCGAGGTTCCTGTCATGGCTTTCGAAGCAATGTTCCAGCCGATTCAGATCGGCAAGCTCACCATCCGCAACCGCGTTCTCAGTACCGCGCACGCCGAGGTCTACGCCACCGACGGCGGCATGACCACTGACCGTTACGTGAAGTACTACGAAGAGAAAGCCAAGGGCGGCATTGGCCTGGCGATTTGCGGCGGGTCGTCCAGCGTGGCCATCGACAGTCCTCAAGGCTGGTGGAAGTCGGTCAACCTGGCGACCGACAAAATCATCCCGCACTTTCAGAACCTCGCGGACGCCATGCACAAGCACGGCGCCAAGATCATGATTCAGATTACCCACATGGGCCGTCGCTCCCGTTGGGACGGCGATCATTGGCCGACCCTGCTGTCGCCGTCGGGCATCCGTGAACCGGTACACCGCGCGACCTGCAAAACCATCGAGCCGGAAGAAATCTGGCGCGTGATCGGCAATTACGCCAGCGCTGCGGCCCGCGCCAAGGCTGGCGGTCTGGACGGCGTAGAGCTGTCCGCGGTGCACCAGCACATGATCGACCAGTTCTGGAGCCCGCGGGTCAACAAGCGCACCGATGAATGGGGCGGTAGCTTCGAGAACCGCATGCGTTTCGGCCTGGAGGTGATCAAGGCCGTGCGCAAGGAAGTCGGTCCGGATTTCTGCGTGGGGCTGCGGATCTGCGGCGACGAATTCCATCCGGATGGCTTGAGCCACGAAGACATGAAGGAGATTGCCAAGTACTACGACCAGACCGGCATGATCGACTTCATCGGGGTCGTGGGATCGGGTTGCGACACCCACAACACGCTGGCCAACGTCATCCCGAACATGAGTTATCCACCGGAGCCGTTTTTGCACCTGGCTGCCGGGATCAAGGAAGTGGTCAAGGCGCCGGTGCTGCATGCGCAGAACATCAAGGACCCGAATCAGGCCACACGCATTCTGGAAGGCGGCTACGTCGACATGGTCGGCATGACCCGCGCCCACATCGCCGATCCGCACCTGATCGCCAAGATCAAGGCCGGCCAGGTGGACCAGATCAAGCAATGCGTCGGCGCCAACTACTGCATCGACCGCCAGTATCAAGGGCTGGACGTGCTGTGCATCCAGAACGCCGCGACCTCCCGTGAGTACATGGGCGTGCCGCACATCATCGAGAAGACCACCGGCGTGAAGCGCAAAGTGGTGATCGTCGGTGCCGGGCCTGCCGGGATGGAAGCGGCGCGTGTGTCAGCCGAGCGCGGACACGACGTGACGCTGTTCGAGAAAAAAGACGCCATCGGCGGCCAGATCACCACCGCGTCCAAAGCGCCGCAGCGTGATCAGATTGCCGGCATCACCCGCTGGTTCCAGCTGGAGCTGGCGCGCCTGAAAGTCGATGTGCGCCTGGGCACGGCGGCGGACATTTCCGCGATTCGCGATCTGCGCCCGGACGTGATCGTGCTGGCGGTGGGCGGGCACCCGTTCATCGAGCAGAACGAGCACTGGGGCGCGGCAGAAGGGTTGGTGGTCAGCAGCTGGGACATCCTCGACGGCAAGGTGGCGCCGGGCAAGAACGTGCTGGTCTACGACACCATTTGCGAGTTCACCGGGATGTCGACGGCAGACTTTCTGGCGGACAAGGGCAGCCAGGTCGAGATCGTCACCGACGACATCAAACCGGGCGTGGCCATCGGCGGGACGTCGTTCCCCACCTACTACCGCAGCATGTATCCGAAAGAAGTGATCATGACCGGCGACATGATGCTGGAGAAGGTCTACCGCGAAGGCGACAAGCTGGTGGCGGTGCTGGAAAACGAATACACCGGCGCCAAGGAAGAGCGCGTGGTCGATCAGGTGGTGGTGGAGAACGGCGTGCGGCCTGACGAAGCGCTCTACTACGGGCTTAAAGAGGACTCGCGCAACAGGGGCCAGATCGACATCGAAGCCCTGTTCGCCATCCAGCCACAGCCCTCGTTGAGCCAGCCGGGTGACGGGTATCTGCTGTTCCGCATCGGCGACTGCGTGGCGCAGCGTAATACCCATGCTGCGATCTATGACGCGTTGCGGCTGTGCAAGGATTTCTAACACTAGATGATCGTTCCCACGCTCCGCTTGGGAATGCCTCAATGAACGCTCTGCGTTCGCTCTTGATGTGACGCGGAGCGTCACGGGCTGCATTCCCACGCGGAGCGCGGGAACGATCATAGACCCCGAGGTCTTTGGGAGCTCCACATGTTAAACACCCTTCTCCCCCTTCTGCTGTTCGCCGCGCTGGCCTTGGCCGTGCTGGGCGCCTGGCGGCGGGCCGCGCTGTGGCGCAACGGTCGTGCGTCCAGGGTCGATCTGCTGGGCGGCCTGCTGGCGATGCCCAAGCGCTACATGGTCGATCTGCACCACGTCGTCGCGCGGGACAAATACATCGCCAACACCCACGTTGCCACGGCCGGCGGTGCGGTGGCGTCCATCGTCCTGGCGATTCTGGTCCATGGCTTCGGGCTGCATAACCGCTTTCTGGGTTACGCCCTGCTGCTGATGTCCGCCGTGATGTTCGTCGGTGCGGTCTTCATGTTCCTGCGTCGCCTCAATCCACCGGCCCGTCTGTCGAAAGGCCCGTGGATGCGCCTGCCGAAAAGCCTGCTGGCATTTTCTGCATCGTTCTTTCTGGTGACATTGCCGGTCGCGGGCATCCTGCCGGAAGACTTCGGGGGCTGGCTGCTGGCTGTCATCCTTGGGATTGGCGTGCTGTGGGGCGTTTCTGAATTGTTCCTCGGCATGACTTGGGGTGGGCCGATGAAGCACGCCTTCGCCGGCGCGTTGCACCTGGCCTGGCACCGCCGTGCCGAACGCTTTGGTGGCGGTCGCTCCACCGGTTTGAAGCCGCTGGACCTGTCTGATCGGACCGTGCCGCTGGGCGTCGAGAAACCCGAGGACTTCACCTGGAACCAGTTGCTGGGCTTCGACGCCTGCGTGCAGTGCGGCAAATGCGAAGCCGCCTGCCCGGCCTACGCCGCCGGCCAGCCGCTGAACCCTAAAAAGCTGATTCAGGACATGGTGGTCGGATTGGCGGGTGGCACCGATGCCAACTTCGCGGGCAGTCCCTATCCATCCCTTGATGGCAGTGGCAAGCCAATCGGCGAGCACGGCGGCAGCCCCCATCAGCCCATCGTCAACGGCCTGGTGGACGCCGAGACGTTGTGGTCGTGCACCACCTGCCGCGCCTGCGTGGAGGAGTGCCCGATGATGATTGAGCACGTGGACGCCATCGTTGACATGCGCCGCCACCTGACGCTGGAAAAGGGCGCGACCCCGAATAAAGGCGCCGAAGTTCTGGAAAACCTGATCGCCACCGACAACCCTGGCGGGTTTGCACCGGGTGGGCGGATGAACTGGGCGGCGGATCTGAACCTCAACCTGCTCAGCGACAAGCAAACCACCGACGTGCTGTTCTGGGTGGGCGATGGGGCGTTTGATATGCGCAACCAGCGCACCCTGCGTGCGTTCGTCAAAGTGCTGAAGGCCGCCAACGTCGACTTCGCCGTGCTCGGTCTTGAAGAGCGCGACAGCGGCGACGTGGCCCGACGTCTGGGTGATGAAGCCACTTTCCAGATGCTCGCCAATCGCAACATCCAGACGCTGGGCAAATACAGCTTCAAGCGCATCGTCACGTGCGACCCCCACAGTTTCCACGTGCTTAAAAACGAATACGGCGCGTTCGGCGGCGATTACCTCGTGCAACACCACAGCACCTACATGGCCGAGCTGATTGGCGCTAACGCCTTGAACCTGGGCCAGCACAAAGGCGCCAGCGTGACCTACCACGACCCTTGTTATCTCGGCCGCTACAACGGCGAGTACGAAGCGCCGCGTGAAGTGCTGCGCGCGCTGGGTATCGAGGTCAAGGAAATGGCCCGTTCCGGTTTCCGCTCACGCTGCTGCGGCGGTGGCGGCGGGGCGCCGATTACCGACATCCCCGGCAAGCAGCGGATCCCCGACATGCGCATGGAAGACATCCGCGAAACCGGTGCCGAGCTGGTGGCCGTGGGCTGCCCGCAATGCACCGCGATGCTCGAAGGCGTGGTCGAACCGCGTCCGCTGATCAAGGACATCGCCGAACTGGTGGCCGAGGCGTTGCTCGACGATGCTGCGCCTGCCAGGCCAGCGCCCGCCAAACGTGAACCCGCGGAGGTGAATTGATGAGTGACATTTTCCGCCGCGACCCTCGCGCCGAGTGGATCGCCCGCAACCGCTTGCACCCGCTGCACGCCGCGATGCAGCCGGCGCAGACCAGTTGGATAGGGCCTAATGGCCTGGTCCGCAAAAACGTCCACGGCATCGGTTTCATTGGGCCCAGCGGCATCAAGCGCATCGACCGCAGCGGCGCGCAACAGGGCGGGGCGGTCAAGCGCTCGGCGGCCGTTGATGTGCAATTGCCGCTGCATCAGTTGGCAGCGCCCGCGTTCTACATCGCCGTTGTGCCGGACATGGTCGGCGGCCGCTTGAGCAGTCACGATCGCGACCTGCTGGGGCTGGCGCACAGCCTGGCCGGCAAGGATGGCGCGGTATTGGCCGTCGTGTTTGGCGAGCACAAGGAAAACGCCTTCCAGACAGCAGGTGTCGATCGCCTGTTGGTGCTGGAAGGCAGCGTATTCGACGGCTATTCGCCGGAACAACGGGTACAAGGGCTGCGTGCTGTGGATAACCAGTTCGACCCGCGCCACTGGTTGCTGCCGGACAGCCGCACTGGGGGCGGGGAACTGGGTCGTCGTTTCGCCGCCAGTATCGGCGAGCGACCTGCGACGCGGGTGTGGCAGATCAAAGATGAAGTGGCCATTGGGCGAGCGGGTGCAGGGCGCGAAGACCTTTCGCGACCGGTGTCGCGCTTGATTCTGGCGGGCGCCGAATGCGCAGAGCCGGTCAGTGAAACCCGACACGAAGCGCTACCCGTGGAGTTATCCACAACCGTTGCGCGCAGCTTGCCGCGTATCGAGGATTTGGGCGCTGTGGCAGTTGATCCGGCACTTATCCCCATGGCCGAGGCAGAATTCATTTTCTCCGGTGGCAATGGCGTCAAGGACTGGGACTTGTTCCATCGCACGGCGGTGGCGCTCGGTGCGACTGAAGGCGCCTCCCGTGTGGCGGTGGACGATGGCTACATGGCGCGTGATCGACAGGTCGGCGCGTCCGGCACCTGGGTCACCGCGCGGGTTTATGTGGCGGTGGGTATCTCGGGTGCGATCCAGCATTTGCAGGGGATCGGTGCGTGCGACAAGGTCGTGGCCATCAACCTCGACCCGACCTGCGACATGGTCAAGCGGGCCGATCTGTCAGTCATCGGCGAAAGCGCCGCCATCCTCGACGCGCTCATCGAAGCGGTTGCGGACTATCGAAATGGGGCAAAGCGCGATGCAGCCTGATCGGAATATCCCTGTGGATAAAGGTGCTGTGCACGTCATCACGCTGGTCTCCGTCGGCGCTCACCCGACCTCCGGCCGCCCCCGCCGCGCCGAGCAGGACGCCCGCGCCGTCGAACTCGGTCTGCAACTGGCTGGGGATAACTTGCATGTGCTGCATGCTGGCAGCGCTGATGAGCCAGCCTTGCGCGCCTATCTGGGCATGGGCCTGGACGAGTTGCACGTTCTGGAGCAGCCAGCGGGTGGCGATGCATTGCCTGGCCTGGCGGACTACATCCGCGAATCCGGCGTGCAGATGGTATTGACCGGTAGCCAGGCTGAAACCGGCGAAGGCTCCGGCATGCTCCCTTACCTGCTGGCCGAGAAACTGGGTTGGCCGCTGGTGGTAGGAATCGCCGAGGTGGAATCCATGAGCAACGGCACCGCCCAGGTGTTGCAAGCGTTGCCACGGGGTCAGCGTCGTCGGCTGAAAGTTCGCCTGCCATTTTTGGCGACTGTGGATAACGCAGCCCCCAAACCCCGGCAGAGCGCCTACGGCCCGGCACAACGCGGTCTGCTGGGAGTAGAAGACGTAGAAGTCACGATTGACGAGTTACTCACAGGCAACTCACTGCAACCGGCCAAGCCGCGGCCCAAACGCCTGAAAGTGATCAAAGCCAAAAGCGGTGCTGATCGCATGAAAGCGGCGACAGCCAAGGCCAGCGGTGGCGGTGGGCAGGTGTTGAAGGGAGTGAGTGCGCAGGATGGGGCTGCGGCGATTCTTAAGCTATTAGTTGAGGAGGGGGTGGTTCGGTAGCTTGTTTTGCGGATGACGACACTATAAGAATCGCTGCCGCTGCGAATTGCCGCTCATGCTATTGGCGGCTATAGTAACGTCTAAATTATCCGCAGCAAGTTAGGTTATTTTTATTAGCGCTGTTCACGTGAGTGATTAGAGAATGAATAACATTAACAAAAAGGTATGGGCTTTGTTGAGGGTTTGGTTTCTTCACAGCTACAAAATTATTAGAGGTGCGGGAAATAAACGAATAACGGCGATGGTCACGATTGCCGAACAAGAGGCTGTAGCTGCGAACAGACAAGTCGCATCGCCCGCGATTACAGCGCCGGCTAAATCTGATCACATTTTTGCCCTTAGCTTGCAGCATATACGGGACAGCTTAGGGCGGCTACCGTTGCTACCGAACTGACGGGACACTATTTTAAGGTTGTGGATCTTGAGTTCTTGCATTATACCTCATACATATTCTAAAAATTTAGGGATACAAACTCGGGAATTGGTTTTTATTTGATTTTTTTATTTTCGCTTTCTTGAATTATCTCGCCTTTCTCTAGTGTGATTATTCGAGATGCCATCTCTAACGTCTCTTTGCGATGTGCGATGGTGATTAAAGTACATGTGATTTTTTTCAGTTCCATGATTATGTGTTTTTCGCTGTGTAGGTCTAAATTGTTTGTGGCTTCGTCTAGTACTAATAGTTTAGGGTCTTTGTACAGTGCTCTCGCTAAGAAAAGTCGCTGCTTTTGCCCAGAAGAAAGAGTCGAGCACCCTTCACTAATAGTAGTCTGGTAGCCCATTGGAAGCTTATTGATTACGTTTTGTAGATTTGCTAATTTCGCTGCTTTGTAAACTTTTTCAGTGCACGGGTCTACGACAAATCCAGAAATATTGTCAAAAACTGAGCCAGCCAAAGTCTGGTCTTCTTGCAATACCGTTCCAGAGATCGAACGTAAATGTGCGGGACCAAACTCACTTAATTTAAACCCGTTGATCAGTACTCGACCCTGACTCGGCTCAAGTAAACCCAAAACTATCTTAGCTAGAGTAGATTTCCCGCTGCCAGATCTCCCAATGATAGCGAGTGATTCGGCGGGAAGAATTTTTAGATTGATATTTTTTAGAATCCAAGGCGATTGCGGACTGTGCCTAAATGAGACATTTATTAACTCAATTTCCAGCGGAGAGTCACCGCTTCGAGTTTTTGATTCTGTTATCTCTTTTTGCTGTAGAGCAATATCAGCTACTCTGTCGCAGTAAACCGACTGCATAAACCACTGCGTAATAACGTCTGTAACCTTTGAGAAACGATTTGTGAAATTTCCTTTAAAACCCATAAAGGCAATCAGCATCCCAATACTCATTTTAGAATCAATGATTGCATCTCCTGCGGCGTACAAGAAGCACATTCCTTCAATGCCGAAAATTAGCGTGTTAGCTCCCACCACCATTATTTGAATTTTTTGAGTTGCAGTGTCCCTGTTTTGTAGATCTACAATCATGTTGTTCCATTGGCCAGACCGGGAAGCCATATTGCCGAGCATTTTTAACGTCAACACAGACTTTATACTTTCCAAGAAAAAGGCGTGCTCTTTTGATGAAAGTACTAATCTTTCAGCTGTGGCATTTCTGAGAAGTGGATAAAAAACCGTTTGAGTAGCGGCATAGCACAAGCACGCCGTGATGACTATGCAAAGCAACGTTAAGTTGTACATGCCCATGAAAATCCCAGCGCACACTAAAATGATTACATCATTTACAGAACCTATGGTTATGGTCAGTAAAAACTCCTTAATCGGCTTAATAGCGGCGAAGCGGCTACTTATTTCTCCCAGTTGCCGGCCTTGAAAATAGCTAAAAGGCAATCTGATTAAGTGCGAAAATAAGTTGGTCGACCATTTTAGGCCTATGCGTTGACTTAACTGGAGTTTAGCGATGTCTGCCAACACACTCAGTGTGAATTGACATAAGACTAGTAAAACGCCTCCGACTGCAGCGACTAACAGAAAATCTTTGTCATGTGAAGTAATGGCGTTATCTATGACTCCTTGGGAAATTAAAGGCATCAAGAGGGTTACCACCTCTAGCAAACCAACCATCAGCAGTATGTATGAAAGTGCAGCACGTTCGTTTTTCAATCCTCTAAACAGATGAACTAGAGATATTGAGGGCGTGACTTTTTTAGGGGCAAACGCCTCAGAGGGCACCAGCTCCACTGCAACTCCCGTGAAAGACTCAGAGAGCTCCCTATCAGAAATGGTTTTTCTGCCGCAAGCTGGATCCACCACGACTTTCTTACCGCCGGTGGCGGACTCCAGTACCACAAAGTGATTCATCTTCCAATGCAATATGCATGGGATTTGTAATTCACCCAATTCATCTGGCTCAAGTCTGAGCACCCGACTATTTATATTAATTTCGTCGGCAAGTTGAACAATGTCTTGGGCTGTCATTGCGCTTGCCTGTGTATTGAAACGGCCCGCTAGATGACGCACGGTGACACTAAGCCCGTGATGTCTAGCAATCATTGCGATGCATGCAAGTCCACAGTCATTTACGCTTTCCTGAAATATTGGGTTTATCATGTCAGATTTTTTTTTGAGTGGGAATATGAATTGATAATACGTCTTGCTTGATCATTTCATTCAAGAACAATCTTACGTCCTGCGTCGGAGCATGGGAGAAATTAGTCAATATCATATTGAGAGTTACTGCTCCTCTTTCTCCAATGAATCTCACGACATCTTTGCTTAAGCCCGTTAGATTGAGTCTTATACCATTAGCTATAAACTGGTCTCCTCGCCAAGCGCGACAATCAGTCGCATTTACCCGAATCAAGCTATTGTCTGGAATTGATACAGCGTTGGCGTTGCCGAAATATTCTACAGCGTAAGGTGAATCGATCCTTTGTTGTGCACTAAACCACTGCAAAAATTCCTCTTGATTGTTCCTTGCTTTTAACGCCTCTTTTAAAATGGAACCTGCCTGCTCCAATTGCTTTGTGCCGAGCAATTCTTCATCTAGAGGGAGCCTAAAAACATCTGATTTAGACGAGATGCTTTCAAGAAGCCAAGTTAAATAGTCAGTTACATATGGGGGATAAGTACCTATTGCCAGATGAAATGTTTCTTCTCCAGATGCGGTAACCTCATGCCACCAACCACGGGGCAGATAAAAAATATCGCCAGCTTCCAAGCATATATCGAGAGTAGGTGAACTGCTACATTCATGCTCTTTTCCAACGCTAGAGTTTTTATACAGAGGATTGCTGTCAGTCGGTGCATAAATTGTCCAGCGCTTTCTACCGATCAGTTGAACTGCAAAAACGTCATGTGTGTCCCAGTGATTACCAAAAGATGGCTCACTGCCAAACGCCACGTATCCGCTTACGATTGTTTGTCTGCCCGTGAAGTAAGCAACCTGTGTTCTGATCTGATCAGTTTGGGTGCAGTTTTCTATTTTGTTGAGCGCAAGGCTAGCCCCTTCGCTCATTAGTTTGTATAGCTTAGATTTAATTGTTCGGTATTTAGTGGTAAATACTTCCTGATATTGCTCCAAGTAGTCATACTTTAAAATTAAACCGTTCTTAAGTATTTTAAAATTGCTGGAGGCGTGGTCGTGCCTTCCGATGAGTTGATTAACTAGATGCCAATCCACTCCATGGTTGCTTATAGCACTTTTGAATAAGTGTGGTCTTTTCCCTTGAATATGTTTTTCGAAGTGTTCCCGCGATATGCCAAAATCTATAGACATGATTTTCATCCTTACATATGTTTTTTTGTGAATGAGTAAAGAGGCTCCAACAGCCACTCATATATTTTTCGCTTCTCAAGAATTAGGTCCGCTTCTACTACCATCCCTGCCTTTAGAGCTTGTTGCTTTCCGTTCCCTCTGATTATTTCATCTTCAAGCTCTACGACGGTTTTGTAGTAGTTTCTATTTGGGTCAATAATTTCTGCGAGCTGTATAGGCATCTCGCTGCTCTGATAAGGTGTATCAGAAATACTTATGATTGTTCCTTTCACCATTCCGTATTTCTGAAACGGAAATGCAGAGATTCGAATCTGGGCTCGCTGTGAATTTTCGATGAACCCTCTTCCCTCTGGTGGAGTATAGAGGTTGGCTTGTAGCTTGCTGCTATTTGGATAAGTAGTCGCTAGTGTATTACCAGGCAGTACTGCGCTACCAATATTGGTATTGATGGCTGTTATTGTGCCGGCAATTGGCGACACGATGAATACTGCTTCTGAATTCGCATTTTCCAGAAGTTCTTTACTTAGCATCAGTAACTCATTGTTCATCGTTGAGTCGGCAAGCGCGGCTGCTGTACCAATCACTTGTTGTTTCAAAGGAATATTTTCAATATCCGCAATCGTGTCCTGCAATATTTGTCTAGATTTTTGTAATTCTATGGATGCTAGCAATAAATCTTTTTTTGCATCTTCTTGAGTGACCACTGAAATAGCGCCGCCAGGCATCAGCATGTTATACTTATTTACTATGCGCTTCTTGATCTCTACAATCTGGGCTAAAAGTAAGATCTCGTTTTCAAATATCTTAATTCTAGTATTAAGCTGATTGGCCAGTTTGGTGAGCTCTAGGACATCTTGTTTGTACTTCAGCTTAGTCAGATTTTTTCTAGTCTCAACCAGCCTTATCTGACCTTCAATTCTCTGTGCTGTAAGTGCATATGTTGAACCTCTGGATGTGTTGCTTTCCTTGGATAGTTTTAATATTCGCTGTCCAACAGTTACTAGTTCCCCTTCCTTAACATAAATTTCATCAACTATCGCGTATGTGGGAGAGATCGAATGCGACGTCCCTAACTGTGGCGCGAGTACACCTTTGACTGTGACCTTCCGCGTATAAGCTCCGAAATATCCGAAGGAAAGTATTGCTAAGACTATTAGTGTCGCTATCGAAGCCGCTGGCTTTACTGCTATAGAACGTCGGTGTCGTGCGGTCCGTCCTGACGTGTTCGGATATCTTCCATTAAGACACTCATCCCGGAACAAAAAACTGACCGAATCTTCGGTCTTAGTGCGTTCACCACTTATTGGCATCTGTTCATCGTCCTTGCTTTGATCCCATCTTTTTCGCCAACGTATTATCTTCCTCTTATAAATTTTCCTCGTAAATCTTGAAGCGTTGGGTCAATGGGCTGAGCTGCGCTGCTAAGCCCAGTCCCTGTTTAGTATCCACCTCCACAGTAGGTCAGTCCTGTGGGGTCAGGAAGTATGTCGCTGATGGCCTGTTGAATAGGCGTATTGGCGTTTATCCACTGGCCGGCCGCCCACCCGCCCGCAGCTGCAACGCCTAACCCAGCGCCCGCAGCTGCCGCGATACCTGCCATTCCCGCGACCGCTGTACCTGATGCACCCATTCCCGCAGCGTATGAGACGCCCGCGGCCCCACCAAGGGCCCCTCCAATCGCAGCCGCGTCAGCCACAGATCCACCTGATACCAGCTTAAGTTCTGAAACTGTAATTTCCCGCATGTCAATTTCTCCTGTTATTTTGGATATTTTGTTAGTAATATTATTTTTACTGTTTTCATATTTGGATCTGCTAAAAACATCGTTAGATATCTTTGGTTTGTGTAAAAAAAACACTCGATTGCTAGTGTTCCTAAGACACATGCAATCAGTCCGATCACCCAACTTTCCCAGGTATGAACTTCCGTGCTCATAAGGTTTGAGATGACAACAGCTATATAGATTGCATGAAAAACCACTCGATGTATTGCGTTCATGTATAACTCTCTACTAAGTGGTATTACGCTTGGTTAAGATATTACGAAACGAATAGTGAATACCTCTCGCGTTTTGCACAATCCGTCATATGTAGGGCATTCAAATGGATAGATGCCGTCTGTATGCTGCATGCTAAAGCGACCTACAGTTCACTCTATTAAATTTGCAATAACTGGATACATCTTTTGACGTGTGATTTTTTGGTTTTTAAGGGTATGGCTGCTATCTGGTAGCCTTATTTATGACGTGCGACTGATGCTCAGAACGACCCACGTTGATTCATCACAACGGCGCGGCTCAGGTGTTGCAAGCGTTGCCCCGCGGCCAGCGTCGTCGGCTGAAAGTTCGCCTGCCATTCCTGGCGACTGTGGATAACGCAGCCCCCAAACCCCGGCAAAGCGCCTACGGCCCGGCACAGCGCGGTCTGCTGGGGGTAGAAGACGTAGAAGTCACGATTGACGAGTTACTCACAGGCAACTCACTCCAACCGGCCAAGCCGCGGCCCAAACGCCTGAAAGTGATCAAAGCCAAAAGCGGTGCTGATCGCATGAAAGCGGCGACGGCCAAGGCCAGTGGTGGCGGTGGGCAGGTGCTGAAGGGATGAGTGCGCAGGAAGGGGCTGCGGCGATTTTGAAATTGTTGGTGGAGGAGGGTGTGGTTCGGTAGGTCAAGCTCTCGGACTTGGCAGGCCCCTAGGTGGTGTCTTTTTCGGGCGCCGCTGGCTGCTGGGGCAACGCGGCTTCCGCCGTGGTTTCAGTGGCTGGCCTATCAACAATGGCAACGCCGAAAACCTGTTCGATAACCTGTCGCGGACCCTGTTTTAGGCTCCAGGTAAAAAATACCAGGCACCCGAGCAGCAGAATAAAGCACGCTGACCCTACGACGCTTTGTGACACTCCCACCCAGAACCTGGGTCTGAAAGAGCGAATCTCGTTGTCTGCCTTGGCCGAGTAGAGCTCTTCCAGCTCCTTCGCTTCATTGGCGAGGGATGTTTCCAGAAAACTTAATGCCAACTGTTCGGCTTGATTCCTGTAGCCATCAAGCTGCGAAGCGTTGTTGCTGACGTCATGGAAGGCCATCAGATCAGCGTCTGTCGGATCGTTGCCATGCTTCTCTTTGAATGTCTGGATGTATTCGATTTTCTGTCGCTTATAAAGCGAGTAAGCGAGCTTGCCTAAAATATCGCTTTCGTCCGCAACCAGCTCTTTATAGATGTAGTTGTAATCCGCTCTCGCCACGGTCATTCAGTCCGGTGCAGTTTTGCGTAAGCGAAAGCGAATGCGTTTCTGATTTCTTCGAGCGTTTTAGGTCTGTAGCGGACGATCCCTAATAGCTCACGCGGAAGACTTGTTGGGCGGCCTCGCTGCTGAATGAGCTGAGCATTGGCTTGAAAGACGACCTGCCGAGAAAAGAACGCTCCTGATTTCATGATTGAGTTCCTGCAATGAATTGGATTGCCGCGAGTTTATAGATCGACGCAGAAACTGAATGTCAGACGCATCTGATTTTCTGACCATGCGTCTTCTACCCACATACCCACAATCGCTGTTGATCCGCCTGTGGATAACCTGTTCGGTGATTGCTCGAGGCCTTGTACAGCAGGGGCTGGAGGGTGTTGTTCAAAATATGATCAACCTATGTACCGGTTTTCTAAGGAGTTTTCTCCACAGTGTCAGGGGTGTGACTCGGACATTTGCCCACAATCTCTGTTAGCGCTTGTGTGGATAACATGTTCGTTACCGTCCGCAGGCCTTATGCCACGTGGGTTGTGGTGTATTGATCAAAAAGTAGTCGATTCCCTGAATGTTGGATGTTTTCCGCTCGCCTTACTCACAAATTTGCGATTAATTCCGGTTTTCCACAGCCCGAAGCATCTTGGACCGACTTGATCACAATCTCTGTTGGTGCTTCTGTGGATAACGTGTTCGCTGTCGGCTGAAGCCCTTGCCCCCCGTGGCTTGTGCGGTATTGATTAAAAATTATTCAGCGGAATTTCGCCAACACATCTTGGAATAAGTCACGGTTTATTGAGGTTTTTTACAGGGCGGGCCTGCCACTTCCCCACAATTGCTGTGGGTGGGTCTGTGGATAAGTTGTTTGTGGATCGCGTGCACGGGCTGCAGCATTGATGTTTAGCGAGTTGGTCAAAATGTAATCAATGGATATCCGTTAGAGAAGCATCGCGAGCAAGCTCACTCCTACAGGGGAATGCGTTTCTACCTGTAAGAGCGAGTTTGCTTGCGATAGCGTCCTGTCAGGCGCTGCATTCCTTACTCGTGATTAACCGCCACACCCTGCAAATACGCTGCAGGCTCGGCGCCCATGTTTTCCAGCAGGCGTGCGCTGTACCAGTCGATGAAATTCACGACGCCGAACTCGTAGGTCTTCGAGTAGGGGCCAGGCTGGTAAGCGATGGAGTTGATGCCGCGCTGGTTTTCTTCAGCCAGGCGACGGTCCTGATCATTGGTGGCGTCCCAGACTTCGCGCAGGCGGGCGACGTCGTAGTCCACGCCTTCAACCGCGTCCTTGTGCACCAGCCACTTGGTGCTGACCATGGTTTCCTGCGCGCTGATCGGCCACACGGTGAACACGATGACGTGGTCGCCCATGCAGTGGTTCCAGGCGTGGGGCAGGTGCAGGATGCGCATCGAGCCCAGATCCGGGTTCTTGATGCGGCCCATGAGCTTTTTGCTGCCCTGCTTGCCGTCCATGGTCATCGACACGGTGCCTTTGAGCAGCGGCATGCGCACGATGCGGTTACGCAGGCCGAAGCTGGCGTGGGCGAACGGAATCTTCTCCGCTTCCCAGGCCGCTGCGGACGCTGCCACGTGATCCTTGAACGCCTGGTCGGCGCGCGGATCCGTGACGTCGTCCCACTCCAGCAGGGTGTTCAACAGCTCTGGGTGGGAACCGTTGCAGTGATAGCACTCGCGGTTGTTCTCCAGCACCAGTTTCCAGTTGGCTTTTTCGATCAAGGTGGTCTGGACCGCCACCTTGGTGTTCTCCATGTCGTACGGTTCCATGTAGTGGTTCAGGGTCTGCAGGAACGCGTCGATGGCCGGCGGGTTTTGCGACAGGCTGATGAAGATGTAACCGCCTGAGGTCTTGCAGTTGATCGGCTTGAGGCCGAACTGCTTCATGTCGAAATCGGCGCCCATCTCGGAGCCGGCGTACAGCAGACGCCCGTCCAGCTCATAGGTCCACTGGTGATAAGGGCACACCAGCTTGGCGACCTTGCCCTTCTCCTTGGTGCACAGCCGCGAACCCCGGTGGCGACAGACGTTGAAGAACGCGTTGACCGCACCGTCCGCACCGCGCACGACAACGACGGGGTTTTTGCCAACCTGCAAGGTGAGAAAGTTGCCTTTGGCCGGGATCTCGCAGGTCATGCCCGCGATCAGCCACTCTTTTTGAAAGATTTCCTGCATGTCGATTTCAAACAGTCGCTCATCACTGTAGAAAGGCTGCGGCAGCGAGTACGTGCGCTCGCGAGTCTGCAGCATCTCGGCAGTGGCCTTGCGTGCAGGTTCCAGCGGATCGCCCAAGCTCAACGTTGCGGTGACGTCCATCTTTCAAGTCCTCATGACCGCATCTAATCGGTCGGCGAATGTGGCTGATACGGTTGTGTTTGGTCGTTGGCACGCTCGGCGACGGTGGATTCTGTCGCTCGGGGTCCGCCGTAAAAAATGCGTAACCCATTAACGGCGAGTGTGGAGCCCGGCGAGGACCGATCCTTATCCATGGGCGACATGGCCGAATCCGTTTCCGACGGCGTAACCCCGCTGGCATGGGGCTGGTCGCCATAAGTATGTGAATGTCGCTGATAGGTAAATAGGCGATCGATCCGTTACGCAGAATCCGCACCATGAGAGGCCGACTGTCGGCCGTGGAGATTGAGCATGTCCCAGAGTTTCCTCAGCCCGGTCAACACCCAGACCTGGGCCAATGGCCGCCACCTTGTACGGGTTGTAAAGGTTATCCAGGAAACCTGGGACGTTCGCACCTTTTGCTTCATGGCCGACCAGCCGATCCTGTTCTTCTTCAAGCCAGGGCAGTTCGTCACCCTGGAGCTGGAAATCGAGGGCGTGCCGATCATGCGCTCCTACACCATCTCCAGCGCGCCATCGGTGCCGTACAGCTTTTCGGTCACCATCAAGCGCGTGCCGGGGGGCAAGGTCTCCAACTGGCTGCACGACACGCTGCATGAAGGCCAGGAGCTGGCCGTGCACGGGCCGGTGGGTCTGTTCAACGCCATCGACTTCCCCAATCCGAAGATTCTCTACCTCAGCGGCGGCGTCGGCATCACGCCGGTCATGTCCATGGCGCGCTGGTTCTACGACACCAACGCCAACGTCGACATGGTCTTCGTCCACAGCGCCCGCTCGCCCAAGGACATCATTTACCACCGCGAGCTGGAACAGATGGCCTCGCGCATCAACAACTTCAGCCTGCACATCGTGTGCGAGAAGCACGGCCTGGGCGAACCGTGGGCCGGTTATCGCGGCTACGTGAACCAGAAAATGCTGGAGCTGATGGCGCCGGACTTCATGGAGCGCGAAGTGTTCTGCTGCGGCCCGACGCCGTACATGAACGCCATCAAGCGGCTGCTGGAAGCCAACGGCTTCAACATGGAGCAGTACCACGAAGAATCCTTCGGTGCGACGCCGCCCGAAGCCCGTGCTGATGCCGTCGAGCACGCCGAACAAGCGGCCGACGCGCCGGAGATCGCCTTCGCCGATCTGCACCAGGTGGAATTCACTGACACCGGCAAGAGCATCCGCGTGGGGCCGGGCGAAACGGTTCACGCCGCCGCCGCCAAGCTCGGTTTGATGATCCCGAAAGCCTGCGGCATGGGCATCTGCGGCACGTGCAAGGTGATGAAGCTGAGCGGGGAAGTGGAGATGGAGCACAACGGCGGCATCACGGATGACGATGTGGAAGAGGGTTACATCCTCTCGTGCTGCAGCGTGCCCAAGGGTGATGTGCGCATCGAGTATTAACGTCAGCTCGAGCGCAGAGAAGGCACAAAAAAGGAGACCCGAGGGTCTCCTTTTTTATGCAGGTGCGATTTAGAACAGAACGCGACTGCGGATGGTGCCTTTGATGTGCTGCAGCTTTTCTTGCGCCAGGTCCGAGTAATCGGCATCGACGTCGATGACCACGTAGCCGACTTTCTCGTTGGTCTGCAGGAACTGACCGGAGATGTTGATGCCGTTTTCGGCGAACACCTTGTTGATCTCGCTCATCACGCCCGGGATGTTCTGGTGGATGTGCAGCAGACGGTGCTTGCCAGGGTGAGCCGGCAGCGCCACTTCCGGGAAGTTGACCGAAGACACGGAGGTACCGTTGTCGCTGTACTTGACCAGCTTTTCCGCCACTTCCAGACCGATGTTGGCCTGCGCTTCAGCGGTTGAGCCGCCGATGTGCGGGGTCAGGATCACGTTGTCCAGTCCACGCAGCGGGCTTTCGAAGATGTCGTCGTTGGAGCGCGGCTCGACCGGGAACACGTCGATGGCGGCGCCGATCAGGTGTTTGTCCTTGATGGCGTCAGCCAGAGCGTCCAGATCCACCACGGTGCCACGTGCGGCGTTGATCAGGATCGCGCCCTTCTTCATGGCGCGGATTTCTTTCTCGCCCATCATCATCTGCGTGGATGGCAGCTCAGGGACGTGCAGGGAGACGATGTCGGCCATGCCCAACAGTTCGTTCAAGGTCGGAACCTGGGTCGCGTTGCCCAGTGGCAGCTTGGTCAGCGGATCGAAGAAAAACACCTGCATGCCCAGGCCTTCAGCCAGCACCGACAACTGCGTGCCGATGGAGCCGTAGCCGATGATGCCGAGTTTCTTGCCACGGATTTCGAACGAGTTGGCCGCGCTCTTGATCCAGCCGCCACGGTGGCAGGAAGCGTTCTTCTCGGGGATGCCGCGCAACAGCAGAATCGCTTCGGCCAGGACCAGTTCGGCCACCGAGCGCGTGTTGGAGTAGGGGGCGTTGAACACGGCAATACCGCGTTCACGGGCCGCGCCGAGGTCGACCTGGTTGGTGCCGATGCAGAAGCAACCCACGGCAACCAGCTTTTTGGCGCTGTCGAACAGCTCTTCTGTCAGTTGTGTGCGGGAGCGGATGCCGATGAAGTGGGCGTCGGCAATCTTTTCCTTGAGCTCGGCTTCCGGCAGTGACTTGGTGTGGTAGTCGATGCTGGTGTAACCGGCGGCCTTGAGGACATCGACCGCGGATTGATGGACGCCTTCGAGAAGAAGGAACTTGATCTTGCTCTTGTCGAGGGAAGTCTTGCTCATCTGCGTAAACCTGTGTCCCGAAGAAAAATGGCAGGAAAGTGAAGCGCTTGCATATCGGGCTTAGCCTCGATCGGCAGGGGGCGTATGCTAGCATACGCCCCGCGAAACACCCCATTCCTGGACGTGAGCCGTTCTCAGGATGACCATGAATTGTTCGAGAGTTCTGTGATGAATCTTCCTGCCCTGATTGATGCGCTGAAGACCCTGGTTGAGCCTGGCAAAGTGCTCACTGACGCCGACTCCCTTGAGGCTTACGGCAAGGACTGGACCAAGCAATACGCCCCTGCGCCGACCGCCATCGTATTCCCCAAGACCATCGAGCAAGTTCAGGCCATCGTGCTGTGGGCCAATGAGCACAAGGTGGCGCTGGTGCCGTCCGGCGGGCGAACCGGCTTGTCCGCCGCTGCAGTCGCGGCCAACGGTGAAGTGGTTGTTTCGTTCGATTACATGAATCAGGTGCTGGAACTGAACGTCACCGAGCGCACCGTTCGCGTGCAGCCGGGCGTGATCACCCAGCAGCTGCAAAATCTGGCCGAAGAAAACGGCCTGTATTACCCGGTTGACTTCGCGTCGTCAGGTTCCAGCCAGATTGGCGGCAACATCGGCACCAATGCCGGCGGAATCAAGGTTATTCGCTACGGCATGACCCGTAATTGGGTCGCAGGTCTGAAAGTGGTCACCGGCAAGGGTGACATCCTTGAGCTGAACAAAGACCTGATCAAAAACGCCACCGGCTACGACCTGCGTCAGCTGTTCATCGGCGGCGAAGGCACGCTGGGCTTTGTGGTCGAGGGCACCATGCGCCTGGACCGTGCGCCGAAGAACCTCACCGTCATGGTGCTGGGAACCACCGATTTCGATTCGATCATGCCGGTGCTGCATGCCTTCCACGGCAAACTTGACCTGACGGCGTTCGAGTTCTTCTCCGACAAGGCCTTCGCCCGCGTCATGAGCCGGGGCGACGTGCCTTCGCCGTTCGAGACGCCGTGCCCGTTCTACGTCCTGCTGGAATTCGAAGCGACTACCGAAGACGTATCCAACGAGGGGCTGGCGACATTCGAGCACTGCGTCGAAAACGGCTGGGTGCTCGATGGCGTCATGAGCCAGAGTGAGCAGCAGCTGCAGAACCTGTGGAAGTTGCGCGAATACATTTCGGAGACCATCTCCCACTTCACGCCGTACAAGAACGACATTTCGGTGACCGTTTCCAAGGTGCCGGCGTTCCTGAGTGAAATCGACGCCATCGTCGCCGAGCACTACCCGGACTTCGAAGTCCTCTGGTACGGGCATATCGGTGACGGCAACCTGCACCTGAACATCCTCAAGCCTGAAGCGCTCGACAAGAACGAGTTCTTCGTCAAGTGCGCCAAGGTCAACAAGTGGGTGTTCGAGACGGTACAGAAGTACAACGGCTCTATTTCCGCCGAGCATGGCGTGGGCATGACCAAGCGCGATTACCTGACGTACAGCCGTTCACCCGTGGAAATCGAGTACATGAAAGCCGTGAAGGCCGTGTTCGACCCCAACGGCATCATGAACCCGGGCAAGATCTTCGCGGTATGAAGCACGCTGGATCGATCAAAAAACAATCAGTGCCAAGATAACCCGCAGCCAAGGAGCGCCCATGAGCTACCAGCACAAGTATGTCGATGGAACGGGGATTCATTTTCCACTGGGGAAAGTGGTCTGCATCGGACGCAACTACGCCGAGCACGCCAAAGAGCTGGACAACCCGGTGCCCACCGAGCCGATCCTGTTCATCAAGCCCGGCAGCTGCGTGGTGCCGCTGGAAGGCGGTTTCACCATTCCGACCGACCGTGGTTCGGTGCATTACGAAGCTGAAATCGTGGTGCTGATCGGCAAGCCGCTGAGCAAAAACCCGGATCGCGCAGAAGTGCTGGACGCCATTTCCGGCTTTGCACCGGGCCTGGACCTGACATTGCGGGACCTGCAATCGAAGCTCAAGGAAAAGGGCCTGCCGTGGGAGCTGTGCAAATCCTTCGACGGCGCGGCCGTGATTGCGCCGTTTGTGTCGCCGGACAGTTTCCCGGATCTGACGGACATCCCGATCCGTCTGACCATCAACGGCGAAGTGCGTCAGGACGGCAATAGCAGCCTGATGCTCAACGCTATCGTGCCGATGATTCAGCACATGGCCTCGCACTTCTCCCTGCAGGCCGGGGATTTGATCATGACCGGCACGCCGGCAGGTGTCGGGCCTTTCAGTGTGGGTGATGAGATTGTGCTGGAGTTGCCGGGGCACAGCCGCTTCGAGAGCGACGTTCGCTGATTGAGCTGATGCGCCAACAAGGCCGCCTGCGATGAATACGCAGGCGGCTTTTTTATGTCTGCACAGCTGGATAGCCTGTTGCCACTTTTTTCACAGTCGATCTGGATAATCCGCGCCGACTGCTGGTTCATGGCCCTGCGCCAATGACTCATTTCGGGAACGCTTCGATGGCCACTGATGTTGATCCACTGAGTAAATCCAAACGCCGATTGCCGCGCGTGCGCTGGTACGGGTGGCTGATCCTGCTTGTCGTTATCGGCTATGGCCTGGCCTATGCCTTCCACTGGGATGACCGTGGCCGGTTGTGGTTGCGCGAACAAAACGTCACGCCCACCGAACATGCTGCGAGTATCTGGCTGCCGGATTACACCGTCGATATCGATGCCAAGCCGCTGGCAGGGATGGAAAAGGACGAAGCGTCTGACCTGTCCTACAACCCAGTGACCAAGACGCTGTTTTCGGTGATGGGTAAAAATGCCTTTCTGTCCGAGCTCACGCTCAACGGCGATGTGATTCGCAAGATCCCGCTGGTGGGCTGGAGTAACCCGGAAGCGCTGGCTGTGCTGGAAAACGGCTTGATCGCGATCGTTGATGAGCGTCAGCACCTGATGACCATCGTGACCGTGACGCCGGACACGAAGACGCTGAACATTGCCGACTTCCCCCAGTACGACCTCGGCCCGTCCAAGGATCAGAACAAGGCGTTCGAAGGCGTGGCCTGGGACCCGAAAAACCAGAAAATCTGGCTCGGCGAAGAGCGCCCGCCGGCGTTGTTCACCTGGGACAGCGATGGCCACAGCCCTTTGAAGGGCGACAAGAAGAAGCTGATCAATACCAACCTCGACCTGCGCAATCTGTCGGCGCTGCACGCGGATCAGCGCACCGGGCACCTGCTGGTGCTGTCGGCTGAATCGCACATGCTGCTGGAACTGGACGAGAAGGGTGAGCAGGTCAGCTTCATGACCCTGCTGCACGGCTTTAACGGTCTGGCCGCCACGATCCCCCGGGCCGAAGGCGTGACCATGGATGAAAACGGCACCCTGTACATCGTCAGCGAGCCGAACCTGTTTTATACCTTCAAGAAGAAATGATGACCAAGCTCCCGCTGTTCCTCGTTGTAGTGGTACTGGTCGTCGCCTCGTATTTTGTCGGACGCGAATACCGAGTGGTGGAACGCCTGTGGTTCAACTGGCATGTCTTCTGGCAATCAGCCGATGCCGACAGCCTTGGGCTCAGTGACTATCAGGTCGTGATTGAGGGCAAGCCGATCAAGGGGCTCGACGACAACGTCTCCGCGCTCAGCTACGACCCGGACCGTAAAACCCTGTTCACGGTCACCAACAAGAACAGCGAACTGGCTGAATTGAACCTGGACGGCGAGGTGATCCGGCGTATTCCGCTGACCGGTTTTGGCGATGCGGAGGCGGTGGAGTACATCAGCCCCGGCATTTATGTGATCAGCGATGAGCACAGCCAGAGCCTGTTCAGGGTTCACGTGGACGCGGATACGTTGTTTCTGGATGCGCATGATTCCGAGCAGTTGACGCTGGGGATCGACGCGGGCGGCAACAACGGGTTCGAAGGGCTGGCCTATGACACGCAGGGCCAGCGGCTGTTTGTGGCCAAAGAGCGCAGGCCGGTGCAGATCATCGAGATTCGCGGGTTTCCCCGGGCCGGCAAGGACACGCCGAACGTGCTGGAAGTTACCACCGACAAAGCCCGCAACGCCGGATTGTTCGTGCGCGACCTGTCCAGTCTGCAATTCGATGAGCGCAGCGGGCATTTGTTGGCGCTGTCGGACGAATCGCGGCAGATCCTCGAGCTGGACACCACGGGCAGGGCGGTGGCCAATGTGTCGCTGAGCAAGGGGAGTATGGGCCTGGACAAGAACGTGCCGCAGGCCGAAGGCATCGCGATGGGGGATGACGGCACGTTGTACCTGGTCAGCGAGCCGAATCTGTTTTACGTGTTCAAGAAGCGGTGAAGCGAGTGATCGTTGTTGGAGCGAGGCTTGCCCGCGAAGCTGATTACACGATGCATCTGACACACCGCGTCGTTAGCTTCGCGGGCAAGCCTCGCTCCAACAGGTAATGATCAGCGCTTCAGGGTTTTCACGCCTTCGTCAGTGCCCAGTAACAACACGTCCGCCGAACGCGCGGCGAACAGGCCATTGGTGACCACGCCAACGATGTTGTTGATCTGCCCCTCCAGCGTCGCCGGGTCAGTGATGTTCAGGTTGTGCACGTCGAGAATGATGTTGCCGTTATCGGTCAGCACCCCATCGCGATACACCGGGTCGCCGCCCAGCTTCACCAATTGACGCGCGACGTGGCTGCGGGCCATGGGGATTACCTCGACCGGCAACGGGAAGCCGCCCAACACTGGAACGAGCTTGCTGCCATCAGCGATGCAAATGAAGGTCCTGGCCACTGCCGCGACGATCTTCTCCCGGGTCAGGGCCGCGCCGCCGCCTTTGATCAGGTTCAGGTGCCCGTCGGTTTCATCGGCGCCGTCGATGTAGAACTCCAGATCGCCGACCGTGTTGAGCTCGTACACCGGAATCCCATGGCCCTTCAAGCGTGCGGCCGTCGCCTCGGAGCTGGCGACTGCACCGTCGAACGCGCCCTTGTGCAGGGCTAGCGCGTCGATGAAGCAGTTGGCAGTGGAACCGGTGCCGACGCCGACGACGCTTTTGTCGTCCAGCTTTGGAAGGATGAAGTCGACAGCGGCCTGGGCAACGGCCTGTTTGAGTTGATCCTGGGTCATGCGGGTGGGCTCCGGTTATTAATGTCCCTTGTAGGAGCGCGCTTGCCCGCGATGGCGGTATGTCAGAAACATAAGGGTCGTTTGACACAACGCCATCGCGGGCAAGCGCGCTCCTACAGGGAGTAGCAATGCGCTGAGGGCCGGGATTATAGCGACATGGAAGCGGTTAAACCCGACCATTCGTGTGGTCGTGCGTCTGGGTGAGGGGTAGACTTCTCGGCCTTGCCCCTTTGCCCAGTGATGCTTTCCCGATGCTCGAACAGTACGTCAAGAAAATCCTCACCTCCCGCGTCTACGACGTCGCCGTGGAAACCCCGCTGCACGGCGCGCGGCAGCTGTCGGAGCGGTTGGGCAATCAGGTCCTGCTCAAGCGCGAAGACCTGCAGCCGGTGTTTTCCTTCAAGATCCGCGGCGCGTACAACAAGCTGGCGCAGCTGAGCCCGGAAGACCTGGCGCGGGGCGTGGTCACCGCCTCGGCAGGCAATCACGCGCAAGGGCTGGCGCTGGCGGCAAAAACCCTGGGCGTCAAAGCCACCATCGTCATGCCCAAGACTACCCCCGAAATCAAGGTCGAAGGCGTGCGTTCCCGGGGTGGCATCGTCGTGCTGCACGGCGACTCTTTCCCTGAGGCGCTGGCGTTTTCCCTGAAGCTGGTCGAGGAAAAAGGCTACGTCTACGTTCATCCCTACGACGACCCTGACACCATCGCCGGGCAAGGCACGGTGGCCATGGAAATCCTGCGTCAGCATCCGGGGCCGCTGGACGCGATCTTTGTGCCGGTGGGCGGCGGCGGCCTGATTGCGGGCATCGCGGCCTACGTTAAATACCTGCGCCCGGAGATCAAGGTGATCGGCGTCGAGCCGGACGACTCCAACTGCCTGCAACAGGCCATGGCCTACGGCGAGCGGGTCGTGCTGCAACAGGTCGGGCTGTTCGCCGACGGCGTGGCGGTGGCGCAGATCGGCAAGCACACCTTCGACATCTGCCAGCACTACGTCGACGAAGTGATCACGGTCAGCACCGACGAAATCTGCGCGGCGATCAAGGACATCTACGACGACACCCGCTCCATCACCGAACCCGCCGGCGCGCTGGGTGTGGCGGGGATCAAGAAATACACCGAGCAATACGAAGTGACCGGGCAGACCTTCGTCGCCATCGATTCGGGGGCCAACGTCAACTTTGACCGCTTGCGCCACGTGGCCGAGCGCGCCGAACTGGGCGAAGGCCGCGAAGCCATCATCGCGGTCACCATCCCCGAGCAGCCGGGCAGTTTCAAGGCCTTCTGCGAGGCCATCGGCAAACGCCAGATCACCGAATTCAACTACCGTTACCACACCGACCGCGAGGCGCACATCTTCGTCGGCGTGCAGACCCACCCGGACACCGACCCGCGCAAGGCGCTGATAACGAGCCTGACCGAACAGGGTTTCCCGGTGTTGGACCTGACCGACAACGAACTGGCCAAGCTGCACCTGCGGCACATGGTGGGCGGGCATTCGGAGCGGGTCAGTGACGAGATGGTATTCCGCTTCGAGTTCCCGGAACGGCCGGGGGCGTTGTTCAATTTCCTGAACAAGCTGGGTGGGCAATGGAATATCTCGATGTTCCACTACCGCAACCACGGCGCGGCGGACGGTCGGGTGGTGGCAGGATTGGTGGTGCCCGAAGACGAACGGCACCTGGTGCCGGCGGCGCTGGCGGAGATCGGGTATCCGTATTGGGACGAGACCAACAACCCGGCCTACAAACTGTTTCTCGGCTAGCGAAAACCTGTAGGAGCCAACGTGTTGGCGAAGCCGTTTGTGCGGCGTTCAGGTCGGACGTTTCGCGAACAAGTTCGCTCCTACAGAGGAACGAAACACCAACAGGAAAACGAACATGGAACACTTCGCAGCACTGAAAATCCTGCACATGGTCACCACCGTGCTGCTCTTTATCTGCGCGCTGGCGCTGACCTTCAGGGTGATCAAAGGCCGGTGCGCGGGGGATGTGACGGTGCAGAACCGCACGATGCAACGCCCTTGGGTGTTCGTCTGGGTCTTGATGGGGTTGTGTCTGCTGACGTTGCCCGTCAGCGGCTGGTGGTTGGTGCATTACGCGGGCTGGCCGCTGGGGCAGACCTGGCTGTTGGCCGCGAGCGTGCTGTACACCCTGGGTGCGGCGAGCTGGGCTTGGCTGGCGGTGCGGGTCAACCGGCTGCGGCGGCCGGTGCTGGTGGGTAACCCGAAGTTTACGCTCGCGCTGGCGGTCTTCAGTGCTGTGTGTTTTGTGGCGATTGCCGGGTTGATGGGGGCCAAGCCGGTATAAGCAAGTTGCTTGATCAATCGCATTCGCGGGCGAGCGCGCTCCTACAGTTTATTCGCGTTCCTTTGTAGGAGCGCGCTTGCCCGCGATAGCCTCACCTCAATCGCGCAACGAAATCACCGGCCACCCACGACGCGTAGCTTCAGCCAGCAGCTTTTCATCAGGGTCCACCGCCACCGGGTGGGTCACCTGCTCCAGCAGCGGCAGGTCATTCATCGAGTCGCTGTAGAAATAGCTGTCGTCCAGATTGAAGTTGTTTTCTGCCAGCCAACGGTTCAGGCGCGTCACTTTGCCTTCGCGAAAGCACGGCACGTCAACGGTCTTGCCGGTGTAGCGGCCTTCGATGACTTCACACTCTGTTGCCAGCAGCGTGTCGATGCCCATCCGCGCAACAATCGGTGCAGTCACAAAGCGGTTGGTCGCGGTGATCACCAGCAGTTTGTCGCCAGCGTCTCGGTGTTGGGCGATCAGCGCCATCGCCTTGGGCAAAATCATCGGTTCGACGCGTTCGCGCATGAACTCGCGGTGCCATTCGTCGAGTTGCGCTGTTTCCGTGCGGCCAAGAATCTCCAGGCTGAAATTCAGGTAGTCGGTCAGGTTCAGCGTGCCCGCCAGGTAGTCCTGATAAAAGGCATCGTTTTGTGCTTTATAAGCAGCACCGTCAAGGATGCCGCGCTCGCACAGGTAATCGCCCCAGGCATGGTCACTGTCGCCACCAAGCAGGGTATTGTCGAGGTCGAATAAAGCCAGGCGCATGCGGTTACTCGCTGAATTAACTAAAAAAAGAGCCCAAGAATACGAGGTTTATCCGCGACGCTGCATCTATTAATGCAGTTGTGCCAATAAGCTGCCCAAGGCGCGTTGCTGCCTTCACGATCTTTGTGGAACAATGCGCCGACATGCGTTTGCGAGGTTGTAGCCGTGATCGACCCCGATGGTTTCCGCCCTAATGTCGGGATAATTCTGACGAATGATGTTGGCCAGGTCCTATGGGCTCGGCGTATCAACCAAGATGCCTGGCAGTTTCCACAGGGGGGGATCAACCCTCAGGAGACGCCGGAAGACGCGCTCTACCGTGAATTGAATGAAGAAGTCGGGCTGGAACGGCACGATGTTGAAATTCTTGCCTGCACCCGCGGTTGGTTGCGCTATCGTCTGCCGCAACGTCTGGTCCGCACCCACAGCCAACCGCTGTGCATCGGTCAGAAACAGAAATGGTTTCTCCTGCGCCTGATCTCCAACGAGCAGCGGGTGCGGATGGATTTGACCGGTAAACCGGAGTTCGATGGCTGGCGCTGGGTCAGTTATTGGTACCCGTTGGGCCAGGTGGTGACATTCAAGCGCGAAGTGTATCGACGCGCACTTAAAGAGCTTGCCCCGCGCCTGTTGGCGCGCGACTGACACGGAGTTCGACCCCGAGCCATGCTCAATACGCTGCGCAAGATCGTCCAGGAAGTTAACTCCGCCAAGGATCTCAAGGCGGCGTTGGGGATTATTGTGTTACGCGTCAAAGAGGCCATGAGCAGTCAGGTGTGCTCGGTCTATTTGCTCGACCCCGAATCCAATCGTTTCGTGCTGATGGCCACCGAGGGCTTGAACAAGCGCTCCATCGGCAAAGTCAGCATGGCGCCCAATGAAGGCCTGGTCGGTCTGGTCGGCACTCGCGAAGAACCGCTTAACCTCGAAAACGCCGCTGATCACCCGCGTTACCGCTACTTCGCTGAAACCGGCGAGGAACGCTACGCCTCCTTTCTAGGCGCCCCCATCATTCACCACCGTCGCGTGGTCGGGGTGTTGGTCATCCAGCAAAAGGAGCGCCGTCAGTTCGACGAAGGGGAGGAGGCCTTCCTCGTGACCATGAGCGCCCAGCTCGCCGGCGTTATCGCTCACGCTGAAGCCACCGGCTCGATCCGGGGGCTTGGGCGTCAGGGCAAGGGCATTCAGGAAGCCCGATTCGTCGGTGTACCCGGCTCGCCAGGCGCTGCGGTGGGGATGGCCGTTGTCATGCTGCCGCCGGCCGACCTGGAAGTCGTCCCCGACAAGACCGTTACCGACATTCAAGCCGAACTCAAGCTGTTCAACACCGCGCTGGAAGGCGTGCGCAGCGACATGCGTACCCTTTCGGCGAAGTTGGCCACGCAATTGCGCCCGGAAGAGCGCGCGCTGTTCGATGTTTACCTGATGATGCTCGACGATGCCTCCCTGGGCAGCGAAGTGACCAATGTCATCAAGACCGGCCAATGGGCACAGGGCGCATTGCGCTCGGTGGTCAACGAGCACGTCAAACGCTTCGAGCTGATGGACGACGCCTACCTGCGGGAGCGCGCCTCGGACGTCAAGGACCTCGGCCGCCGTTTGCTGGCGTACCTTCAGGAAGCGCGCCAGCAAACGCTGGTGTACCCCGAAAACACGATTCTGGTGAGCGAAGAACTGACGCCAGCGATGCTCGGCGAGGTGCCGGAAGGCAAGCTGGTCGGTCTGATTTCGGTTCTTGGTTCGGGCAACTCCCACGTCGCGATCCTGGCCCGGGCGATGGGTATTCCGACGGTCATGGGCGTGGTGGACCTGCCGTACTCCAAGGTTGATGGCATTCAGCTGATCGTCGACGGCTATCACGGCGAAGTGTTCACCAACCCCAGCGAGATCCTGCGCAAGCAGTACTCGGTGGTGGTCGAGGAAGAGCGTCAGCTGTCCCAAGGCCTTGAATCGCTGCGGGAGTTGCCGTGCGTGACGCTGGACGGCCACCGCATGCCGTTGTGGGTCAACACCGGTTTGCTGGCCGATGTGGCGCGCGCTCAACAGCGCGGCGCCGAAGGTGTGGGCCTGTACCGCACCGAAGTCCCGTTCATGATCAACCAGCGCTTCCCCAGCGAAAAAGAGCAGCTGGCGATCTACCGTGAGCAGCTTGCTGCGTTCCATCCGCTGCCCGTGACCATGCGCACGCTGGACATCGGCGGTGACAAGGCGCTGTCGTACTTCCCGATCAAGGAAGATAACCCGTTTCTCGGCTGGCGCGGCATTCGCGTCACCCTTGATCACCCGGAAATCTTCCTGGTGCAGACCCGCGCGATGCTCAAGGCCAGCGAAGGCCTGAACAACCTGCGGATCCTGCTGCCGATGATTTCGGGCACGCATGAGACCGAAGAGGCATTGCACCTGATTCACCGGGCCTGGGGCGAGGTGCGCGATGAAGGCACCGACGTGCCGATGCCGCCTGTGGGCGTGATGATCGAAGTGCCCGCGGCGGTGTATCAAACCCGTGAGCTGGCGCGGCAGGTGGACTTCCTGTCCGTCGGTTCAAACGACCTGACCCAGTACCTGTTGGCGGTGGATCGCAACAACCCGCGTGTGGCTGATCTCTACGACTACCTGCACCCGGCGGTGTTGCAAGCGCTGCAGAACGTGGTGCGCGACGCCCACGCCGAAGGCAAGCCGGTGAGCATTTGCGGCGAGATGGCGGGTGATCCGGCCGCTGCCGTGCTGCTGATGGCCATGGGATTCGACAGCTTGTCGATGAACGCCACCAACCTGCCGAAAGTGAAGTGGATGCTGCGCCAGATCCACCTGAGCAAGGCCAAGGAGCTGCTGGCGCAGTTGATGACCAACGATAATCCGCAGGTGATCAACAGCTCGCTGCAACTGGCGCTGCGTAATCTCGGGTTGTCGCGGATGATCAATCCGGGGTCCGTTAAGGGCCACTGATTCCCGCTTATCTTAAGACAGTCGCCGTCACCTGTAGGCGTGAGCTTGCTCGCGATGGCGTCATGTCAGCCACATTCCTGACATCTGGCACACCGCAATCGCGAGCAAGATCACTCCTACAGAGGCCCCTCCGCGCAGGTCAGATACCCAGCTCAACTTCTCCCAACCGCCCTCCATACGGCCCGAAGCTGTGTTCGATCAGCTGTCGACGGCCGTCTGCATTGACGATCAACACCGTGCTGGCGCGGGTCCCGTACGTGGGGCTGGCGATGAAAACGCTCGACAGCAACGTTTCAGTCGCCAGGCCAACCCCGGTCTCGGGCAAATCGGCAACCGGCGCTACGTCAGCGTCCGCCAGGAAATCAAACAGCCTCGCCGGCTGCGGGTCATTCAACTGCGCGCTTAACGCCGCCTTAGCCTTGACCAGCTTGGGCCACGGCGTGTCGAGGCCGGCGTTGGACACGCCATACACGCCTTCACTCAACGGGCGCGGTACCGGATCGATGGCGCTGAGGAAATACAGCTCTTCTCGGTTGCCCACCAACAGATTAAAGCCGCCGTATTCTCCGGCTCGGTCAGCCACCGCCAGCAAGTACTCATCCATCGACAGGTCGTTGGTCAGAAACTGAGCAACCAGTTCGCCCCGTGAACGTCTGCCCAGCGGTTGATCCGGATTCCGGATATTGGTCAGCGCGGCAAATCGCCCGTCAGCGTTGATGCCAAGCCAGGTGCCGCCGGCTTCCAGGTCACGCCCGGCGTACACCTGCGGCGCATCCTTCCACTGTGCCAGGGGCTGTGTCGGGCGTGCATAAAACTCGTCGCGGTTGGCGGCCAGCACCAGGGGTTGCGGGTGGGACGGACGCCAGGCGAATACGATCAGGCACATGCAGGACTCCTTTTTCGCCACTGTACCCAGTCATCGGGCGGACATCCATCGCACGCCGCTAGAGCACAGCGTCGTGCTTCCGGTAACATGCCGGACTGTTTTGAAGAGCGCCCGTGATCAGGCAACGCCCGTTCGCATTGATGCCGGTGGTCGCGGGCAGGCGTTTTCTGATTTGATCCCGTTTTGTCTTGTCGCTCGCAGAGCGTTTCACTAAGGAGTCGCAATGCTGCCTTACCCGCAGATTGACCCGGTAGCGGTTGCCATCGGCCCACTGCAAATCCACTGGTACGGCCTGATGTACCTGGTCGGTATCGGGAGCGCCTGGTTTCTTGCGTCCCGTCGTCTGGATCGTTTTGATCCGACCTGGACCAAGGAAAAGCTCTCGGACATGATCTTCTGGGTCGCCATGGGGGTCATCGTCGGCGGGCGATTGGGCTACGTGCTGTTTTACGACCTGCCCAACTACATCGCCAACCCGCTGCTGATCTTTGAAGTCTGGAAAGGCGGAATGGCGTTCCACGGCGGCTTCATCGGCGTGATGATCGCGACCTACTGGTTCGGCAAGCGCAACGGCAAGTCCTTCTTCCAGCTCATGGACTTCATTGCGCCGATGGTGCCGATCGGTCTGGGCGCCGGGCGCATCGGCAACTTCATCAACGCCGAGTTGTGGGGCAAACCGACTGACCTGCCGTGGGCCATGATCTTTCCGCCGTTCAGCGACCCGGCCCAGCTGCCGCGTCACCCGTCGCAGCTGTATCAGTTTGCGCTGGAAGGCGTTGCCCTGTTCCTGATCCTGTATTTCTACTCGCGTAAACCGCGCCCGACCATGGCCGTGTCCGGCATGTTCGCGCTGTTCTATGGCATCTTCCGTTTTGTGGTCGAGTTCGTCCGCGTGCCGGATGCGCAACTGGGCTATCTGGCCTGGGGCTGGCTCACGATGGGCCAGGTGCTCAGCCTGCCGATGATCGTCGCCGGGCTGATCTTGATCTGGTTGGCGTACCACCGCGACCCCGCAGCCCGCAACGCGACCGTTTAATACTGAGCCGCCGGACGTGACTGTCCGGCGCTTCATCGATACAGAGAGGCCCCAGGGCATGAAGCAATACCTTGAACTGCTGCAGGACGTCGTTGATAACGGCACGCGCAAGGGCGACCGCACCGGCACCGGCACCACCGCTGTGTTCGGTCGCCAGTTTCGCCACAACCTGGCCGATGGCTTCCCGCTGCTGACCACCAAGAAGCTGCACTTCAAGAGCATCGCCAACGAGCTGATCTGGATGCTCAGTGGCAACACCAATACCAAATGGCTCAACGAAAACGGCGTGACCATCTGGGATGAGTGGGCCACCGAAGAGGGCGATCTTGGCCCGGTCTACGGCGCGCAGTGGACCGGCTGGCCGACCAGGGATGGCGGCAAGATCAACCAGATCGACTACATGGTCGATTGCCTGAAGAACAACCCCAACAGCCGGCGGATTCTGTTCCACGGCTGGAACACCGAATACCTGCCGGACGAAAAACTCTCGCCGCAGGAGAACGTCAAGGCCGGGCGTCAGGCGTTGGCTGTCTGCCATTTGCTGTATCAGGCGTATGTGGCCGACGGCAAACTGTCGATGCAGTTGTATATCCGCAGCTCCGATGTGTTCCTCGGTCTGCCGTACAACACGGCGGCATTGGCGTTGCTGACCCACATGCTGGCGCAGCAATGCGACCTGATCCCCCACGAGATCATCGTCAGCCTGGGCGACACCCATGCCTACGCCAACCATGCCGAGCAGATCGCGACCCAGCTGACCCGTACGCCGAAGAAGCTGCCGACGCTGAAGATAAATCGTCGTCCCGACAGCATCTACGACTACCGCTTCGAGGATTTCGAAATCGTCGGTTACGACGCTGACCCGAGCATCAAGGCGCCTGTCGCGGTTTGATCGGCATGTGAGCTGCGTCAGGAATAAAGAGGCGGGCCTTAGGGCTCGCCTTTTTATTTGCCTGGACTATCACCTACACGCTGGCTCATTGAGTACGCCTATCTCTCTGGTATGCAGTGCCAATGAGCTATGTGCCACCTTTTTGCATATCGTTGCCGCCATCGACAAGACAACGGGCTGGTTGAGATGGCCTTCCCGGATGAATGTTTTACCTGTGGAGACAACGCGCATGAACAACAAATTGACGACCGCTTCCGGCGCCCCGGTGGCCGATAACCAGAATATCCAGACAGCCGGCCCGCGTGGCCCAGCGCTGCTGCAAGATGTCTGGTTCCTGGAAAAACTGGCGCATTTTGACCGCGAAGTGATCCCTGAGCGCCGCATGCACGCCAAAGGTTCCGGCGCGTTCGGCACCTTCACAGTGACCCACGACATCACCCGATTCACCCGTGCCAAAATTTTCTCCGGCATCGGCAAGCAGACCGAAATGTTCGCGCGCTTTTCAACCGTCGCCGGTGAGCGCGGTGCGGCAGACGCCGAGCGTGATATTCGCGGCTTCTCCTTCAAGTTCTACACCGAGGAAGGCAACTGGGACATGGTGGGCAACAACACACCGGTGTTCTTCCTGCGCGACCCGCTGAAGTTTCCCGACCTCAACCACGCCGTCAAACGCGACCCCCGCACCGGCATGCGCAGCGCTGAAAACAACTGGGACTTCTGGACCCAGCTGCCGGAGGCCTTGCACCAGGTGACCGTGGTCATGAGTGATCGGGGTATCCCGCGCAGCTACCGCGAGATGCACGGTTTTGGCAGCCACACCTACAGCTTCCTCAATGCCCAGCACGAGCGTTTCTGGGTCAAGTTCCACTTCGTGTCGCAGCAAGGCATCGCCAACCTGACCGACGCCGAAGCCCAGGAACTGGTCGGCCGTGATCGCGAATCGCACCACCGCGATCTGTATGAAAGCATCGAGAGCGGCAACTTCCCGCGCTGGAAGCTGTTCGTGCAGATCATGCCGGAGAAGGATGCGGGCTCGTATCACCTGAACCCGTTCGATCTGACCAAGGTCTGGCCGAAAGCGGACTACCCGTTGATCGAAGTGGGCGTGGTCGAGCTGAACCGCAACCCTGAAAACAACTTCGCTGACGTAGAGCAGTCCGCGTTCGCGCCGTCCAACGTCGTGCCGGGCATCAGCTTCTCGCCGGACAAGATGTTGCAGGGGCGTCTGTTCTCCTACGGGGATGCGCAGCGCTACCGTTTGACCGTCAACCACCACCAGATCCCGGTGAACTCGCCGCGGGCCGCGCTGCACGTCAACAGCTATCACCGCGACGGCGTGATGCGGGTCGACGGCAACCGTGGCGGCATGACCTCGTACGAGCCGAACACCAAAGGCGCGTTCCAGGAGCAACCGGACTTCAGGGAGCCACCGCTGTCCATCGAAGGCGCGGCGGACCACTGGAATCACCGGGTGGATGATGACTACTACTCGCAGCCCGGCGATCTGTTCCGCCTGATGGCGCCCGCGCAGCAACTGGCGTTGTTCGAAAACACCGCCCGTTCACTGCAAGGTGTGTCGGCGCCGATCATCCAGCTGCACATCGATCACTGCAGCCTGGCCGACCCCGCCTACGGCGAAGGTGTCGCGGCGGCGGTGGAGCGGATTCACCCCTGACCCGCGCTGAAACGAAGCAGCCCCCGGTCCACAAGACCGGGGGCTTTTTTATGGGCGAGGGGCTATTCGTTGCGCAGCCGGGCGATGCGTGCGCACTTCTCTTGCCACAGCGTGTTCACCCAGTCCTGCACCTGTTCGCGAAACGCCGGGTCGTTTTCGTAATCGCCTTGCCACAGGGCCGGGTCAAGTTCGCGGGTCTGGATGTCGATGATCACGCGCGGCACCTGCCCGCATAACAGGTCCCAAAACCCAGGTATCCGCTCCTGTGGATAAACCACGGTCACGTCGAGAATCGCGTCCAGCTGTTCGCCCATGGCGGCCAGGACAAAAGCCACGCCGCCCGCCTTGGGCTTGAGCAAATGCGTGTAGGGCGAGTTCTGCTCGGCCTGTTTGGCCGGGGTGAAACGCGTGCCTTCCAGATAATTCACCACCGTGACCGGCTGGCGCTTGTACAGCTCGCAGGCCGCCTTGGTGATCTCCAGGTCCTGGCCTTTGAGCTCCGGGTGCCTGGCCAGAAATGCCTTGGTGTAGCGCTTCATGAACGGGTAATCCAGCGCCCACCACGCCAGGCCCAGGAACGGCACCCAGATGAGTTCTTTCTTCAGGAAGAATTTGAAAAACGGCGTGCGTCGGTTGAGGGTTTCGATCAGCGCGGGGATGTCGACCCAGGACTGATGGTTGCTGATGACGAGATACGAAGTGTCGTCACGCAAGCCATCGTTGCCGCGGATATCCCACTGGGTCGGGATGCACAGCTTGAAAATCAGCTTGTCGATCTCGGCCCAGGTCTCGGCGATCCACATCACCGCCCACGAGCATCGATCACGCATTTCGCCCTGGAACACCAGCTTGAGCAGCGCGAACACCATCAACGGCCCGAAGAACACGAGGGTGTTGAGCAGGAGCAGCAGGGTGACGAACAGACCGGTTAACAGGCGACGCATAGAACGACTCGAAAGGCATGAGGGCGCGCAATGATAGTCAGCAATGCCCGCGACGCCAAATCCACCAGTCGATCACGCACCTTTCACGCCGTTGCAGGTACAGTCGGCTTCTTTTTCGCGAGCGAACGAAGTGCGGGCTTGCGGTCTAAATCGGGCTCATGCCCGGCTCATCTCTTTCGAGGAACCTGTTACGTGAAATCTCTTCTGGCGCTCCTTTCCCTGCTGGCCTTGCCTGTCATGGCCGCCGAACCCACGCTGTATGGCCGCTACGAATATATTCAGGTGTCTGAATTCGGTGAAACCTTCAAGGCCAAGATGGACACCGGCGCCCTCACGGCATCGCTGTCGGCCAAGGACATCGAACTGTTCAAGCGCGATGGCGATGACTGGGTACGCTTCCGTCTGGCCACCAAAGATGCCAGCAGCAAAGTGTACGAGCACAAGGTGTCGCGCATCAGCCGCATCAAGGGCCGTGCCGACGGTGACGATGACGACGAGCTGGTCGATCCGACCAAACGCCCGGTGGTGGATCTGGAGTTATGCCTGGGGGACGTGAAACGCACGGTCGAGGTCAACCTGGTCGACCGCAGCCACTTCAACTACCCGCTGCTGATCGGCGCCAAGGCGTTGCGTGAGTTCGGCGCCGCGGTGAACCCGGCCCGGCGTTACATCGCGGACAAGCCTGATTGTTGATTGCCGGATTGTGAGCGACACAAACCTGTAGGAGCTGCCGAGGCACGAAGGCTGCGATGGGGTACATCTGACACACCGCAATCGCAGCCTCGCACGGGCTCGTCAGCTCCTACAGGTTGTTGGCAAATCGCTCCGTCAGGTCGTCGGCAAACCGTCCGCCTGATGCGCCGAAGGGCCCGTGGCATTGGCGGTGTCCAGGGGTGTGATCAACGGCTTGGTCACGAACCAGATGATGATCGCCGCGACGATGTCGAAGGCAGCCAGCGCTACGAACAGCGGGCTGTAGCCGACTTTGGTGACCATGATCCCGAGCACCAGCGTGAACAGCGCCGCGCCGATGAATCCGCACATCCCGCCCAGTCCCGTCGCAGTGCCGACTTCGTTTTTCCCGAAGGAGTCCGACGTGATCGAGTACAGCGCGCCCGACAGCGTCTGGTGCGCAAACCCGCCCGCGCACAGCAGCGCGATGGCCATGTACGGACTGTCCACCAGGCCGATGCAGCCCGGGCCGATCATGCACAGCGATCCCAACACCATCACCATCTTGCGCGAGGTCAGCAGCGAGACCTTGAAGTGCTTGTAGAAGAACGGGCTGAGGTAGCCGCCCAGGACGCAGCCGATGTCCGCCGCGAGGAACGGCAGCCAGGCGAACATGGCGATTTCCTTGATGTTCATGTGGCGTTCGGTCATCAGGTACAGCGGAATCCACGCGTTGAAGGTCTGCCACGCCGGCTCTGAGAGCATGCGCGCCGAGGCGATGGCGTAGAAGTTGCGGGTGCCGACGATTTTTTTCCAGCTGGCGCGCTGAGTCGGGGCGTCCTTGAGGTGGTTTTCCTGGCCGGCGAGGATGTAGTCGCGTTCTTCGTCCCCCAGTAGGCGTTGATTGGTGGGGTGCTTGTACAGCAGCAACCACATGGCGCTCCAGACCAAACCCAGCACGCCGACGAGGATGAATGCCACTGGCCAGCCGCTGTGCAGGATCGCCCAGACCACCAGCGGCGGCGCGAGCAGCGCGCCGACGGACGAGCCAATGTTGAACCAGCCAATGGCGACCGAGCGCTCCTTGGCCGGAAACCATTCGGTGGTGGCCTTGATCGCCGCCGGGAAACCCGCCGCTTCAGTGATGCCCAGCAGACCGCGCAGAAACGCCAGGCTTTGCCATCCGGTCGCCATCGCCGCGCCGGCGCAAACGACCGACCAGGACACGGCGAAGATCGCAAAACCGATCTTGGTGCCGATGGCATCAATCACGTACCCCGCCACCGGCTGCATGAAGGCGTAGCCCATCTGCCAGGCGATGACCACGTGCGAATACTGTTCGGTGGAAATATCGAGCTCGGCCATCATCGTTGGCGCGGCAACGGAAAGGGTGTTGCGAGCGAGGTAGTTGACGATCAGACCGCCCATAATCAGCGCGACCATCCACCAGCGGATGCCTTTGATTTTCATCGAGACCACTCATTTGAATTGTTGTTATAGGCGGCGATCGTTATACGTCGTCGTATGACTGGATTTAGTCAAACTCACGTTTTGTTGTCAATTGAAATAGCTTTAATTGGGGGATGTATTTCAATATGTAACTGGCGTGTAACGAGGGGTGGAATCATCTTCAAACTGAAGGAGCGAACTTGTTCGCGAAGCGATCTGGCTGACACACCGCGTAACGCGCTTCGCCAGCGCGTCGGCTCCTACAGGGTTGTATGAACCTAAGCGCTGCGACGCACCATCAAGCCCTTCGCGCTGAGCACCGCCGGAATCGTCATCCCCAGCCACGCCAGCGAATCCCACCAGCCATCCCCCAGCAATGCGGCGAACAGGCCTGCGCCTGTCAGTACGGCAATCCAGGTGGGATGGGCGAACACTTTCCAGAACGTCGAGCGTTTCAACGGGCGACCTCGGCGTGCGGGAGTCTGGCCGGTGCAGCGGCCCGACGTCTGACCCACCACAGGTACACGCCGCTGCCCAGCACGATGATGGTCAACACATCCAGCAACCCCCACAGAATTTTCATCGGCATGCCGCCGTAATCGCCGAAGTGCAGCGGCTGCGACAGGCTCATGGCGTCCATGTACCAAGGCCGCGCCACCACAGCGGTGACGCTCAGGTCCTTGGCGTCGATCAACACCGGGGTCAGCAAATGCGAGGTCAGGTGGGTATTGCCCTTCATGAACACGGTGTAGTGGTGCTCGCTGGAAAACCGGGTGCCGGGGAAGGCAATGAAGTCAGCCTCCGAGCCCGGCACCGCGCGCTCGGCAATCTCCAGCAGGTGAGTGGCAGGTGCCCGTTGCACCAGCGCAGGAGCGTCTTTGTACGGAGCGATCAACGCCGTCATGCTCTCGGCGCGCCACGCCGAGATCAGCAGGTCGGCGCAGGCGCTGATGACACCGGTCACCCCCACCACCAACGCCCAGGTCAGGGTCACGACCCCGATCAGGTTGTGCAGATCCAGCCATCGCACGCGGCGGGATTTATTCGGCCGCACGGTGGCAAATTCAAGCCGGCGCATGAACGGCGCGTACAGCACCACGCCCGAGACAATCGCCAGAACAAACAGAAAGCCCATGAACGCCAGGAACAGTTTGCCGGGCAGCCCTGCGTACATGTCCACGTGCAGCCGCAGCATGACCATCATGAAACCGCCGTTGGCCGACGGCGTCTCGAAGGCTTCGCCGGTGCGCGCATCGAGCATGAAGGTGTGGGACTCATTGGGATCGCCGCCGGCCGTCGCGCCCATGATCGCGAACACAGAATTCGGATCATCGTCGTCGCTGCCGTAGTACTGCATCACATCGCCCGGCCGATGGGCTTCGGCGGCGGCCACCAACTGCTGCAGATCCAGCCGCGGGGTGTCGGCGGGCATGGATTTGAGTTCAGGCGCGTCGCCCAGCAGGTGTTCGATCTCGTGATGAAAGACCAACGGCAAACCCGTCACCGCCAGCAAGAGCAGAAAGACCGTGCAGATCAGGCTGGTCCACGTATGAATAAAAGACCAGCGGCGAATGGTTTGGCTTTTCATGACGTTCAGGTATCCGAGTGAGCGCAAAGCAAAAGGGCCCCTGCTTGGCAGTGGCCCTTGTTTCGGCTTCGCGATTCTAAGCGATTCCTATTTGTAATTCACACCGGTGAGCGATGCGTCAGCGCAGCTTTCGTTAGAACGAATGGGATTTCTGCCGCCTGCGCCATTGGCTCAGTTGCTGATCCAGCCGCGCGGGGCTGTCGATGTCCTGGCGGCGCGCGTGGCTGAACAGAATCAACGCCAGTTCTGCCGTGACCATCGCATCGGCGCTGGCGTGATGACGCTCCTCGGCGTGCAGGCCGAAAAACCCTGTCCAGTCATCTAGGCCGGCCTGGCGAAAGGTGGCCTGCGGGCACAGCATCGGTGCCATTTCAGCGACATCGAAGAAGTGATGCTGCAGGCGATAGCCCAGGCTCTCCTTGAGCGCCCGCCCGATCATGTGCTGATCGAACGGCGCATGAAACGCCAGCACCGGGCTGTCGCCCAGAAATTCCATGAAATCCAGCAGCGCCTCCACCGGTTCCGTACCCGCGGCAATCGCGCTTGGCCCCAGACCATGAATCAGCACGCTGGGGTTGAGCTTGTGGTCGGTGCGCAACAAGGTGCGCTCGAACTGCTGGGCGAAATCGATCGCGCCGTCTTCAATGACCAGCGCGCCAATGGACAGCACCTCGTCGCGGCTCATGTTCAAGCCGCTGGTTTCCAGGTCCAGCACCACCCAGCGCTGATCACGCAGCGGCTGTTCGCTGAGGGGTTTGCTGCGGGGCAATTGCGTCAGCCGCACCAGTTGGCGCGGCGTCAGCGCCTGGGGTTGGGGGCGTTTGGGTGGCCGGAGCCATTCGAACAACTTCATCGGGATCGGGGATTCACAGTTGATAACGCAGGGTCAGGCTGCTTTGCAGGCGCTGCGCCTGGCGGAAGGATTCACGCAGGATTCGCCGATCCAGATGATTAAGCACGTCCGGATCGATGCGATTGGAGTACGGCAGGTGTTGGCGGCTCTGCTGCTGGTGCTGCTGCATGCGGGTTTGCTGAATGAAGTGATAGGCCTCTTCATAAGCAGCTCCGTCCAACGGGTCAATCACCTGTTTGGCCACCAGTTGCCGCAAGCGCTCCAGGGTGTTGTTGGCGGCGATGCCGTTGGCCAGGGCCAGCAGCCGCGCGCCGTCCACGAAGGGGGTCAAGCCTTGGGTCTTGAGGTCCAGCGTGTCTTTTTCGCTGCCTTTGCGCGCCACCACGAAGTCTTTGAAACGCCCAACCGGCGGGCGCTGGCGCAGGGCGTTACCGGCCATCATTCGTTGGAACAGCTGGTTGTCGGCCACTTGATCCAGAAGGCTGCGCCGTAATTGCTCGCCCGCGCTGTCATCGCCCCACACCACGCGCAGGTCGAAATAGATGCTCGAGGACAGCAGATTCTCCGGCGTGGCTTCGCGAATGAACGCGCCGAAGCGTCGCGCCCATTCAACCCGCGACAGGCACAGCTCCGGATTGCTGGCCATGATCCGGCCCTTGCACAGCGCAAAGCCGCACAACGCCAGGCTTTGATTGATGCGTTCGGCGATGGACAGCAGACGACCACGAATATGCGCAGCCTCGGCCGCGTCCCCGGCCTCGAACAGAATGCCGTTGTCCTGATCGGTGTACAGCGTCTGTTCGCGACGGCCTTCGCTGCCGAAGCACAGCCAACTGAATGGGATGCCGGGGTCGCCGGTTTCTTCCAGCGTCAGTTCGATGACCCGGCAGACCATGTGATCGTTGAGCAGCGTGATGATTTGGGTGATCTGCGTCGAGGACGCGCCGTGGGCCAGCATGCGGTCCACCAACTGCACGATGTCGCCGCGCATGTTGCTCAAGGCGTCGATGCGCGGTGCGGTACGAATGGTTCGCGCCAGATGCACCAGGTCCACGCGCTGCAGGGAAAACAGGTCGCGCTCGGACACCACGCCGCACAAGCGCTGATCCTTGACCAGGCACACATGCGCGATGTGCCGCTCGGTCATCGCAATGGCGGCGTCGAAGGCGCTGGCGTCCGGGCTCAGGTAAAACGGCGCCTGAATCATGCTGCGTTCGATGGGCTGGCCGAAATCCGCGTTGACGTCGGCCACCACCTGACGCAGATCACGTAGGGTGAAAATCCCCAGCGGCGCCTTCGCCTCATCGACGATGACGATGCTGCCCACCTGCTGCTCATCCATCAGCTTGACCGCGTCACGCAGCGGCATTTCCGGCCCGCAGGTTACGGGGTGACGCATGGCCAGTTCGCCCAGGCGGGTGTTCAGCGAGTACTGGGTGCCGAGGGTCTCCACCGCCTTCTGCTTGACCTCCCGGTTGACCTGATCGAGCAGGCTGCTGACCCCGCGCAGGGCGAAATCCCGGAACGGGCTGGAGAGGGCGAAGAGCTTGATGAACGCCTGCTTGTTGAGCTGCAGGCAGAACGTGTCCTCGGCGGCCAGGTGCTCGGTGCGGGTCGCGCGTTCACCGAGCAATGCAGCCAGCGGAAAGCATTCGCCGGTGGTGATTTCAAAGGTGGTTTCGGTGCCGCCCTTGGCCGAATGCGGACGCTCGCCGACGACTCGACCTTGTTTTACGATATAGAAATGCTCTACTGGCCCATCGCCAGTCTTGATGATGCTCTCATCCGTAGCGTAGAAACGCAGCTGGCATTGTTCCACCAGGTACGCCAGGTGAGCGTTTTCCATCTGGTTGAACGGCGGGAATTTCTGCAGAAATTGCATCGTGCCGTGGATGTTCTGCAACACGGCTGTTTTGCCTGCCTGGGTGAAAGCGTCCGCTTTGCTCATGACTCACACCGCTTGTTGTTATGAGCACCATGGTCGACCGCTTGCCCGGCAGTGCCCATTGGACGTAAGTCTTAGGCGATGAAAAGGCTAGGTGGCCCTCGATGGGTGATGTAAAACCGGTGACGGACATAAGCCGGGAAGGTGACGCGAGGCAGGACGCCGTGGGTATGCAGCAGAGTCGTATCCGCTGTCAGAATTTAGTCGACGGGAAGTGAGACGGATATGTTGGATCATGACATTTTGAGCGATGAAGAGCGCGAAGCCCTCAACGAGGTGATGTTCGCGCCACCGTCGCAGTCGCCACAACGGGTGCTGATCGTTGATGACGATAAGGATGCCCGGGAGTTGCTCGCTGAAATTCTCAGTCTCAGCGACATCAGTTGCATCACCGCCGCAGGCGGCAACAGCGCGATGCACTTGCTGGAAACACTGCCTTCCATTGGCCTGCTGATCACCGACCTGCGCATGGCGCCGTGTGACGGCCTGGACCTGATCCGCAAGGTGCGCGACTCCGACCGCGCCGCGTTGCCGATCATCATCGTCTCGGGCGATGCCCACGTGCGGGATGCCATCGATGCCATGCACCTGAGCGTCGTGGATTTTCTGCTCAAACCGATCAATACCAAGCAGCTGCTCAAGCTGGTGCGGCGGGAGTTGGGGGCGGCGTGATGCTACGCCTTTGAAATCGGCAACTGTAGGAGCGCGCTTGCCCGCGATTGCGGTGTGTCAATCGCTAAGAGTGTGTCTGACCCGGCGCAATCGCGGGCAAGCGCGCTCCTACAGTGGAGAGTGTTGTAATTAAAAAGGCGGCGTGTCGTGAGACGCGCCGCCTTTTTGTTTGCCGGGTCGGTTACGACCCGTTCCTGGCCTTGAACTCCCGACGGCGGCGGTGCAACACCGGCTCGGTGTAGCCGTTAGGCTGTTTGGTGCCTTCGATCACCAGTTCCACCGCAGCCTGAAACGCGATGTTGCTGTCGAAGTCAGGCGCCAGCGGACGATACAGCGCGTCGCCGTCGTTCTGACGATCCACCACCGGCGCCATGCGCTTGAGGCTGTCCATCACCTGTTGCTCGTTGACCACGCCATGGCGCAGCCAGTTGGCAATGTGCTGGCTGGAAATACGCAGCGTCGCGCGGTCTTCCATCAGCCCGACATCATTGATGTCCGGCACCTTCGAGCACCCCACGCCCTGATCGATCCAGCGCACCACGTACCCGAGGATGCCCTGGGCGTTGTTGTCCAGTTCGTTCTGGATGTCTTCCGGCGTCCAGTTCGTGTCCGGCGCCAACGGGATGGTCAGAATGTCATCGACCGACGCCGCCGGGCGCTGGGCCAGTTCAGCCTGACGCTTGAAGACATCGACCTTGTGGTAGTGCAACGCGTGCAGCGCCGCAGCGGTAGGCGAGGGCACCCATGCCGTGTTGGCGCCGGCCAGTGGATGAGCGATTTTCTGTTCCAGCATCGCCGCCATCAGGTCCGGCATCGCCCACATGCCTTTACCGATCTGCGCGCGCCCTTGCAGGCCGCACTTCAGGCCGATATCGACGTTGGAGTTTTCGTAGGCGCCGATCCACTTCTCGGCCTTCATCTGCGCTTTGCGCACCACCGGACCGGCTTCCATGGACGTGTGGATTTCATCACCGGTGCGGTCGAGGAATCCGGTGTTGATGAACACCACCCGCTCGCTGGCGGCCTGGATACAGGCCTTGAGGTTGACCGTAGTGCGGCGTTCCTCGTCCATGATCCCGACTTTCAGCGTGTTACGCGGCAGGCGCAGGACTTCTTCGATGCGCCCGAACAGCGTGTTGGTGAACGCTGCCTCTTCCGGGCCGTGCATCTTCGGTTTGACGATGTACACCGAGCCGGTGCGGCTGTTGCTGCGGGTGCTGCTGCCATTAAGGTTGTGGATCGCGGCGAGGCTGGTCATCAGGCCGTCGAGAATGCCTTCCGGCACCTCGTTGCCCTGGTTGTCGAGAATCGCATCGATGGTCATCAGGTGGCCGACGTTGCGCACGAACAGCAGCGACCGGCCATGCAGTGTCACCGGTTCGCCAGTGGGCGAGGTGTACACACGGTCGGCGTTCATGATGCGCGTGAAGGTGGTCCCGCCCTTGGCCACGTCTTCGGCCAGATCGCCCTTCATCAGGCCCAGCCAGTTGCGGTAGACCAGCACTTTGTCATCGGCGTCGACGGCGGCGATGGAGTCTTCGCAGTCCATGATGGTGGTCAGCGCAGCTTCCATCACCACGTCTTTCACGCCAGCGGCATCCGTCCGGCCGACGGGGCTGGACGCGTCGATCTGGATCTCGAAATGCAGGCCGTTGTGCTTGAGCAGTACCGAGGTGGGCGCCGAGGCGTCGCCCTGGAAGCCGATCAGTTGCGCGTCATCGGCGAGGCCGGAATTGCTGCCGCCCTTGAGGGTGACCACCAGTTTGCCGTCGACCAGTTTGTAGGCGGTGGAATCGACGTGGGAACCGGCGAACAGCGGCGCGGCCTCGTCGAGGAAGCTGCGGGCAAAGGCGATGACTTTGTCGCCCCGGACCTTGTTGTAGCCTTGGCCTTTCTCGGCACCGTCGGCCTCGCTGATGGCGTCGGTGCCGTACAGCGCGTCGTACAACGAGCCCCAGCGGGCGTTCGAGGCGTTGAGCGCAAAGCGCGCATTCATCACCGGGACCACCAACTGCGGGCCGGCCATGCGGGCGATTTCTTCGTCGACGTTTTGCGTGGTGATCTGAAAGTCCGCCGCCTCGGGCAGCAGATAGCCGATCTGTTGAAGGAAGGTTTTGTAGGCCGGGGCGTCGTGGGGCTTGCCGGCGTTGGACTGATGCCAGGCATCGATCTGGGCCTGGAGCTCATCACGTTTGGCAAGCAGAGCCTTGTTCTTCGGCGCCAGCTCGTGAATGAGCGTGTCAGCACCAGCCCAGAACCCAGCGGCATCGAGGCCGGTTCCGGGGAGGGCTTCGTTGTTCACGAAGTCCAGCAAAACTTTGGCGACCTGAAGGCCACCGACTTGAACGTGCTCGGTCATTGCTTGCCTCACTCTGCTTGGCTATCGGCGCTTCAATTGGGCGCACTTTTTTATTCAGGGTTGGTAGTGGATGCGGCGCAATCCTACCTCATGAGTTGTAGCGTGAAAATGAGACACAAGGCGTTGCCTATACTTTCGCGACAGCAGCGGCGCCGGTTGTGCCAGACTGCCGAAACGCAATAAGTGAGGAAATGACTGTGGATCATCTCGTTGTCACCGTTTTTGCCCCCGACAAACCCGGCCAGGTCGAGCAAATTGCCGGCTGCATCGCCCGCCACGGCGGCAATTGGCTGGAAAGTCGCATGACCCACATGGCCGGGCACTTTGCCGGCATCCTGAGGCTGAGCGTCCCCGCCGAGTCCCGCGAAGAACTCATCAACGCGCTTGAAGCGTTGTCCAGAGACGGCATCCGTACTCAGTTTGCCGAGAGCGGTAGCGATAATGCCGGCACCTACACGCCCATCAGCATGGAACTGGTCGGCAATGACCGGCCGGGCATTGTGCGGGACATCACCAAATTGCTGACCGGGCAGGGCGTCAACGTCGAACGCCTGACCACCGACGTGTCCCCCGCGCCCATGAGCAGCGAGACGCTGTTCCACGCCAATGCGTTGCTGGGCGTGCCGACCACGCTGTCGCTGGAAGTCCTGCAAAAGCACCTCGAAACCCTGGCCGATGATTTGATGGTGGAGTTGGTGCTCAAGTCGCAAGACTGAGGCTTATGCTGGAATCGCTATGCCCTGTAGGCGTTGACGACCCTGGAGGAGGCTGCGATTGCGATGTGTCAGATGTACCGCATCGCAGACTCCCTCAGGGTCGTCAGCTCCTACAAAAAGCGGGCTGTCATGTCCGCCTACGCAAACTTATCCACGCATCAACGCTGTAAATCACCAGTCCGGTCCAGATGAAGGCAAACGTCACGATGGTGCTGGGCGCCATGTGTTCGCCGTACACCAGCACGGCCAGGCTCAGCACCAGAGTGGGCGCGATGTACTGCAGAAAGCCCAGCGTCGCGTAGGGCAAATGCCTGGCCGCTGCGTTAAAAGACACCAGGGGCACCAGCGTTATCGGCCCGGCCGCTGCCAGCCAGATCGCTTCTCGCGTGGTCCAGAATTCGCTTTGAGCGCTGTGGGCCATGGGGTTAAGCAGCAACCAGCCAATGGCAAACGGCACCAGAATCCAGGTTTCCACCACCAGCCCCGGCAACGCGGCGACCGGCGCCTGTTTGCGAATGATCCCGTAGAAGCCGAACGTGAACGCCAGCGCCAGGGAGATCCACGGCAGGCTGCCCACTTGCCAGACCTGCTGCGCCACCCCGACCAGCGCGAACATCACGGCGACCCATTGCAGCCGCCGCAAGCGTTCGCGCAGCAGCACCATGCCCAGCATCACGTTGATCAACGGATTGATGAAGTAGCCGAGGCTGGCCTCCACCATGTGGTTGTTGTTCACGGCCCACACGTAGATCAGCCAGTTGGCCGCGACCAGCGAACCGCTGAGGGCCAGCACCGCGAACCGCTTGGGGTTGTCGCACAGTTCCTGCCACCAGCCGGGGTGTTTCCAGACCAGCAGCAACGCCAGGCCAAACACCGCCGACCAGATCGCCCGGTTTACGATGATTTCGATCGCCGGAACGCTGGAAAGGAGTTTGAAATAGAGTGGGAACAATCCCCAGGTGATGTAGGCGCTGAGCCCAAGAATGTACCCGCGACGCGGGTTGGCGGCTTGCATGTAAAGTCCTGTGGCAGGTTTTTGTTTTTGGTGACGATGTGGTCTGCTTCGGCCCGGAGGGCGTGGGAGCTTGGCTTGCCAGCGATCTGGCGCGTAGCGGCAGTAAATCCAGTTGACGGGTCCTGCCTGACACACCGCGGTTGCAGCATTTACGACCGGTTCCCGGCCGATCGCTGGCAAGCCAAGCTCCCACGCCCTCCGGGCAGAATCCTTCTCAAACATTCAAAACAGCTTCAACGGCTCCTCGTTGAGTGCCGACAATTGCTCGCGCAGCGCCAGCACCTGATCGCCCCAATAGCGTTCTGTGCCGAACCACGAAAAGCTGTGAGGAAACGCCGGATCGTCCCAGCGGCGGGCCAGCCAGGCGCTGTAGTTCATCAGGCGCAGGGCGCGCAGCGGTTCGATCAGCGCCAGTTCGCGGGGATTGAAGTCGTGGAACTCATTGTAGCCGTCCATCAATTCCGACAGCTGACTCAGGCACTCATGGCGATCACCGGCGAGCATCATCCAGATGTCCTGCACCGCAGGCGCCATGCGGCTGTCGTCCAGGTCAACGATGTGGAAGATGTCGTCGCGGGTCATCATGTTGCCAGGGTGGCAGTCGCCATGGACGCGGATGTTCTGGTGCGGCGTGGCAGCGTAGACGTCTTCCACCCGCTTGAGCAGATCCCGCGCCACGGATTCATACGCCGGCAGCAGGCTGCGGGGGATGCAGTTGTTTTCCAGCAAATAGGCCAGCGAATCATGACCGAAGTTTTGCACCCCGAGGGCTTCGCGGTGCTCGAAGGGCTTGATGGCCCCGACAGCGTGGATGCGTCCGAGCAATTGGCCCAGGCGATATAACTGATCGAGATTGCCTGGCTCAGGCGCCCGCCCGCCGCGACGGGGGAAGAGGGTGAAGCGAAAGCCTGCGTGTTCGAACAGGGTCGCACCGTTGTGCGTCATCGGCGCGACCACCGGAATGTCCACGCCGGCCAGCTCAGCGGTGAAGCTGTGTTCTTCGAGGATGGCCTCGGTAGTCCAGCGCTGGGGGCGATAAAACTTGGCGATCAGCGGCTGATCGTCTTCGATTCCCACCTGATAGACGCGGTTCTCGTAGCTGTTGAGCGCAAGGATACGGGCGTCGCTGACAAAACCGATGCTTTCGACGGCATCCAGCACAAGGTCAGGCGTGAGTGTTGCAAACGGGTGGGCCATGCTTACTCCTGCGCGCAGCAGGCTGCCGCGTCGGGCCCGTCATGGTAACTCAGGCGGGTAACCCTGACACAATGCGTTACGCCTATCGCGAGCAAGCTCCCTCCCACATGACATGCGTGAGCCTGTAGGAGCGCGCTTGCCCGCGATTGCGCCAGATCAGACGCTGTGTTCATTGCCTGGCACACCGCAATCGCGGGCCAGCGCGCGCCTCCAGAGGCACTGAGCTATCAAGCCCCGACAATCCCGCCATCGTCCCGCGTGATCACCATCACCGACGACCTCGGCTTGCCGTTGGGCAGGTGCTCGGGGAAGGTCGAGCCGCCATTTTCGCCGGGGTGCTGAATACCCACGAACAGCGCTTTCTGGTCCGGCGCAAAGCTGATGCCGGTCACCTCGCAGCCCACCGGACCGACCATGAAACGCCGGATCTCACCGCTCGCCGGGTCGGCACACAGCATCTGGTTGTTGCCCATGCCGGCGAAATCCCCGAGGTTGGTCGAGTCACCGTCCGTCAGGATCCACAGCCGGCCGCCCTTGTCGAAACCCAGGCCGTCCGGGCTGTTGAACATGTTCTGCGGGCTGATATTGCCCGAGCCGCCCTGCGGTGTGCCGCTGTGAACACCCGGATTGCCCGCCACCACGAACAGATCCCACGTGAACGTCATGGCTGACGCGTTATCGGCGTCTTCACGCCAGCGCAGAATCTGACCGTACTGATTCTTCGCCCGCGGATTGGGCCCGCCCACCGGCTGACCGTCGTCACCGCGCTTGATGTTGTTGGTCAGCGTGCAATACACCTGGCCGTCCTTGGGGCTGACGACGATCCATTCCGGCCGGTCCATGCGCGTGGCCTTCACCACGCTGGCTGCCATCCGTGCATGAATCAACACCTCGGCCTGGCTGGCAAACCCGCTGCTGGCGTCGATGCCGTTCTTGCCGAAGGTCAACTCAACCCACTTGCCGTGGCCCTTGGGGTGATCGGCGTGGCTGTCGCCGTCATCGAACTGCGCCACGTACAACGTGCCGTGGTCGAGGATGTCGCGATTGGCCTTGGGGTTGCGGTGGTCGATCTTGTCGCGGCTGATGAACTTGTAGATGAACTCGCCGCGCTCGTCGTCGCCCATGTACACCACTGCGCGGCCGCCCTTGGTCTCGGCCAGTGCGGCGTTTTCATGCTTGAAACGGCCCAGCGCGGTGCGTTTGACCGGCGTGGATTTGGGATCGAACGGGTCGATTTCCACCACCCAGCCATGGCGGTTGTACTCGTTGGGGTTCTTCGTGAGGTCGAAGCGCGGATCGTGGGGGTGCCAGTTGACCTCTCTGCTGGCCGGAAGCACGCCGTAGCGTTTGGCGGCGGCGTCCAGCGCGGCAGGGTCGGTGCTGCCGAAGCAGTCAGTGAAGTTCTCTTCGCACGTCAGATAGGTGCCCCACGGCGTCTTGCCGTTGGCGCAGTTCTGGAAGGTGCCGAGCACGTTGCGCCCGGTGGTGTCGGCGGCGGTTTTCAACAGCTCGTTGCCCGCCGCCGGCCCGCTCAGGTGGATCAGGCTGTTGCCGTGGATGCGGCGGTTGTATTTGGAGCCCTGCACAAACGCCCACTGGCTGCCTTCGCGCTTGACCTCGATCACCGACACGCCTTCGGACGCCAGCGCCTTGCGCACGTCTTCGGCCGATTGCGGGTTCTGCCCGTGATCGAACAGGTAGCGGTAGTTGGTGTACTCGTTATTGATTGCCATCAGGGCGCGGCTGGCGGTGTCGGGGCTGTCGCCGGGGAAGGTGAACAGGCTCATGCCGTCGTTGTTGTCGCCGAACTGCAGGGCTTGATCGTCGGCGCTGCCTTTGCCGCTCGGGTCGAACGCGGGGCCGTCGGTGTGCAACGGTTGTCCCCAACTGATCAGCACCGACGATGTGTAGCCAGGCGGCAGACTGATGCTGTCGGCGGTGGCGGCGGGAATACTGCCGAAACCCAATAACGTGCTATTGGCGGCCTGAACACTGGCGGCCAGCACGCTGCGGCTGAGCAGGTCGCCGCCCAGGAACATCGCTGCGCCGCATAACGCGCCGGCGCTGATGAAACTGCGGCGGGTCAGGCCGACCATGTTTTCGAGGTCTGTGGGCTGATTGTCTTTTAGGCGTTTCATCACGGGCTCCCTGCGGTTTTGGCAGAAACCTTATTCACGCCTGATGACGATAGTGTGTCCGAATGATGACCGCGTATCGGACGAGCGACGATGCCACGACCCGGTCATAGCGGCGTGCCGATCAATACATTCCCCGGCGAGAACTGAACCTTCACCGGGCTGTTGGCGCTGATGCCCAACGTCTTGAGCCGTTCCGGCTCGGCCAGCGCGCACAACGTCTGACCGCTGGGAAGGATCATTCTGACTTCGCTGGGGCCGTCTTCGGCATCGAGAATCCCCTCGACCGTGCCGGTCAGGCAATTGTGTCCAGGTGTTGCATCAGCGTCGGAAGCCAGTAATTCCAGCCATCCGGCTTTGATCAGGGCGAAGACATCGGTCCCGGTCTCCAGGTCCAGACGCTCACTGCTGTCATGGGTGATCTGCGCCTGAATCGACAAGCCGCCGGCCAGTTGCAGATCGATCAGGTCGTTGCGCCCGTGGCGGGTCAGGCGCTCCACGCGGCCATGCAGCTGATTGCGCGCACTGGTGCGCAACATCAGCCGGCTGAGCAGGGCCAGATCGCTGGATTCCTCGGCGCTGTCGAGCAGCTCGGCTTGCAGCGCTTGCAGGCGTTGATAAAGACGCAAGACCCGCTCGCCTTCGGCCGACAGGGTTGCACCGCCGCCGCCCCGTCCGCCGACGCTGCGCTCGACCAGCGGCTTTTGCGCCAGATTGTTCAGCTCATCGATGGCGTCCCACGCCGCTTTGTAACTCAAGCCCGCACTCTTGGCCGCCCGGGTGATCGACCCCTGCTCGGCGATGTGCTGCAGCAGCGCCATGCGTTGCGGGCGGCGAACCATGTGTTGGGTGAGGGAGGGTGGTAGGGACATGGTGGACACCAGTTGGAGGTAGGAGCGCGCTTGCCCGCGAAGTGGTGTGTCAATTTACAGCATTATTGCCGGATCGGACGCTTTCGCGGGCAAGCGCGCTCCTACAAAGGACCGCTTGGCTTCGCCGTCCGCGCCAGACAATACACATCCACCTGCCGCGCCCCTGCCTTTCTCAACAGCCTGGCAATCACATCCGCCGTGGACCCCGTCGTCAGCACGTCGTCGACCACGGCGATGTGCTTGCCGATGACGGTGTACGGGGTCAGCAATTCGAACGCATCGAGCAGATTACGTCGACGCGCCTTGGCGTCCAGCCCTTGCTGCGCGGGGGTTTCTTTGACCCGCTTGAGCAGTCGTGGCTCCACGGGTAGGGTTAACGACGCGCCTAACCAGTCCGCCAACATGGATGCCTGGTTGTAGCCGCGTTGGCGCAAGCGCTTGCTGGCCATGGGCACGGGCAGCAAAAAATCCGGGCGCGTCAGGCCTTCATTGAACCGATAGCGCAGAAACTCGCCGAACAACTCAGCCAGCAGCCGCCCCAAGGGCCATTTGCCTTGATGTTTGAAGCGTGTGACCAAACTGTCGACGGGGAAGTCGTAATGCCATGCCGCGACCACCTCTTCAAAGGCCGGCGGGCTGATCGTGCATTGGCTGCAGGTCAGGTTTGACAAAGGCATCGGCAGTGCACAACGCTCACAGTAGTCGGTGAGCCAAGGCAGATCGGCTTCGCATCCTTCGCAGATCGTTTTCGCCGATGCCGTGGCGCCGTCGCACAGCAGGCAGGATTGATCGTTATTTAACCAGATGTAAACCGGGTAGTTGTTGTGCAGTTGACAGGGCATGCTGCTTCCTTAAATATGCCGAACATCCGTGTGGCGCCTGTGGACTTTCGGTTTCAGCCAACCTGCTGAACCGTCCAGGCTCTCGCCAAAAAACACCAAGGAGCCGCCCATGAGCGCCAGCATTTCCGCCACTTTGCGTCACGACTGGACTTTATCCGAGGTCAAGGCGCTGTTCACACAGCCCTTCAATGACCTGCTGTTTCAGGCGCAAACCGTGCACCGCGCTCATTTCGACGCCAACCGCGTGCAAGTCTCCACCCTGCTCTCGATCAAAACCGGCGCTTGCCCGGAAGACTGCAAGTACTGCCCGCAATCGGGTCACTACAACACCGGTCTTGAAAAAGAAAAGCTGATGCAGGTCCAGCAAGTGCTGGAAGAGGCCGCGCGTGCCAAGTCCATCGGATCGACCCGCTTCTGCATGGGCGCCGCCTGGAAACACCCGTCGGCCAAAGACATGCCGTACGTGCTCGAAATGGTCAAGGGCGTGAAGGCTCTGGGCCTGGAAACCTGCATGACCCTGGGCCGGTTGGACATGGATCAGACTCAGGCGCTGGCCGACGCCGGGCTTGATTACTACAACCACAACCTCGACACCTCCCCGGACTTCTACACCAGCATCATCACCACCCGGACCTACAGCGAGCGCCTGCAAACCCTGGCGTACGTGCGTGATTCGGGCATGAAGATCTGCTCCGGCGGCATCCTGGGCATGGGCGAGTCGCTGGACGACCGCGCCAATCTGCTGATCCAGCTGGCCAACCTGCCCGAGCATCCGGAGTCGGTGCCGATCAACATGCTAGTGAAAGTGGCCGGTACGCCGCTGGAAAATGCCGAAGACATCGACCCGTTCGACTTCATCCGCATGCTGGCCGTGGCCCGGATCCTCATGCCACAGTCTCACGTGCGCCTGTCGGCAGGTCGTGAAGCGATGAACGATCAAATGCAGGCCCTGGCGTTCTTCGCTGGTGCCAATTCGATCTTCTACGGCGACAAACTGCTGACCACCGCCAACCCGCAGTCCGACAAGGACATGCTGCTGTTCTCGCGCCTGGGCATCCAACCGGAAGCGCGGGAAGAGCATTCCGATGAAGTGCATCAGGCGGCGATCGAACAGGCGCTGGTTGAACAGAAGAGCAGCGCGTTGTTTTACGACGCGACGGTCTGACGTTTGCGCGATAGGTCGGGGTTTCCATATGCCGCATTGACGTGCGGCGAGCAGAGTTCATGTAGGAGCGCGCTTGCCCGCGATTGCGGTGGGTCATTCGATGAAGATGTTGTTTGATACATCGCTTCGCGGGCAAGCGCGCTCCTACAGGGGTTGCATGACTCTCAATATATATCGAGGCCTGCATGTCTTTTGATCTGAGCGCACGTCTGGCTGCACGTCGCGCCGAACACCTCTACCGTGATCGCCCATTGCTTGAGTCCCCGCAAGGCCCGGAAGTGGTGGTCGACGGTCAGCTGTTGCTGGCGTTCTGCAACAACGACTACATGGGCCTGGCCAATCATCCCGACGTCATCGCTGCCTGGAAAGCCGGCGCCGAGCGCTGGGGCGTGGGCGGCGGTGCCTCGCATCTGGTCATCGGCCACAGCACGCCGCATCACGCACTGGAAGAAGCCCTGGCCGACCTCACCGGCCGTCCTCGCGCGCTGTTGTTCTCCAACGGTTACATGGCCAACCTCGGCACGGTCACTGCGCTGGTGGGCCAGGGCGACACGGTGCTGGAAGATCGCCTGAACCACGCCTCGCTGCTCGATGCCGGGCTGCTCAGCGGCGCGCGCTTTTCGCGCTATCTGCACAACGACGCCGACAGCCTTGGCGCGCGACTGGAGAAAGCGGTCGGCGACACGTTAGTGGTCACTGATGGCGTGTTCAGCATGGACGGCGACGTGGCCGATCTGCCCGCCCTGGCAAAGGTGGCGAAGGCCAAAAACGCCTGGCTGATGGTCGACGATGCCCATGGCTTCGGCCCGCTGGGCGCCCATGGCGCGGGCATCGTCGAGCACTTCGGTCTGAGCATGGAGGACGTGCCGGTGCTGGTGGGCACGCTGGGCAAGTCATTTGGCACGGCTGGCGCGTTTGTGGCCGGCAGCGAAGAGCTGATCGAAACCCTGATCCAGTTCGCCCGGCCTTACATTTACACCACCAGCCAGCCACCCGCGCTGGCGTGCGCCACGCTCAAAAGCCTCGAACTGCTGCGCACCGAACACTGGCGCCGCGAGCACCTGACGGCGCTGATCAAACAGTTCCGCCACGGCGCCCACGCCCTTGGCCTGCAACTGATGGACAGCTTCACGCCGATCCAGCCGATCCTGATCGGCGACAGCGGTCGCGCGCTGAAGCTTTCACACCTGCTGCGCGAGCGTGGCCTGATGGTCACTGCGATCAGGCCGCCGACCGTGCCGGCCGGGGGCGCCCGTTTGCGGGTAACCCTGTCCGCGGCGCACACCGCGACGCAGGTTCAGCGCTTGCTGGACGCACTGGAGCAATGTTACCCGCTGCTGCAAACCCTGGACCCCATGGAGCCCGATCATGCGTGATCGTCTGATTCTGTTGCCCGGCTGGGGGCTCGGCATTTCCCCGCTGGAGCCGCTGGCAGCGGCGTTGCGCGGGCTGGACGAACACCTGCGCGTCGAGATCGAACCGCTGCCGGAACTGGCAACGGACGATCTGAACGAGTGGCTCGACGAGCTGGATTCGACGTTGCCCGACAACGTCTGGCTCGGCGGCTGGTCGCTGGGCGGAATGCTCGCTGCTGAACTGGCGGCGCGGCGGGGCGATCGCTGCTGTGGCCTGGCGACCCTGGCCAGCAATGTGTGCTTCGTGGCGCGCGATGAGTGGCCATCGGCAATGGCAAAAGCCGATTTCGATGCGTTTCTGGCCGGTTGCCAGGCCGATGCGCAAGGCACGCTCAAGCGCTTCAGCCTGCTGTGCCTGCAGGGCGCCGACGATGCCCGGGCACTGGCTCGGCAACTGAAATCCGGCGCACCCCATGGCGCGCCGCAAGCCTTGGTCGCAAGCCTCAAACTGCTTGAACGACTGGACACGCGTGCTGCGTTGCAGGCGTACCGCGGCCCGCAATTGCACCTGTTCGGCGGTCTTGACGCATTGGTTCCGGCCGAGGCGTCCATGGATCTGCTGAATCTGTTACCCGATATCGAAGTCGGCCTGATCGAGCAGGCCAGCCACGCGTTCCTCCTGGAAAACCCCCACGGTGTGGCGGCGGCGATCCAGGCTTTTTTGCATGAGTCCGGCGATGACTGATCTTTCTCACTGCTCAGTCCTGAAGGCTGTTCAGCAACAAGCGGCGCAGCGCGACAATCTGCCCGACAAACGCCGGGTGGCGGCGTCCTTTTCCAAAGCCGCGGCCAGCTATGACAGCGTGGCTGAGCTGCAGCGGGCCGTGGGCAGCGAGTTGCTCTCGCGGTTGCCGCAAAACGATGTCGATCCTTCGCGTTGGCTGGACCTGGGCAGCGGCACGGGCTACTTCAGCCGTCAGCTCGCCCAGCGCTTGCCTGCCAGCGAAGGCATCGCGCTGGATATCGCCGAGGGCATGCTGTGCCACGCCCGGCCTTCCGGGGGTGCTGCGTATTTTGTCGCGGGTGACGCCGAGCGCATGCCATTGCGCGATGAGAGCGTCGGGCTGATTTTTTCCAGCCTCGCCGTGCAGTGGTGTGCGGATTTCGGCGCGGTACTGAGCGAAGCCCGGCGTGTGTTGCAGCCCGGCGGCGTGTTCGCGTTTGCCAGCCTGTGTGTCGGCACCTTGTATGAGCTGCGCGACAGTTGGCAGGCGGTGGACGGCATGGTCCACGTCAATCGCTTCCGGGCGCTGGAAGACTATCAACGCCTTTGCGCGCAGAGTGGCTTGAACGTACGCAGCCTGAATGTGTTACCCCATGTGTTGCATTACCCCGATGTGCGCAGCCTGACCCACGAACTCAAGGCGCTGGGGGCGCACAACATCAACCCTGGCCGGCCCGGTGGTTTGACAGGCCGCGCGCGCATCCAGGCCTTGATCGCCGCGTATGAGACATTCCGTGAGCAAGCCGGCCTGCCCGCGACTTATCAGGTGGTGTACGCGGTGCTGGAAAAGCCATTGGCCGCCTCTGAGCGGCCGGACTATTGAGCGCTATAGTGAATGAGCAACAGGTTGCAACACTTGAACGGACGGCCGCACAGATGAGCCATGCGTATTTCATCGCCGGAACCGATACCGATGTGGGCAAAACCACGATCGCCACCGGGCTGCTCTATGCCGCGCGGCAATCGGGGCTGAGCACGGCGGCGGGTAAACCCGTGGCGTCGGGCTGTGACGTCAAGCCCAAAGGGCTGCGTAATTCGGACGCCGTGGCGTTGCGCGCTGAGTCTTCCATCGCGCTGACCTACAACGAAGTCAATCCGGTGGCGTTCGAGCCCGCCATCGCCCCGCATCTCGCGGCCCGCGAAGCCGGCGTGGCATTGACTGTGCAATCGTTGCTCGGCCCCATGCGCCACATTCTGGACAAGGGCGCCGATTTCACGCTGATCGAGGGCGCTGGCGGCTGGCGTGTGCCACTGGCCGATCAGGCCAATTTGTCTGACCTGGCCATCGCCCTCGGTCTGCCCGTGATTCTGGTGGTGGGCGTGCGGCTTGGCTGCATCAGCCATGCGCTACTCAGCGCCGAAGCCATCGAAGCCGATGGTCTGCAACTGGCGGGTTGGGTGGCCAATATCATCGACCCCAAGACCTCACGGCTCGAAGAAAACCTGGCCACTCTGGCCGAGCGCCTGCCCGCACCGTGTCTGGGGCGTGTGCCGTTCATGAAAAAGTCCACGCCGGAGCTGGTCGCCGAGCATCTGCATCTGGAGTTGCTGGATTAGCCATGCATGCACGTCAGCGACTTCTGTAGGCGCGAATTTATTCGCGAACACGGTCGCTCCGACAGGCAGTCCCATATCCGGCGTTAAGCTATTTGATATACCACCCCCATGGATGATCCCCGACGTACTCCGTCACCTGCTTGACCTCCAGATAATTGTCCAGCCCCCATTGGCCCAGCTCGCGGCCGATGCCGCTGTGTTTCATGCCGCCCCAAGGGGCTTCGACGAAGGTGGGCTGTGAGCAATTGACCCAGACGATCCCCGCCCGCAGCTGATTGGCCACGCGTGTGGCGCGCTGCGGATCGGCGCTCATCACCGCTGCCGCCAGCCCAAACCGGCTAGCGTTGGCCATCTCCAGCGCTTGTGCCTCGGTCTTGAAGCGTTTGACGCACAGCACCGGGCCGAAGATTTCCTCGCGCCAGACGATGCTGTTAAGCGCGGGCTCATCGAAAATCGCCGGCTCCATGAAATAACCCTGGTCCAGATGGGCTGGACGCTGGCCCCCGGTCAGCAAGCGTGCGCCGCTAGCCTTGCCCTGATCGACGAAGCCCAACACTTTTTCGTACTGTCCGCGACTGACCAGCGGCCCCAGCAGCACACCGGTCTCCAGGCCCTGGCCGATGGTGATCTTGCGGGTCTCTTCCACCAGTCGCTCAAGCAGCCGCGAGGCGATGTGTTCCTGCACCAGCAAGCGCGAGGTGGCGCTGCACACCTGGCCCTGATTCCAGAAAATCCCGAACAGAATCCATTCCACCGCAGCGTCCACATCGGCGTCGTCGAACACGATAAAGGCAGACTTACCGCCCAGCTCCAGGCTGATGTTTTTGATATCGCTGGCCGCCGCGGACATGATTTTTGAGCCCGTTGGCACGCTGCCGGTGAAGGCCAGTTTATCCACACCAGGATGCAGGGTCAGCGGGCTACCCGCCTCGGCGCCGAACCCGGTGACAACATTGAGCACACCTGCCGGCAGGCCAATGCGGTCGCCTGCACCAGCGAGTTCCAGCGCCGTTAATGGCGTGAGTTCCGAAGGCTTGAGCACAACTGTCGCGCCTGCCGCCAGTGCCGGCGCGACCTTCCACGCTGCCATCAGCAGCGGGTAGTTCCAGGGAATGATCTGCCCGGCCACGCCAATCGGCTCGCGTCGTACGCGACAACGAAAACGCTCGTCGGGCAAGGCCAGCGGTTGGTCCTGGCGCGCATCCAGTTCACGCGCCAGCCCGGCGTAGTACCTGAAGCAGGCCACGGCATCGCCAATGTCCCACTGCGCTTCGGGCAACGGCTTGCCGTTATCGTGCACTTCCAGTTGTGCCAGTTCCTCCTGCACGCTGTGCAGTTCATCGGCCAGCGTGTCCAGCCAGACTGCGCGCTCAGCACCGGTGGTCTGGCTCCAGCCGCCATCGAAGGCACGTCGGGCCGCTCGCACGGCGTGGTCAATATCCTCTTCAGTGCCCGCTGCGACCTTTTGCAGCGTCTGTTCAGTTGCTGGATCGATGACGTCCAGATAGCCGCCCAGGTCCGGGCTGACCCACTCGCCGTTGATGTACAGCTGATCACGCATGTGAGGCTCCTGTCCGGCGATTCTGCAGATAGCGGGAGGTGAACAGCAGCGCCAGAGAGACGCAAATGATCACTGTGGACACCGCATTGATTTCTGGCGTCACGCCGCGGCGGATCGAAGAAAAGATGTAAATCGGCAACGTGGTTTCCGGCCCGGCGACGAAGAACGCGATGATGAAGTCGTCGAAGCTGAACGTGAATGCCAGCAGAAATCCGGCCATGATCGCGGGCGTTATTTGCGGCAGTGTCACGCGCCAGAAGGTTTCCAGCGGTGGCGCATACAGGTCGGCGGAGGCTTCCTGCAATGCCTTGTCCAGGGAATCGACGCGGCTGCGCACGATGATCATCACCAGCGCCATGGTGAACAGCGAGTGCGCCGCAACCACGGTGAAGAAGCCCATGTTCAGCCGTGGGATGCCCGGTATCAGCTGCGCCAGCAGTGGATTGAGCAGGTCGAACACACTGATGAACGCAATCAGGGTCGAAATGCCGATGACGATGCCGGGAATGATGATTGCGCAATAGGTCAGCGCGTCGAACATCAACCGCACCCTACGGCCGGCCCGTTGCAGTCCGAACACCGCCAGCGTGCCGAACAGCGTCGCCAGCACCGCTGAACAGGCGGCAATCAACGCGCTGTTGCCCAGCGCTTCCATGATGAAGGGGTTGCCGAACGCGCGACCGAACCACTGCACCGAGCAGCATTCGAAGGCCAGGCCGCTGCGTCCGGCATTGAAGCTGAACAGCATGATCAGTGCGATGGGCAGGTACAGGAACATATAAACCGAGGTGGAATAGGTGCGCAGCCACATATCAGAGCGCTCCTTCGCCAGGCTTGCCGCCGTAGCGGGCCACCAGTTTCAGATAGATGCCAATGATCACCAGCATGATCGCCACCAAGGTCATCGCCAGCGCGCTGCCGAACGGCCAGTTGCGCGATTGCAGGAACAGATCCACCAGCGCGTTGCCGACGAAAAACACCTTGCCGCCACCCAGCACGGCCGGGATCAGGAATTCGCCCATCAGCAGGATGAACACCAGCATCACGCCGGTGATGATCCCCGGCGCGGACAGTGGCAAGGTGATTCGACGCAGACTCTCGAACCCGCTGGCGCCCAGGTCGGCTGAAGCCTCCAGCAGGCGCTTGTCGAGTTTTTCCAGACTGACGTAAATCGGAAACACCATCAGCGGCAGATAGCCGTAGACGATGCCGATCAGCACCGCGTAGGGCGTGTTGATCAGCCGCACATCTTCAAGCCCGACACTGGCCAGCAGCGCCGGGATGCCTTTGCCGCTGAGGATGAAAATCCATGCGTAGGTGCGGATCAGAAAGCTGGTCCAGAAGGGCACGATGACCAGTGTCAGCAACAGCGACCGATTCCTGCCGGCCCTGACCGCCAGAAAGTAGGCCAGCGGATACGCCGCCAGCAGGCACACCAATGTGCCCAGCGGTGCCAGGATCAGCGTGTTGCTGAACGCCGCCGCCCGCGAGCCGAGGTTGAGGTAGTTGGCAAGCGTAAGCCCTCCGGCGTAACCCCCGACTGCGCTGCGCTCGCCGAAGCTGAAGACCAGAATGATCACCAGCGGCATCACCAACAGCAGCAGAAACCACAGTGTTGACGGCAGCAGCATCAACAGCGTGATGCGCCGCGTCAGGCTGCGCCGTTTTCGCTGCGAACGTTCAAGGTCCGCAGCCTCGGCGCTGGCTTCGGGGTGAAGGGCGTCAGTGGCGACGACGGCATTCATGGAGGGCTCCTTGCTGCTCATGGCGGGTTCTGACGACAGTCGATCAGGCGGATTTGAAGCGCGCCATGAGTTCGGCGCGCAATGGGCTGGTCAACGTCGCCGCTGCGCCAAATTCAAGCGGGCTCAGGTGCTCGGCGGCCGGGTACATGATCGGGTCGTCGAGCATGGCGGGTGGCAGCAAGGCATCGACGCGTTTGTCGCCGCTCGGATAGCCGTGGGCGAGCACTTCAAGCTTGTTGTGCTGCGGATCGAGCAGGTAATTGATGAACGCGTAAGCGGCGTCGCGATGCTCGGCGCCTTTTGGTATCGCGAAGAAGTCACTCCACAGTTCGCCGCCTTCCTTGCCCAGTGCGTACACCATGGACGGGGTGTCGCGATGCAACTGTGAGGCATCGCCGGTCCACGACATGGCAAGGATCGCATCGCCGCTGCGCATCGATGGCTGAATGTCAGAGTTGATCGCGAACAGGTGCGGTTTGACGTCGATCAGCAGTTTCTCGGCGTCGGCCAGTTCTTTGGGGTCCAGCGAATTGAAGCTGTAGCCGAAGGATTTCAGGGCGTTGCCAATGGCGGTCAGTTGGTAGTCATGGACCATGGTTCTGCCGCTGCCCTGTTCCTTGGCGATCGCCCAGAATTCCTTCCACGATGTCGGGCTGGCTTTGAGTTTGGCGCTGTCGTAGACCATGCCGGTGGTGCCCCAGTTTTTCGGCACGGCATAGACCTTGCCGTCGACAGTGCCTTGGGCCATGAACTTCTCTTGAAACGCCGAAGGGTCGAAGTTCGGGATGCGGGCCAGGTCCAGCGGCTCGATCAGCCCGAGTTTTACGTAGGTGCTGATGGTGTAGTTGGTCGGCACCAGCACGTCCCAGCCACTGCCGCCGGCTTGCAACTTGGCGAGCATTTCTTCATTAGAGCCGAACACGCTCATCGCCACTCGCGCGCCCGTGGTCTTGGCGAAGTTATCGAGGTTTTCCTGGCTGTGGTAATTGGGCCAGGTGGCAAGACCCAGACGATCTCCAATAGAAGCTTGCTCAGCCGCAAACGCGCTGGCGCTGCCGGTCAGCAAGCCAGGCATGTTGGTCGCCACCACCGCAGCCGCGACGCCCAGCCCCGTGCGACCGAGAAATTCGCGGCGCGTGAGCGAGCCGTTCTGCCAGCTACGCATCGTTTTGATAAAGGTCTTCTGGTCCATGGCGTGCTCCCCGTCTGCTAAGTGATCGATCGTTTTGATTGGCTTTTTTGCAGCTAGAGCCCCATCGCCAGGCCGCTGGCGTTGTTCCAGCCCACCTGGACTGCCGCGCCGTGTTCGAAACCCGTGGCGTCGAAACCACTTTGAGCGCCGTGCAGACGGGGAACACGCACGCAGACGATGCCGAACGGCTGGGTGCGCACGCGGTATTCGGTGATGTTGCCCAGGTAGATCCGGTCTTCGACGCAGCCTTCCAGGGTGACATCGCGTCCGGGTAAATGACCTCGGGCGGCGATGTCGATCAGCTCCGGTCGCACCGCGATGCAGCCTTCGGCGTCTGCGCTCAGCGTTGCGCCGTTGGGCGTCAGCGGACTGTTCAGCTCAATGCCCTGCGCAGTGCGCAGGACGGCTGAGTTGCCCTGAACGTGGCGCACGGTGCCGTTGAACAGATTAGATTCGCCAATGAAGTCTGCGACGTAGCGGCTGGCTGGTGCTTCGTACAGTTGTTCAGGGGAGGCGGTCTGGATGATTGATCCGCTGTGCATGACGCTAATGCTGTCGCTCATCGACAGCGCTTCTTCCTGATCGTGAGTGACCAGCACGAACGTGATGCCGACTTCGCGTTGTAGCCGCAGCAGTTCCGATTGCATTTCCTTGCGCAGCTTGCGGTCGAGTGCGGCCAGAGGTTCGTCCAGCAGCAACACAGTCGGCTTGTTCACCAGCGCCCGCGCCAGGGCCACGCGTTGTTGCTGACCGCCGGACAGCTCACTGGGTTTGCGATGCCCAAGGCCGGACAGACGCACCATTTCCAGTGCTTCATCGGCACGCCGGCGTTGTTCTGTCTTGTCCAGACGCGGTGTGAGGTAGCGCAAGCCATAGGCGATGTTTTCCGAAACACTCATGTGCGGGAACAGCGCGTAGTGCTGGAACACCATGTTCACCGGGCGTTGATACGCTGGCACGCCCGCAACGTTCCTGCCGGCGAGCATGACGTCGCCGGAGGTCGGTTGATCGAAGCCTGCGATCATGCGCAGGGTCGTGGTCTTGCCACAGCCCGAGCCGCCGAGAAAGGAATGGAACGTGCCGCGTTTCACCTGGAAGCTCAGGTTGTTGACGGCCTTGAGGTTGCCGTAGAGCTTCTCTACGTTGCAGAACTCAATATCGTTTACGTGGCTGCTGTCGGTCATGTGGCTCTCGCATCCCCTGCATCGTTCGCTGCAATGGAGGCCAAACTAACAACCGCTGTTTTGCGCTGTATATATCCCTTGGGGGATAGGCGTCGTTTTCAGATCACCCGGTCGAGGAGAGTTCCGGCCCGGCCAATTCGCGGATGAACAGCCCCAGCAACTCGGACTGACTGCCAATCCCGAGCTTGGCGTACATATTCTTGCGATGGATTTTCACGGTGCCGGGGCTGATCGACAATTGCTCCGCAACCGAAGCGCTTGAGTGGCCACGCAAGAGCAGACGAACGATTTCCTGCTCTCGGCCGGTCAGAATGTGCGCACCGAAATGATCGAACGCGGCGTGGATCTTGAAGTCCAGGTCTTGCTCCGGCCGCGGCTGTTCAGCGCGGCATTGAATCCACGCCTCGTTGACGATTTGCTCGACCACGGGCTGGGCGCATTCCATCAGCTGAAGTTCGTCACGGCTGAAAGCGCAGCTGGTGGTCGCGCGCATCAACGACAGCACCGCCATGGCATCGCCGCCCAGATCGATGAAAAACGCCACTTCTTCAGCCAGACCGGTTTGCTGGTAATACGCCAGATAGTATTCGCTGAGGTAGAAGTGATCTGGCGCAAATTGACGCAGACGCCAAAGCCCCGGCGGCTGTTTGCGCGTACAGGCTAGATAGAATGGGTCCAACAGGTAGGGCCCGCATTGGTAATCGTCGACGTAAATTTTGCGTTTATCGGGCGCGAAGGTATCGAACAGCGCCAGGGGCCGATGATTGCCTTCGTAAATGAACAGCACAAAGTGATCCACCGGACAGACCTGCTTCAACCATTGGCTCAAACCGGCAAGGCGCGCGGCTCCGCCCGGCACGCCAAGCAGGTGCGCGATGCCGGTAGTCCAGTGTTTCAATTCCTTTGGGCGCATAAGTTCGAAGGGCGGTCCGACGAGAGGAGTGAGGACAGATGCAGGATGTGCGCCACCGCACACATTTGAGGGCAGCCACTACAGGGATTGATCGTAGTGCGTATCGTACGAATCGTCGCACGCAAATCGCACCATTTTCAGGCAGCGAACGGTAGCGAGTGTCACTCCACACCACTGCGACGGTAACGTTTTGCGTGAAAGTGACTCGCTCTATGAGCGGGCGTTGTGCCATTAGTGTTTTTGACGGGTGTTTATCGTCGGGGTCTGGTTCAATGGCCACTGTTCGTTTCATGAACAAAGGAGTTTCCCATGCAGATTTCCATGAACAACTCGCAGTACCCAGGCCTGAGCGTCATCCAGGTCGGGCAGTCGCGCGTCGATCAGGCCGCCACGCAATTGGCCAGCCCCGCGACCGAAGTGTCCGGCCGTAGCCAGTCCTCGGATTTTCAGCTGGAAAACCTGCGTGCGGTTGATCGCAGTCAGCGCTCGGACATGGCCACCAACGTGGTCGAGTTGAGCCAGGGCCTCAACCAGGTGCAGATTGGCGTCAAGGTCGAGAAGGCCAGCGACGAAGCGCTTGGCACGCTGATCGACACCTACGCCTGACCCTTTGCATCCCCTCGTTCCCGTGCGCCTGGCGCACGCCGTCGTTTCGTATCACCCTGAATAACCCTACATAAGCAGCCCATATCCGGGCCTCGCCGTTTCCGTATCCTTCTGTTCGCTCCACTGCGCTTGCTGTCATTGCCCTGCCTTCCTCATCGTTGTCAGTTCCGGCTGCCCGGGGTTTGGAGCGGCGACGATGAATGGTGGGTGGCGCACGCTTGACAAGGTATAGGCGTAAACGTATGTTTCAAACACCTGTTTGACCGCTAGGTTTCCACGATTGTCCGGTGGTTGGCGCGGTTCCCACAGCGACCAGTCGGTCATCCACTTCCAGGATTCATCAGCAGAGGTTTATCGCTATGCCTGACTACAAGGCCCCCTTGCGTGATATTCGCTTCGTACGTGACGAACTGCTCGGCTACGAGGCGCACTATCAGAGCCTGCCAGCGTGCCACGACGCTACGCCGGACATGGTCGACGCCATCCTTGAAGAAGGCGCCAAGTTTTGTGAGCAGGTACTGGCCCCGTTGAACCGCGTTGGCGACACCGAAGGCTGCACTTGGAGCGAAACGGGCGTCACCACGCCAACCGGCTTCAAACAGGCTTACAAGCAATTCGTCGAAGGCGGCTGGCCCAGCCTGGCCCATGATGTCGCTCACGGCGGTCAGGGTTTGCCGGAGTCGCTGGGCCTGGCGGTCAGCGAAATGGTCGGCGAAGCCAACTGGTCGTGGGGCATGTACCCGGGCCTGTCCCATGGCGCGATGAACACGATCTCCGAGCACGGTACGCCCGAGCAGCAGGACGCCTACCTCACCAAGCTGGTCTCCGGCGAATGGACCGGCACCATGTGCCTGACCGAATCTCACTGCGGCACCGACCTGGGGATGCTGCGGACCAAGGCCGAGCCACAGGCTGACGGTTCGTACAAAGTCACCGGTACCAAGATCTTCATTTCTGCGGGCGAACACGACATGGCCGATAACATCGTCCATATCGTACTGGCGCGCCTGCCCGACGCACCGGCGGGCACCAAAGGCATTTCGCTGTTCATCGTGCCGAAATTCGTGCCGGACGCTGCTGGCAATATCGGCGACCGCAATGCCGTTAACTGTGGCTCCCTTGAACACAAGATGGGCATTCACGGCAACGCCACCTGCGTGATGAACTTCGACGGCGCTACGGGTTTTCTGATCGGTCCGCCGAACAAAGGCCTGAACTGCATGTTCACCTTCATGAACACGGCGCGTCTGGGCACTGCACTGCAGGGCCTGGCCCACGCTGAAATCGGTTTCCAGGGCGGTCTGAAATACGCCCGTGATCGTCTGCAAATGCGCTCTCTGACCGGCCCGAAAGCCCCGGAAAAAGCCGCTGACCCGATCATCGTTCACCCTGACGTGCGTCGCATGCTGCTGACCATGAAAGCCTTCGCCGAGGGAACTCGCGCGATGGTGTACTTCACCGCCAAGCAGGTCGACATCGCCAAGTACAGCGACGACGCCGACGCCAAAAAGCAAGCTGATGGCTTGCTGGCCTTCATGACCCCGATCGCCAAGGCGTTCATGACCGAAGTCGGTTTCGAGTCCGCCAATCACGGCGTTCAGGTCTACGGCGGCCATGGCTTCATCGCCGAGTGGGGCATGGAGCAGAACGTTCGCGACGCCCGTATTGCCATGCTGTACGAAGGCACAACAGGTATTCAGGCGCTCGACTTGCTGGGCCGTAAAGTGCTGATGACCCAGGGCGAGGCACTCAAGGGCTTCACCAAGATCGTCCACAAGTTCTGCCAGAGCCAGGAAGGCAACGACGCAGTGACCGAGTTCGTCACGCCGCTGGCTGCGTTGAACAAGGAGTGGGGCGAACTGACCATGAAGATCGGCATGGCCGCCATGAAGGACCGCGAAGAAGTGGGCGCCGCGTCGGTGGATTACCTGATGTATTCCGGCTATGTGTGCCTGGCGTACTTCTGGGCTGACATGGCGCGTGTTGCCGCTGAAAAACTCGCGGCGGGCACCGACGAGGAAGCCTTCTACACCGCCAAGTTGCAGACGGCGCGCTTCTACTTCCAGCGCCTGCTGCCGCGCACCCGCACTTACGTCGCGACCATGCTGTCGGGCGCGGGCAACCTGATGGACATGCACGAAGAGCACTTCGGCCTGGCGTACTGAGTACTGCTACGCTGTAAAACAAGCCGCTTCTCTTTCGGGGGAAGCGGTTTTTTTTGGTTCCAAATTTGTAGGCGGTCTCTCATCGCCCAGACGCCGGCCATCGTGTAGCAAACCAGAGCCAGTGGGAGGGAGCTTGCTCGCGATGCGACATTCGACGCCCGGAAGATGCGCCGGATGTGCTGGCCTCAGCGCGAGTAAGCTCCCTCTCAGAGTGATTAAGTGGTTACGGGATTGGTGGCCCGACTAACGTTTGATGAGCGGGAAATAATCCGCGCTTCTTTTCCCCTCATCAAATGCGTATCACCGCCGATACAGGCACAATGCCACTTTTTTCTGTCCATTCGTACGTCGGGTAGGAGTTAAACCGTTTTGCGCCGTCCGTCCGCTGCACGTATCAGCCATTTTCTTCCCTCGCTGGCGTTATTGATCGCCGGGCTGGCAGCGGCGTACGTGAAGGACCTCAACGTATTCTTCACGTCACTGTTCAACGTGCTGCCCACGCTGGTGTTGCTGCTCGGCGGTGCCTACTGCGGTGTCTACAAACGTCAGCGTGAACTGTTCCTGATGATCACGGTGTACATCGCTTATTTCCTGCTGGATACACAGACCGATTATTACCGCGACAACGGCGTCGTCCGGGCAGATGCAGCGGTGGTGTTTCATCTGTGCTGCTTGCTGTTGCCGAGCCTCTTCGGCCTCTATGCCGCCTGGGAGGAACGCACGCACCTGTTTCAGGACATGGTCGCCAGGCTCGCCGTGCTGGTGGCGGTCGGCAGTGTTGCGCTGGGCTTGGAGCAAAGTTTCCCCCAAGGCGTGCTGGCGTGGCTGGCCGATATTCGCTGGCCCGCGTTGCACGGCGAATGGATGAGCCTGATCCAGCTGTCCTACGTTGCGTTCCTGATTGCATTCGGCGTGCTGATCGCCCAGTACGTGCGCCGGCCCAGGCCGCTGCACGCTGCACAAGTGGTGGGTTTGCTGGGTTTGTTCTGGGCGTTGCCGAAGACCTTCATCCTGCCGTTCACGCTGAATATCATGTGCAGCCAGGTGATGCTGATGATCGCGGCGGCGGTGGCGCATGAGGCGTACCAAATGGCCTTCCGCGACGAACTCACCGGCCTGCCGGGCCGTCGCGCGTTGAATGAACGCCTGCAGCGGCTGGGGCGCAATTATGTGCTGGCCATGGGCGACGTGGATCACTTCAAGAAATTCAACGACACCTACGGCCACGATGTCGGCGACCAGGTGTTGCGCCTGGTGGCCAGCAAACTGTCGAAGATCACCAGCGGGGGCGGTCGGGCTTATCGCTACGGTGGTGAGGAATTCGCCATCGTCTTCGCGGGAAAAACCGCCGAGGAGTGCATGCCCCATCTGGAAGCCGTGCGTGAAGTCATCGCCAATTACCAGATCAAGCTGCGTGATTCCGAAGTGCGTCCGCATGACGACCAGCAAGGCCGTCAACGGCGGGCCGGCGGCAAGGCGTCTGCGGTGACGGTAACCTTGAGTATCGGCGTGGCCGAGCGTCAGCCCGAGCATCGCGGCCCTGAAGACGTGCTCAAGTCTGCCGACCAGGCGCTGTATGCCGCCAAAGCCGCGGGCCGCAATTGTGTGATTTCCCACACTCAAGCCAACAAGCGCGGTGCCGTGAAAATGGCCGCTGCCGGCTGACATCCCTTTCTTTTTTGTCTGTAATCAAACGGCTATGACCTGCGTGTGATGCATCGCCTGCGCCTGCCAACAGTGTGTGACCGAAAGGTTGTTTATGGTCACGAGTTGACCCTATGTGTCGCAAATGGTGTTCGGTTACACTCGCGATCATCGACACGTTGGCGCCGCTAAAACGACTGCGGCGCTACTTTCTTCGGGTTTACTGCTGCTGACTGCGAGGTTTGCCATGGCTGACTACAAAGCGCCTTTGCGCGATATGCGCTTCGTTCTGAACGAAGTCTTCGAGGTCTCCACGCTCTGGGCGCAATTGCCTGAGCTGGCCGAAGCGGTGGATGCCGAAACGGTCGAAGCGATTCTCGAAGAAGCCGGCAAGGTCATCAGCAGAGCGATCGCACCGCTGAGCCGTGCCGCGGACGAAGAAGGGTGTCACTGGAACGACACCGTTGTGACCACGCCCGCAGGGTTCGTCCCGGCCTACAAAACCTACGCCGAAGGCGGCTGGGTGGGCGTTGGCGGCAATCTGGAGTTCGGTGGCATGGGCATGCCAAAAGCGGTGTCGGCGCAGGTCGAAGAGATGGTCAATTCCGCCAGCCTGGCCTTCGGCCTCTACCCCATGCTGACCTCCGGCGCCTGCGTTTCGATCAACGCCCACGCCAGCGAAGCGTTGAAATCCAAGTACCTGCCGAACATGTACGCCGGGCTGTGGAGCGGCTCCATGTGTTTGACCGAGGCCCATGCCGGCACCGACCTGGGGATGATTCGGACCAAGGCCGAACCGCAGACCGACGGGTCCTACAAAATCACGGGCACCAAGATATTTATCACAGGCGGTGAACACGACCTGACGGAGAACATCATCCATCTGGTGCTCGCCAAATTGCCGGACGCGCCTGCCGGGCCCAAGGGGATTTCGCTGTTTCTGGTGCCCAAGTTCATGGTCAATGAAAACGGCAGCCTCGGGCCGCGCAATACGGTGTCGTGTGGCTCGATCGAGCACAAGATGGGGATTCAGGCTTCTGCGACGTGTGTCATCAACTTCGACGCAGCCGACGGTTATCTGGTCGGCGAGGCCAACAAGGGATTGGCGGCGATGTTCACCATGATGAACTACGAACGCCTGGGGGTCGGCATTCAGGGCCTGGCATCTGGCGAGCGCTCCTACCAGAACGCCATCGACTACGCCCGTGATCGCCTGCAAAGTCGCGCCCCGACGGGGGCTCAATTCAAGGAAAAGCCCGCTGACCCGATCATTGTCCACCCGGACGTGCGGCGCATGCTGCTGACCATGAAAGCGCTGAACGAAGGCGGTCGTGCATTCTCTACTTACGTCGCGCTGCAACTCGACACCGCCAAGTACAGCGAAGATGCCGTCGTCAGCCAGCGCGCCGATGCAATGGTGGCGTTGCTGACCCCCATCGCCAAAGCATTCCTCACCGACATGGGCCTGGACACCACGGTTCACGGCCAGCAGGTGTTTGGCGGTCACGGTTACATTCGCGAGTGGGGCCAGGAGCAACTGGTGCGCGACGTGCGCATTACCCAGATCTACGAAGGCACCAACGGCATTCAGGCCCTGGACCTCATGGGCCGCAAGGTCGTTGCCAATGGCGGGGCGTACTACAAGATATTTTCCGAAGAAGTGCGCCAGTTCATCGCCGGTTCCGACGGCTCGCTGGGCGAATTCACCAAACCCTTAAGCGCTGCGCTGACCACACTGGATGAATTGACCGACTGGGTAATGGACCGCGCCCGCAGCAATCCCAACGAAATCGGCGCCGCGTCGGTCGAGTACCTGCATGTGTTCGGCTACACGGCCTACGCCTACATGTGGGCGAAGATGGCCAAGGCTGCGCTCGGCAAGGAAGCGGAGGAGGATTTTTACGCCAGCAAGCTGGGCACTGCCCGGTTCTATTTCGCGCGTCTGCTGCCTCGGATCCACTCCCTGGCCGCGTCGGTCAAGGCGGGCAGCGAATCGTTGTATTTATTACAGGCGTCGCAATTCTGACCCCGCTGGATCAATGTAAGCATTTGCTTACATTACGTGCTGCTGTTTGGCCATATCGCTGAAGTGGATCCAAAGTTAATCTACTTCACATGGACGTAGCGCAGGACGCGCAAATAAATAACACGGACACGTAGGATGCCTGCCAGGATGGTGGGGCGAAAGGGAAGTCAAAGGGAAACAGTCTGTAAAACCCCGCTTCGGCGGGGTTTTCTTTGTCTGGGTTTTTTTGTAGCCGGACGCCTACATACTGTCCCGACGTATCAGGCTGTGCAGATTGAATACTGGCGCGTTGCCGCACCTGTTGAACCCCTGCAAGCGGCCAGGGTCGATTAGCTGTGTGGCCCAGAAGGGGCCCGTCTTTCGACCAGGAGCTTCACCATGGACATCATTCGCATCATCTTCGCCATTCTGCTGCCACCTGTGGGCGTGTTCATGCAAGTCGGCTTCGCCGGCGCGTTCTGGCTGAACATCCTGCTGACCTTGCTGGGCTACTTCCCAGGCATCATCCATGCGGTTTACATCATCGCCAGCCGTAAGTAATTCCTTTCAGCTTCAAGCACGCTGGTAGAGGTATCTGTAGGAGCCAAAGTGTTGGCGAAGCATTTTCGGCCTATTCATCCGGCCGCCTCGCGAACACGTATGCTCCTACAGGAACATCGTTGCTACATCCCGCCGTCAATCACCTTCCGGTAAAACGCCCATTCCTTTTCCAGCGCATCGATCTGGTTCGCCGCTTTGCGGAAGCCATGGCGTTCGTCCGGGTAGAAATGCCCTTCAGCCGGGATGCCCTTGTCCTGCAAGGCCTGAAGCATGGCCCGGGTCTGTTCCGGGACCACCACGGCATCCAGCTCACCCTGAAAGAAAATCACCGGCACGCTGACTTGGTCGGCATGCAATAGCGGCGTGCGCGCCAGGTAGCGAGCCATGTCGACGTCCGGGTCGCCGATCAGCCAGTCGAGGTAGTCGGCTTCAAACTTGTGAGTGGCTTTGGCCAACGCGATAGGGTCGCTGACGCCGTACAGACTTGCGCCTGCGCGGAAGACTTTCTGAAAGGCCAGCGCGCACAGTGTCGTATAGCCACCGGCACTGCCGCCGCGGATAAACGCCTGATCCCGATTGATCAACCCTCGTCCGGCCAAGTAGTCAACCACCGCGCAGGCATCCTCGACATCGACCACGCCCCACTCAAGGAACAGCGCTTGCCGATACGCGCGGCCATAACCGGTACTGCCGCGGTAGTTGAGGTCGGCAACGGCGAAACCGCGCTGCGTCCAGTATTGAATGCGCGGGTCGAGCACCGGAGCGCACGCGGAGGTCGGTCCGCCGTGGATAAACACTACCAGCGGCGGTTTTTCGGCGCCGTCCATCGCGGGGTAGAAATAGCCATGCGCTTGAGTGCCCCCGCTTGGGTAACGCAGGGTTTGCGGGCGGCTGATCCGCTCGGCTGGCAACGGTGCAACGCCGCCGGCCAGGACCTGGACGCTGTGATCGGCGCGACCTATTGCCAGCACTGCAGGCGGGCTGACCGCAGACGCAGCGATGCAATAGATGAAGTGGTCGTCGATGGCCAGGCTGCGAAAACGGCTGTAGCCGTTGCTGAAATCTTCCACGGTGCCGTCAGCTGAACGCAGCCCTAGCACCCCGAAGCCGTCTTCCGACCATGTGGCGAGATAGCCGCCTTCTTCCAAAGGTAGCCAGCTGCTGCCACCCAATTCCCAGGGGGCAGAGGCGTGATCGGCCTCGGCGGCCGGCAACGTCTCAAGACCCTCTGCTGTCTCGATCCATGGCTGCCAGAAACCCCCGCGGTCGGTCAGGCAATGCAGCCGGCCCTGTCGGTCGAAGCGAGGTTGCTGCAAGGATTCAGGTTCAAAGCCTGCAAGACATTCAGCCGGCGACCAGGCGCCGTCAGCTTGCAACGTCGCCTGCATCAGGCGCGTCATGGTCCACGGCTGATGCGGACGCCACCATTCGATCCACGCCAGGCGCTTGCCGTCGGGGCTCAGGTTTGGCGCAGCATAAAAGTCAGCGCCCTGGGCCAGCACATGGCGGGTGCCGTCGGCGAGGTCGAGGGCGACCAGGCGATGGGTGTCGCCGTCTTCCTCGACAGCCAGAATTTGCCCTCGGGCAAACCGGACGTCGCCGTAGCGTTTGTCGCCTTGAGTCAGCGGGGTAGGGGCGCCGTCGAACGGCTGCAGGTAAATCTGTTGATCACTGCCGTTGACGAAGGCCACGGCCTCGTCGGTCAGGCAAAAAGAGCCGCCGCCGTATTCATACACGCGGCTTTGCACGCTGAATGCTGCCGGAGTCAGGCAGTGTGCGGCGCCGTTCTGCCAGCGCCACACGCGGGAAGCGGCTTCTTCGGGACGGTATTCGTTCCAGAACAGCCCGGCAGGACTGACACACAGTTCGGAAAAATTGGTCCCTGCCGCCACAGCCTGGGCGGCAGAGAACAGATCAGGATTTGGCGATGAGGCGAGAGTTTCGTTCATTGCGGAAGGCCAGCTGCTCAATAGTCTGGCTAGCATACTCGGCTTCTTCGCGGGCTTGGGTGATCAAGCCATGGTGATAGGACTTGCTGCACACCGGATCGGCGTTGCTCGCGTCGCCCGTCAACATGAACGCCTGGCAACGGCAGCCGCCGAAGTCCTTTTCCTTTTCATCGCAGGAACGGCACGGCTCGGGCATCCAGTCGTAGCCACGAAAACGATTGAAGCCGAACGAGTCATACCAGATGTGCTGCATGGTGTGATCGCGCACGTTGGGGAACTGGATCGGCATCTGCCGCGCCCCGTGACACGGGAGCGCTGTGCCGTCGGGCGTGACGGTCAGGAAAATATTGCCCCAGCCGTTCATGCAGGCCTTCGGGCGCTCTTCGTAATAATCCGGGGTCACGAAAATCAGCTTCACCGGGTTGTCGTCGATGGCGAGCTTTGCGCGGTACTCATTGGTGACCCGCTCGGCGCGTACCAACTGCTTTTTGGTCGGCAACAGGCCCTCGCGGTTCAAGTGCGCCCAGCCGTAGAACTGGCAGGTGGCGAGTTCGACGAAGTCAGCTTCCAGCGCCAGGCACAGCTCGATGATGCGGTCGATCTTGTCAATGTTGTGCCGATGCGTGACGAAGTTCAGCACCATCGGGTAGCCATGCTTCTTCACCGCTCGTGCCATTTCCAGCTTCTGCGCGAAGGCTTTTTTCGAGCCGGCCAGCATGTTGTTCACTTGCTCGTCGCTGGCCTGGAAACTGATCTGGATGTGGTCCAGACCGGCTTTCTTGAAATCGATGATTTTCTGTTCGGTCAGGCCGATGCCGGAGGTGATCAGGTTGGTGTAATACCCCAGCCGCCGCGCCTCGGCGATCAGCTCGGCCAGGTCCTGACGCACCAAAGGCTCGCCGCCGGAAAAGCCAATCTGCGCCGCGCCCATTTGCCGGGCTTCGGCCATGACTTTGAACCACTGCTCGGTGGTCAGCTCCTGGCCCTGCTTGGCGAAATCCAGCGGGTTGGAGCAATACGGACACTGCAGCGGGCAGCGGTAGGTCAGCTCGGCAAGCAGCCACAACGGCAGGCCGACCGCGGGTTTGGGCGGGATGTGCAACCCTGGGTCAGTGACGACTGCTGTCCCTTCGGCCGAATCAGGCGAGTTCAATCCAATGCTCTGCACGAGCGACCTCCATGAATTGCTCGACGTCCAGGCCGAGCTCGGGAACGCCGGGGAATTTTTCATCCAGCACGGCAATGATGGCGGCGACGTTGCGCTCGCCATCGATCAGGCCACCGATGGCACTCGCGCTTTCATTGAGCTTGATCATGCCTTCCGGGTAGAGCAGCACATGGCCGTTCTGCGCGGGCTCGAACTGAAAGCGATAGCCCTGACGCCAGCGCGGAGTGAGTTGTCGATCGAAGCTCATAGGGCGATGCCTTTATGCCAGACGCGTTGGTCGGTGACGCTGTGGTAGGGCGGTCGGTTCAGTTCGTAAGCCATGCTCATGGCATCGAGCATGCTCCACAAAATGTCCAGTTTGAACTGCAGAATTTCCAGCATGCGCTGCTGGCCTTCGTAGGTCGTGTAATGCTGCAGCGTGATCGCCAGACCGTGCTCGACATCGCGGCGCGCCTGGCCCAGACGGGTGCGGAAGTATTCGTAACCGGTCGGGTCGATCCACGGGTAATGCGCGGGCCAGCTGTCCAGACGCGACTGGTGGATCTGCGGCGCGAACAGTTCAGTCAGCGAGCTGCTGGCGGCTTCCTGCCAGTTGGCGCGACGAGCAAAGTTCACGTAGGCGTCCACGGCGAATCTGACGCCGGGCAGTACCAATTCCTGCGAGCGCAACTGGTCCGGGTCCAGGCCTACAGCCTGGCCTAGGCGCAGCCAGGCTTCAATGCCGCCGTCTTCACCCGGTGCACCGTCGTGATCCAGCAGGCGCTGAATCCACTCACGACGGATTTCCCGGTCCGGGCAGTTGGCCAGGATCGCCGCATCTTTCAGCGGGATGTTCACTTGGTAATAGAAGCGGTTGGCGACCCAGCCCTGAATCTGCTCACGGGTCGCGCGGCCTTCGTACATGGCCACATGAAACGGGTGGTAGATGTGATAATAGGCGCCCTTGGCGCGCAGGGCGGCTTCGAATTCAGCGGGGGACAACGCAGCGTGTTCGCTCATTTTGCCAATCTTCCTTCTGCTTTACGCGTCATGGTTGGAGCGAGGCTTGCCCGCGAAGACGACCGACGTGACGCAAATAATCCGTTGGTCTTGCCTGCCTCTTCGCGGGCAAGCCTCGCTCCAACTAATCCGAGTGCGCCAAACATTTAAAGCTCGATACTCATACCGTCGTAAGCCACTTCCACATCACGGCGAACCAGCTCGGCGCGCTCGGCGGAATCTTCGTCGAGGATCGGGTTGGTATTGTTGATGTGGATAAGCACTTTGCGTTGCTTGGGCAGGCGCTCCAGCACTTCCAGCATCCCGCCGGGCCCGCTCTGCGCCAGATGACCCATCTCGGTCCCGGTGCGCGTGCCGACCCCACGACGTTTCATTTCATCGTCGTCCCACATCGTGCCGTCTACCAGCAGGCAATCGGCCGCGCTCATCTTTTCCATCAGCGCGTCATCGACTTTGCCCAGCCCCGGCGCGTAGAACAGCTTGCCGCCGGTTTTCAGGTCCTCGACCATCAGCCCGATGTTGTCGCCGGGGTGTGGGTCGAATCGGTGAGGCGAGTAGGGCGGGGCAGCGCTGCGCAACGGAAACGGCGTAAACCGCAGGTTGGGACAGGCAGGAATGACAAAGCCGCCTGTCAGATCAATGCGGTTCCACTGAAGGCCGCCGTTCCAGTGCTTGAGCATCTCAAACAGCGGGAAACCGGTGCTCAGGTCCTCGTGGACCATGTCGGTGCACCAGACCTGATGCGGGCACCCTTCGCGCAAGCTCAGCAAGCCGGTGGTGTGGTCGATCTGGCTGTCCATCAAGACGATGGCGCTGATGCCGGTATCACGCAGCGCGCGATTGGGCTGCATTGGCGCAAACCCCTGCAGTTGGGCACGAATGTCCGGGGAGGCGTTGCACAGGACCCAGTTCACGCCATCGTCGGACAGGGCAATGGAGGATTGGGTGCGCGCCTTGGCGTTCAGGCTACCGTCGCGAAAACCCGCGCAGTTCACGCAGTTGCAGTTCCACTGCGGGAAACCGCCGCCAGCGGCGGAACCGAGAATCTGGATGTGCATTGTTGCTCCGTGCCGATCGGCCCGATTGGCTGGGCCTGAAAACGTTTCTTCACAAAAAAAGCCCCGGCGAACCGAGGCTTTTCAGTGCGCAACAATCAACGGCTTGCGAAGTACATGGTGACTTCAAAGCCGATACGCAGATCAGTGTAAGCAGGTTTAGTCCACATAATTGACTCCTTCTGGGTGAATGCAGCGGTGGGTGGATACATTCTTAGTACACCCTCCTCGGGAGACGTTCAAATGCTTAGGCAGCTATGTTACTAAATTCGACAGGGCATGGATGCCGGCTTATCGGAGAAAGGTCGTTACACGTTTGGCAACGATCACGGGCATCAACGCCATGATTTGCCGGGGCTAGAGCGATTGGAGAGGTAAAGCCGGGCGTTGTCCGGGCGCGTTAAATCGGCGAAAGCCGCCTGCAAATCTGCTTCGTGAAAATTTGATAAATAGTGTTTCATGACCTCAAGCGCCCTATCACCGAAGCCGGCCAAGTGGGCATGCCACCACCATTGCGCCGCGTTGGCCGTTTCCATGGCGGCTGGATCGAACTGAGAAACCACCGCGAGTCTTTCAGCCGCGACGTCACTCGAGGCGATCAGCGCGGGCATCCCTTCGATGAACTGCTCGATGTGCTGCGCCAGTTCTTCTGCCGTGGCGGACGGGGATTGCACCCCGAACAGTATTCCTGACTGCCCCTCGATCTGTCGGAAACCGCTGAACACCGCGTAGCCCAACTGCAATTCAACCCGCAGGCGTTGGTAGAAGGGCATCTGCACGATGTGTGCGAGTAATCGCCAACGTGCCTGATCTTGCAATGAATGGCTGGGCGCGGGGCAGAAAACCAGTACAGCATTTTCAGAAGACTCCGACAGCTCGGCGTGCCAGCGACGGCCGGCAGGCAGCGATGGCAGCTGCAGAATCTGCTTTTCGGGAGTACCGGGCGTCTTGCTCATGGCGTGAAGCAAGGCGTTGCGTTGATAGAGCGAGAAACCCAAGGCCAGCCCGCTCCATGACGCGTTGTCCCAGACCGATTGCAGCGATTGCTCGGTGTCAGGCTTTTTCGCCGACGGCCTGTTCATCAGATGATCAGGCAAGGTCTTGATCAACTGGCGGATGGGTATCAGCCTGGGTTCAGTCGAGGGCTGCCCATCAAGCGCCAGCGTCGCGGGGTCGGGCTGGGCAAGCCGCTTGAGCACTGCCTCGATGACCGCCGGCATGGGATCGGTCAAGCCGTCGACCTTCAGCTGCCAGTGATTGCCGTACGCCGTAAACGCCACAGAGACGCCGGCTTGCTGCGCATCATCGAACAGGCTTTTGAGGCTGTCAGCGAGCATTTGCCACAGCGCGGGCGCAGGGCTTTTCAGCGTCCAGCGCAGGTAAACCGCGCCATCACCAGTTGAATCGGGCAAGGCATCGCTGAAGGTGAGCGACGTGATGGGCGGACAGGTGGCTGCCGGCAGCGGGGCGCTGTGCAGGAAGGCGTTGGGTGGTGGCAAGCGCCATTCGGCGTCGGCCTCTTCTGCCGGGTTCAGCGGCGGGGAAAAGGTGTCCGCACGCAGTTGATCGATCAACGCCTCCAAGGCGCGGGCGCCTTGGTCCGATAGCCCTGGTACAACCTGCCGTGAGGGGTTTTCGCTGTAGTGCCGAGCCAGCATCAGCGCGCCGCGGACATCCAGGCGTCTTTGCTGCAGCAGGGCGTATTCGGTGCGCAGGGCGGGGTAGTGGGTTTTAAAAAATGTTAGCCAGTCAAAAAACAGCGCGGTGACCTGATCGTGCACTGTTGGCTGAGCTGGCTTTATCGCGAGCAAGCTCCCTCCCACAGAGTCCTGCGGCTGATCTGTAGGAGCGCGCTTGCCCGCGAAGACGGCCGGAAGGGCAACCTCGATGTTGATCAGCGCCTGCCCCTCAAATTGATACATCACCTTTGCCGTTAAAGTCTCCGCCCAGCCCCGCGCCTTCAACGCTGCGATCAACCCGCCAGCCTGCGCATTCGCCAACCAAAAACAGAGAAACCCTACCGCCTCATCAGCGCTGTCAGGTAAATCCTCACACGCAAACATCAGATGCGTCCGACGCGAATCACGGGTGGCGTGACCGTTGAATGAGCCATCCATCAGCGGTACCGGCGCGCGCTGTTCAACCCTTTGCCCTGTGGCAAACAGCCCGCCAAAGCGCTCGGCCAGCCTCGTCAGTTCTGCCAGCGCCTGCGGCCCGGCGATGCTCAGGGTCATTTGACCGGCCTGATAAAACCGCTGGTAAAAGTCCTTCAGCGCCTGCTGAAAACTCGCACGAGGCACCAGCAAGCTGTAGCGATTGCCGGCATGAAACCAACGCAATGGATGGTCCATGGAAATCGGGGCCAGCCGCTTCATCTGGTCGCGGGCCGCTTCATCCCGGGACCAGGCGATGAACTCCGCATGCAGCACTTCGCGCTCCCGCAGTTGATCGTCCACCGCCATGCGCGGGTGAGCCAGCATCTCGCACAACCGCTCAAGGCCATCGGCGAAAACAGGCGGCGGCAGCTCGAAGAAGAAGTCAGTGGTGCGCTCGCGGGTGCTGGCGTTGACCTGCCCGCCATGACGCTGGACGAAGGCCATCAGGTTTTGCGCGGCGGGGAATCGCTCGGTGCCAAGGAAGAACAAATGCTCCAGAAAGTGCGCCAGCCCCGGCCACGCCTGAGGCACGTCATGACTGCCGGCCGCCACCCGCAATGCTGCGGCACACCGCTTCAAGCGCGGCGCATGGCACAGCACGACCTGCAGACCGTTGGGCAGGATCAGGGTGTAGGTGGTGAGTGAGGCAGGGGCAGGCATGACGGTTTTCCGGATGGGCTCGGGAAAGTGAGGGGTCATGCTAGCGGATTACACTGTGGTTGGCGCGCCCCCCCTGTAGGAGCCAACTTGTTGGCGAAAAGGTCCTGTTGGTCGAAGCGGATTTGCGAGCGGGGTGCCGCTTCGCGAATAAATTCGCTCCTACAGATGTTTGCTCAGCTCCGCATAAAACCCCGGCCGCCGGTCATTGAAATACGTGTTAATCGCCCGGGAATCGTCCATCACCTGTCGATCCAGCGTCGCCACCGCCAGCGCCTCCTCATGGCCTGCCAGGGCAATCTGTTTGCCATCAGGCGCGCAAAGGCTGCTCAGCCCGCAGTATTGAATCTCGCCCTCACTGCCGCAGTAATTGACGTACGCCAGGTAGCACTGATTTTCAAAGGCACGGGCCCGGACGGTGATTTCAGCCACGAACTCATACGGCGTCATGTTGGCAGTGGGGACCAGAATCAGCTCCGCCCCCGCCAGCGCCAGTCTTCGGGTGTTCTCGGGAAACTCCACGTCGTAGCAAATCAGAAAACCCAGTTTCCAGCCCATGAACTCGACGATGGGGAAGTCGTCATCGGCCACGGCGAACATCGACTTGTCCAGATCGCCAAACAGATGCGTCTTACGGTAATTGCACAGGCGTCTGCCGTGAGCATCAATCAGTTGCACAGCATTGTAGATCTGCGCCTCGAGACTGCGTTCGGGGTAGCCGTAAAGGATAGCGACCCCAGACGCCTGGGCAATCGCGGCAATCTCTATGGCTGCCGGGCCGTCGCTCATCTGCGCGAGTGACTGCACGGCCTGCGCGCCAATGTTGTAGCCGGTCAGGAACATCTCCGGGCAGACCAGCAGGTCGCAGCCCCGAGCAGCGGCTTCCAGCGCCTGTGCCTTCAGGCGCTGGAGGTTGCCGGTGACATCCAGCGGCAAGGGCGGGCACTGGTACATAGCAACGCGCATCGTGGGATTCCTCAGCAATTTCTGTCGTTTCATTCCGGCAGTGCGATGGGCCCGATCTCGTCGAACACATCACCCGGGCCCGGGTTCTCGGCGTGGGTCTTGCCGCCGAAGTGGGTCATGATGCCCCAGACCGCATTCAGCGACGTTTGCACCGCGCCTTCGACCCAGGCCGGCGTCCATGATACGTCGTCCCCGGCGATGAAAATGCCGCGCTGGTCGTCAGGCATATCCTTTTGCATGAAGTGCGCGTACATCCGTTGGTTGTAGCGATAGTGGCCGGGCAACGCGCCTTTGAAGGCACCGAGAAAGTGAGGGTCGGCTTCCCATGAAACGGTGATCGGGTCGCCAATGATCCGCGCCGCGATGTCGACTTTCGGGTAAATCTTCTTCAGCGCATCCAGTGCCAGCTTCACGCGCTTTTCGATGGGTTGCGGCAGCATTTTCAGGGCGTCGCTCATCCACGAATACGACAGGCAAATCACGCCTGGCTTCTCGTCGCCGTTGGAATACGTGCCGTTGTCGAACAGGTACGTGCCACGGGTCAGGCGGTCGGTGAGGGTCATGCTCATCAGGTCGCGACCGGTGTCCGGGTCTTTGTCTTTCCAGAATGGCCGGTCGACCATGACGAAGGTCTTTGATGACTGCATATAGCGCGTGCGGTCCAGCGCCATCCACATTTTCTGCGAGAACAGCGTTTCTTCGCACTCGATCTGCGTGGTCAGCAGCCAGCTCTGGCACGTGGTCAGGACCGCTGCGTAGTGCCGCGTGTCACCCCAATTATCAGTGACGGCGAAGCTGCCGTCGGCGGCGCGGGCAATGCGTTTTACGCCGGTGCGCGGGGCGCCGTGGTGTAGCGAAGACAGCGTGGTGCCTTCCGGCCAGTGAGCACACCGTTCAGGGGCATGACGCCAGATGCCCAGCGGCACCTGCTCGACGCCGCCCACGATCAGGTGTTGGTGATCGTCGCAGTTGGTCATGACCACGCGGAAAATTTCGAGCATTGAATTGGGGAAGTCGGAGTCCCAGCCACCGGTGCCGAAGCCCACTTGGCCGAACACTTCGCGGTGATAGAACGAGAGCTTGGCGAACGCCTCGGACGTGGCGACAAAGTCATAAAACGTGCGGTCGTCCCACAACGGCACCAGGGTATTCCACAGCTGCTTGAGGCGTGGGACATCACGGTCGCGGATGGCTTGTTGGATCTCCGCGAACTGCGAGCCCGCTTCCAGCGCATCGGCCCAGGCGTCAGCCACTTCCTGAAACAGCGCGGGCAAATCCGACAGCTTTTGTGCGTAGTGGGTGGTGCCTTCCAGGTCGATGACCGTGCTGCCGGACGCGGCGGTCAGCGGGTTGGGGAAGGGCTTGGATTCCAGGCCGAGCTTGTCGACGTAGTGATAGAACGCGGTGGAGGACACCGGAAAGCGCATGCCGCCCAGCTCGGCGATGATGCCTTCGGCCCCTTCGAACTGTTGCGAGCGCAGACGACCGCCCATTTTCGAGGCTTCGTAGACGACGGGTTTGAGACCCAGCTTCATCAGTTCGTACGCGGCAACCAGGCCCGCGATTCCCGCCCCGACAATGGCCACTTCCGCGCCGTGGTTCTCAGCAGGAATGCTGCCCAGGCCGGCCGGGTGTTCGATCCAGTCATCGAAGGCGAAGGGGAAGTCCGGCCCGAAGATGGTGACCGGTTTTTTTCCGTCGGCGGGATGGCGATTGTTCTTCATGACTGACCTTGTTCGACTGAATGCGCGAAGCAGACAAGTCTAGATAACAGTTGAGACGTTAATAAGACGCAGAGTGTCGTCGTTTTGTAGAGATATTGGGCGATATGACGATTTCAGGCATCACATTCGTTGTAGGAGCGCGCCTGCCCGCGATGGCGTCCAGTCCTTCTTGAAAACATTGCCTGACACACTTCAATCGCGAGCAAGCTCCCTCCCACGGTTTTGCCGATGACGAAGTATGTCCTTGCGCCGATTCGGGTGGGAGGCAGCTTGCTCGCGATGTGAACAATGGGGTTCGAAGCGTTAAACCGGCTGCCCCCGATCAATCTTGCTGCTCAGGATGATCGAGGTGGTGGTCTTTTCTACCCCGTCCACGCTGCCGATCAAATCCAGCAACTGATCCAGTTGCTCGGGCGAATCGGTGCGCAGCCATGCCACGTAATCGAACTCGCCGCTGACCGCGCACAGCTGCTGAACCTGGTGCAGCAGCCCTAGTCGACGCAGCACCTCCTTGCCGGATCGCGGTTGCACGGTGATGCCGACATAGGCCTGCAACCCGCCGTCCACCATACGCTGGCTCAAGCGCACGCCGTACCCCGTGATGATTTTGGCTTTTTCCAGACGTGCCAGCCGGGAAGTCACCGTAGTGCGCGCGATGCCCAGTTGCCGGGCGAGCATTGCCACGGGTTCCCGCGCATTGGTCTGCAGGGCAGAGATCAGTTGGCGGTCGATGTCATCGAGTGCAGGACGGCGGGTGTCGGACAAGGGCAAATCTCCTTCGGCTGGGTGCCGATGTTATCTCAGGGGAGCCGGATGCAGACCTGTCCCTGCGAATCTGCGCGAATCGATCAAATAAATGATTGGTTTGCGCGTTTTAAAGGATTGGCATAAGCTGCTTTGACCAAAACGATCATAACCGTGATCACTTCGCTCAAGCCTGATAACGAGCAGCGACACCGACACATAAAAATAAGGAGACTCGCGTGGCCCAAATCCCTATCAAGCGCAGTATCGAACGCGTACCGGGCGGCATGATGATCGTGCCCCTGCTTATCGGTTCGCTGGTCGCAACCTTCCTGCCCGACATGCCCAAATTCTTCGGCTCGTTTACCAACGCGCTGTTTACCGGGTCGCTCCCGATCCTTGCGGTGTTCTACGTCTGCATGGGCGCGAGCATCGACGTCAAGGCCACGCCTTACCTGCTCAAGAAAGGCGGCGTGCTGTTTGCCACCAAAATCGGCACTGCTATTTTGATCGGCGTGGTCATGGGCCATTACCTGGGAGAGCAGCCCATCAGCTCGGGCATCTTTGCCGGGATCTCGACCCTGGCCGTGGTCGCTGCCATGAACGACACCAACGGTGGCTTGTACATGGCGCTGATGGGGCAATATGGGCGCTCGGAAGACGTCGGCGCGTACTCGGTGATGTCGCTGGAATCAGGTCCGTTTCTGACCATGGTCACGCTGGGTGTGGCGGGACTGGCGGCATTCCCGTGGCCGACGCTGGTGGGCGCGATCCTGCCGCTGCTGTTGGGCATGCTGCTGGGTAACCTGGACCGGGAAATGCGCGACTTCCTCGCCAAGGCCGTGCCGGTGATGATTCCGTTCTTCGCCCTGGCGCTGGGCGCGAGCCTTGACCTGAACAAGGTCTGGCAGGCGGGTCTCTTGGGCATCGGCCTGGGCGTCGCCGTGGTGGTGATCACCGGTATTCCGTTGTATTTCGCGGATCGTCTCTCCGGCGGAACCGGGGTGGCGGGCGTCGCTGCGGCCAACACGGCAGGGAACGCGGCGGCGGTGCCGGCGCTGGTTGCCGCGGCCAATCCGATTTATGCGGAGGCGGCGAGCACCGCGACGCTGCTGGTGGCCGCGTGTGTCGTCGTCACCGCCGTGCTGTCGCCGATTCTTACGTCGATGGTCGCCAAGCGCTACAAAGAGCGTCATGGCGCAAGCGAACCGACGGTCGTCGCCGAGAGGGAGGTGGTCAGATGACATTGCTGATTCTTGCTGACGACCTGTCCGGTGCGGCCGACTGCGCGATTGCGTTCGCCAGCGCGGGACTGCGCACCGTGGTCACGCTTGATCCGGCTCACGAGACAGGTGACGCGCAGGTGGTTGCCCTCGACACCGACACCCGACGCCTGTCGCCCGGCGATGCTGCCGAACGCACGGTCATCGCGTATCAGACGCTGTTGCAACCAGGGCAGCGGCTGTACAAGAAAATCGACTCCACCCTGCGCGGCAATTGGGCGTCTGAAGTCGCCGGACTGCACGCGGTCGCCGGGCTGGCGATTGTCGCCCCGGCGTTCCCCGCGACCGGCCGGACAACGCTTCACGGACGCGTGCTGGTCAATGGCCTGCCACTGGAAAGCACCGATACCTGGAAGCTGGAAAACGCCGATCAGTGCGCAGACCTGGACGTGATGTTAGAGACGGCCGGCCTGCGCACCGCCAAATTGCCGCTGACCACGCTGCGCGGCGATGCCTCTGCGTTGGCGGAGCACATTGCCGAGATCGCAAAGAGCAAGACACAGGCGCTGATCGTCGATGCTGAAACCCGCGAAGACCTGCGCACGCTGGCGCAGGTCACGCTGCAGATCAGCGAGCCGCTGTTCTGGGTCGGTTCCGGGGGATTGGCCCGTGAAATCGCCGCGCTGCCCAATGCTGTCGAAAACGTCGTGCAGGACATAGCCGTCAAACGCGAGTCCTTCAGCCATCAGAAAAGCGGTCCGATCCTGGTGCTGGTGGGCAGTCTGTCCGGGGTTTCCGAGCGCCAGTGCACGATGCTCAAGGAGCGTGCCGGGATTCACGAATTGACCGTGGCGCCGGCGGTTCTGCGGGACGGTGCGAAGCATGCCGAATGGACAAGCTGGGAAGCGCGCATAGGCGAACACCTGCAGCGTGGAGAGGATCTGCTGTTGCGCATCGGCCGCGACGCAGGCTTCGATCCGTCCGAAGGCGCCGTGTTGTCCACTGCGCTGGCCGCGTTGGTCCGCCCGAGCTTCGACAACGTCGGCGGTCTGGTGGCCACCGGTGGAGAAACCGCCAGGGCCATGCTCTCGGCCGTGGGCATCGGCAGCCTCAAATTACAGCGTGAAATCGAAGCCGGTGTGGCCTTCGGCCGGCCGGTCGCTACACGCGAAGGTCACCGCCCCGGAGTCATCACCAAGGCGGGTGCATTCGGCACCGATCACGCGCTTTACGCGTCATGGCTCCATTTGAGCGATGTCGCCGAGCCTGCGGTGTTTACCGCCGGCTCCACACCTCCATTTCCTGCGCAACAAGGTAAAAAATCATGAGCGAGTATCTCCCGATTATCGGTATCACCATGGGCGACGCCGCTGGCGTGGGTCCGGAAGTCATCGTCAAAAGCCTCACCCACGACATTGTTTACCAGCAGTGCCGGCCACTGGTGGTGGGCGATGCGCGTCGTCTGGAGCAGGCGAATGCCATCGTCAAAGGCACCGCGAAAATCCGCCGCATCAAGGAGGCGTCCGAAGCGTTGTACGAGCCAGGCACCATCGACTGCATCGATCTGGATTTGATCCCGGACGATCTCCCGTTCGGTCAGCTGTCACCGGTTGCCGGGAACGCCGCTTATCAATACATCGCCCGCGCCGTGCAACTGGCCGAAGCCAAGCAGATCGATGCGATCTGCACCGCCCCGCTGAATAAGGAAGCGCTGCACGCCGGGGGCCATAAGTATCCTGGCCACACCGAAATGCTCGCGCACCTCACCCACGTCGAAGAAGTCTCGATGATGCTGGTGGCGCCGCAACTGCGGGTGATCCACGTCACCACGCACATGGGCCTGATCGAGGCGATCCGCAAGATCGAGCCGGGCCTGGTACAGCGCACCATCGAGCGCGGCAACGCGACCTTGATCAAGGCCGGGATCGCCAGGCCGCGTATCGGCGTGTGCGGCATCAACCCCCATGCGGGCGAAAACGGTCTGTTCGGTTATGGCGAAGAAGAAGAGAAGATCATCCCGGCGGTGAAAATCCTTCAGGCGCAGGGTCTGGACATCACCGGACCGTTGCCGGCGGACACGCTGTTTTTCCGTGCCGGGCGCGGTGATTTCGATCTGGTGGTCGCGATGTACCACGACCAGGGCCACGGTCCGGTGAAAGTCCTGGGCCTGGAAGCGGGCGTCAACGTCACGGTCGGGCTGGAAGTGATTCGCACCTCGGTGGATCACGGCACCGCGTTCGACATCGCCGGCAAAGGCATCGCCGACGAGCGCAGCCTGATGGAGGCCCTGCGCCAAGGCGCCGAACTGGCGACGCGTCGGGGTTGAGGCGACAGGGCTGAGTGACTGGCTTGCGGTCGTGTAAGATCGCAGGCCTTCCCCCGATGAGGCCCCCCATGAAAGCGATCGACCGCCACCGCGCCATTCTCGAACTGGTTCGCGCCCGCGATACCAACGTCGAACAGCTCAGCGCTGCCCTCGGCGTGTCGGAAGCCACGGTGCGTCGCGACCTGACCATGCTCGCCAAACAGCGGCATCTGGTGCGGACCCATGGCGGCGCCACGGCGCTGGTGGGGATGCATGAGCCCGAAGCCTCGCTGGAAGAACGCAAAGCGGCGCAACGTGACCAGAAGGACGCCATCGCCAAAGCCGCGGCCTTTCATGTGCGCGATGGCGACACGGTGCTGCTGGACGGCGGCACCACCTGCGCGGCGCTGGCGCTGCACCTGTGTTCACGGCAGGACGTGCACGTCGTGACCAATAATCTGCTGGCGGTAATGACACTGGCCAACGCACCGGGCATTCGTCTGACGATCATCGGTGGCGATTTGCGCGGGTCGAGCATGAGCACGCTGGGCCCGCTGGCCGAATTGACGCTCAGCCGCTTGAGCGTCGACAAGGCGTTTCTCGGGGCAGACGGCGTCGTGGCGGAGTTCGGGCTGTGCGAGGCCAGCGATCAGCAGGCCTATCTGAAGGAATGCATCATCAAGCGCGCAGCGCAGGTTTTCGTCCTGGCCGATTCCGACAAGCTCGGCCGCGCGCGGCAGCAGCACTGGACGCCCATCGAACGGGAGTGGACGCTGATTACGTCGTCGCACTCGGATGAGCCGTTGTTGGCGCCGTTTCGGGCGATTGAGCAGATTGCGGTTGAGATAGCAGCGACCGATTGATTTGCAGCCGCTCACGAGGGGGCGGACTCCTCCGCGAAAAAGGTGGTGAAGGCCGCCCATCTTCGCCGCCTGAAAACTCTTTCGCGGGCAAGCGCGCTCCTACAAGAACGAGCGCGGTTTATCCAATCCGACTGACTCGACTGTAGGAGCGCGCTTGCCCGCGATGGCGTTATTACAGGCGATGAGTGCTAAGTCCCACCACCTCCTCCAGAAACCCACCCACCACTTCCATGCACAACGCCCGTTCCTCAACGTGGGGCATGTGGCTGGACGCTTCAAAAAGGGTCCACCGAATCCCCGGCACATTGTCCACATACGGCTTGACCACCAACGGCGTGGCCTCGTCGTGGCGTCCGGAAATCAACAACGTCGGTGCTTGAATCAAGGAAAGACGATCGACGATGGTCCAGTCCTTCATCGTTCCGATCACATGGAATTCAGTCGGGCCGTTCATGGCGTGATAGACCGTCGGATCGGCGTCGATCTGCTCGAAGGTGCGCGCCACTTCGGCGGGCCAGGGCGTGAGGCGGCAAACGTGCCGGTCGTAGAACTGACGGGAGGCCGCCAGGTATTCCGGGTCTTTCAGGGTGCCTGCCTGCTCGTGGCGCAGCAATGTCGCTTGCACGTCGTCAGGCAGCAGCTCCCGCAACCGATTGGCTTCGCTGACCCACGTGTGCATGTCGGCCGGGGAGTTGGCAATCACCAGCGCCTTCAATCCGGCTGGCCGACGCACCGCGTGTTCTGCCGCCAGCATGCCGCCCCAGGATTGCCCGAGCAGTGCGTAATCGTGGGTGATGTCCAAATGGGCCAGCAAGTTGTCCAGTTCGGCGCGAAACAGATCCACCGTCCAGAATTCCGCGCGCCACTGCGGCAAGTGGGTGGAGCGGCCGTTACCCAGTTGGTCGTAATGAATGACTGCGCGTCCGCTGTCCGCGATGTCCTTGAAGGCGTCGACGTAATCGTGGGTGCATCCGGGGCCGCCGTGCAAAACCAGCAACGGCGTCAAACCGTTATGCAGGTCGCCCGTGATCCGGTACCAGGTCCGATGCTGGCCGAAGGGCGCGTAACCTTCTTCAATCGCTGTGTCTGCCATCTCGCCGGTCCCTGTTGAAGTGTTCGGGACACCTTAGCCTGACGTGCTCACGCCCATAACTAGGCGAATTGATAGGTTTTGGCAGTGTGACGATCAGCTGTCGAGCAGGCGGTAATGCACGGCACGCACGACGGCCTGAACACGATTCTTCGCCCCGAGCTTTTGCATCGCCGAGTTCAGGTGCAGGGTCACGGTGGCAATGGACCGACAGAGCTGATCGGCAATTTCCCTTGCCGTCAGCCCTTCCGCCGCCCAGCTCAGGCATTCGCGCTCACGGCGAGTGAGCTTGATCGACGGGCATGAACGCATGTCCTTGTCGAACAGCGGGTAAGCCACTTCCTGCAGTGCGTGTGCGATCAGTCCGAAATCGGCAAGGGTTTCACGGGCGTCCTCCAGTGCGGCATCGGCGCTGCCCGAGCGCAGGCCGGTCAAGGTGGCGAAGTCGCCCTTGGGCATGTGGATCGGCACCGTCACGCCGCACGTCATGTGCGAATCGTGCAGATAACGCACCACCGGCGTGTGGCAATCCTTGATCACGGTTTGCAGCACGGTGTCGGCTTTGGGCTGATAGGACCAGACGAAGGGCGACACGCTGGCCACAGCCAGATGCTGAACCGGGTCGATCTGGTAATAGCCTTTTCTGCACCACAGTGCGTGCCAGTCTTCGGGCGTATTGCGCAACTTGAGCAGTGAAGGGGTGATCAACGCACCATCATGGGACACCGGCACCGGGCTGTAGTCGTAGACCACTGCGTCGAAACCCAGGTCCGCCGCGAGCATCAGCGTGCAGTCCATTTGCTGGTCCAGCGTGGTTGCACACTGCAAACGCGCGCTGAAGTCCGACAACCTGACGTGCATCCCATGACCTCCCCAGACCTGCGGACCGATAGTAGGCCTGAATCTAGCAAGGAGGATGCCACGGCCTGCAGCGTTGCTCAGGGCGGTCTGCGCAAAACCTATAAGAATTGCTAGCTGTGCGCACCGCGCCCGCCCGATAGGGTTGAACGGTGGGCAACGGCCATCAGGAGAGATGCGATGTGGCGTGAGATCGAGCCGGATGAGCGTCATGTGATCAAGGTCGACGGCCATGACGTAGTGGCCTACGGTTTCGGCGCGGGCGATGAGGTGCTGCTTTGCCTCAATGGCGGCCCGGGTTTGCCGTGCGATTACTTGCGCGACGCCCACGCATGGCTCAAGGACAAGGGACTGCGCGTCATCGCGTTCGACCAACTCGGCACCGGCGCCTCTGCGCGGCCCACAGACCCTGCACTGTGGGACATCAGCCGCTATGTGCGTGAAGTTGAAACGGTGCGTCAGACGCTGAAGCTGGGACGTGTTCACTTGCTCGGGCATTCATGGGGCGGCTGGCTCGGTATCGAATACGCTATCTATCACCCTCACTCGATCAAAACCCTGATCCTGGAAAACACGGTGGGCGACATGCCGCACCTGATCCAGGAGCTTGATCGCCTGCGCGCCGCGTTGGGCAGCGAAACCGTGGCGATGATGCAGCGTCATGAAGCGCGCGGCAGTCTCGATCACCCGTCGTATCAAGCCGCAATCACACTGCTCAACTACCGCCACGTCTGCCGGTTGGACGAATGGCCGGCGCCGGTCCAGCGCTCGCTCAATGACTGGAACATCGCGCCCTATATGGCCATGCAGGGGCCGAACGAGTTTCTGTACACAGGCAACTTGAAGGACTGGAATCGGCTGGCGGAAATGGGCGACTTCGACATGCCGGTCCTGATCACCACCGGACAGCATGATGAGCTGACGCCGGCCTGTGCGCTGCGCATGAAAAACGCGCTGAAGGCCGCTGAGCTGCACGTCTTTCCCAACAGCAGCCACATGCCGTTCTACGAAGAACCGGACGCTTACTTTCCGTTGCTGCTGGATTTCCTCGACCGGCATCGGGACGCGTGATGAACCTGAACCGCTACCGTTTCATTCTCCAGCGTCCGCTGCAGCTGTTGCCGGTGTTGTTTGGCATCAGCCTGGTGACCTTCGTGCTGGTGCGCTCGATTCCGGGCGACCCGGCGCGCCTGCTGCTCGGCGCTCGCAGCACCCCCGATGCGCTGGCCAATATCCGCGCGCAGTACGGCCTCGATCAGCCGTTGTGGATGCAATATTTCTATTTCATGAAAAACCTGGTGCAAGGCGATATGGGCAAGTCGCTGCTGTACAAGATCGACGTGTTGAAGCTGATCGCCACGCGCATCGAGCCGACGTTGTTTCTGGTGGTGGGCAGCGTGGTGCTGGCGTTGCTGATTGCGATACCACTGGCCACCGTCGCGGCGCGCCGCAAGGGCAGTTGGGCGGATAACCTGATCCGGTTGTTCACTACCACAGGGCTGGGGATGCCGGCGTTCTGGCTGGGGATCATGCTCATTCTGTTGTTCAGCGTGCAGCTGGGCTGGTTTCCAGTGTCGGGATACGGCAACGACTGGCTGGATAAAATCCACCACATGGTGCTGCCGTGCCTGACCATCGCACTGGCGTTGTCGGCGGTATTGGTGCGCAACCTGCGGGCCAGCATGCTGATGGAACTGCACGCCGATCACGTGACGGCCGCCCGCGCCCGAGGCCTGTCCGAAGGCGCGCTGTTTCGCCGTCACGTACTGCCCAATTCACTGGTGCCGTCGGTCAATCTGCTGGCGGTGAACATCGGCTGGCTCATCAGCGGCACCGTCGTCATCGAAAGCCTGTTTGCGATTCCTGGTATCGGCCAATTATTGGTGCGAGGGATTTTCAGCCGCGATTACATGGTGGTGCAGGGCGTGGCCATGGTGCTGGCCTGCGCGACGGTGGTGGTGAATTTTCTGGCCGACGTGGCGACGGTCGCCATTGATCCACGGGTGAAAATCCAGTGAGCGCCGTGCATCCGGCGGTGGTGACGCCTTGGCGCTCGAAGCTGCGTTTGCGTCTGCGCAACGGTCGGATGGCGATGCTGCTGGGGGTTCTGATTCTCGGCGCCTGGCTGGTGCTGGCGGTGTTCGCGCCGTGGCTGGCGCCGTACGACCCGATCTTTCAAGACACCGACCTGCGTCTGATGGGGCCGCATCTCGCTCATCCGTTCGGCACCGACCATGTAGGCCGCGACATCCTGTCCCGTGTGATCTGGGGCGCGCGGGTCGATTTGCAGATCTGTGTGCTTGGGGTGATCTTCCCGTTCTTCATCGGCACCAGCATCGGTGCGTTGTCAGGCTACATCGGCGGCCGTTTCGACAACCTGTGCATGCGTGTGATCGACATCGTGCTGGCGTTCCCGTTTCTGGTGTTGATGCTGGCGATCATTGCGATTCTTGGCCCGGGGCTGACCAGTTTTTATATCGCCATGGCCCTGGTGGGCTGGGTGTCTTACGCGCGGCTGATTCGCTCGCAAATCCTCGTGCTCAAGGAAAGCGATTTCGCGCTCGCGGCCAGGAGTCTGGGCTTTGGCCATTGGCGCATTCTGTTTCGGCATTTGCTGCCTAATGCGTTGTTCGGTTCGGTGGTGTTTTCGATGTCCGACGCCGTGCTGGTGCTGCTGAGTGGGGCGGCGGTGAGTTATCTGGGGCTGGGCGTGCAGCCGCCGCTGGCGGAGTGGGGGACCATGGTCGCCGAGGGCCAGGCGTTTCTGACGACTGCGTGGTGGATCTGCACCTTTCCGGGCCTGGCCATCGTCACCCTGGCCATGGGTTTCAGCCTGCTGGCCGATGGCGTCGCCGAAACCATGGGGGCGCGGCGATGAGCGCGAAGGTGCTGCAAGTCAACGCGCTCAGTGTGGTAGCGGATGCGGGGGGCCGCGAAGTGACGCTGGTCGATGGCTTGTCCTTCGATCTGCATCAGGGCGAGATCCTGGGGCTGGTGGGCGAAAGCGGATCGGGCAAGACCATGGCCTGTCGCGCACTGATGCGCTTGATGCCGTCCCCTGATCTGCACGTGCGCGGCGGCTCGGTGCTGCTCAATGATGTTGATCTGCTCAAGCTCGACGCTGCCGGTATGCGTGCCATGCGGGGTCGCAGGATCGGCATGATTTTCCAGAACCCGAGCAGTCACCTTGACCCGCTGATGCGCATCGGCGATCAGATCGCCGAAGGCTTTCGCTTGCATCAGGGCTCGTCGAAAAAAGAAGCGCGGGCGCAGGCGATTGACGTGTTGCGCCAGGTCGGGATTCCCGATCCGGCGTCCCGCGTCGACAACTATCCCCACGAGTTTTCCGGTGGCATGCGCCAGCGCGCGATGATCGCCGTCGCGCTGGGCTGCGGCCCGCAGGTACTGATTGCCGACGAGCCCACCACGGCGCTGGACGTTACGGTGCAGGCGCAGATTCTTCGGTTGCTGCTGGAGTTGCGTGACCGTCATGGCCTGTCGCTGATCATGATCACCCACGATCTCGGCGTGGTGGCGCAGACCTGTGACGCCATCGCAGTCATGTATGCGGGACGCCTGTGTGAGCATGGCAGCAAGCGCGATGTACTGGCTCGGGCGCGCCATCCCTACACCCACGGCTTGATCGAATGTCAGCCTGCCAGCAGCGCGGGGGGCGGCAAGCTGCGCACCATCGCCGGACAGCCGCCATTGCTTGACGCAGTGCCCAAGGGCTGTCGTTTTCATGCGCGCTGCGATCAGGCCGGTGAAGGCTGCGCCGACGTGCTGCCGCTCATGCGGCCCATGGGCCCTGCTCACGCGGCGGCCTGTCATTACCCGCTGGCGCCGACAGCGCTTGAGCGCCTGGAGGTTCAGCCATGAGCGGGAAGACACTGCTCAACGTGAATGACCTGGTGGTGCGTTTCCCGGCGCCCGGCTCGGGGTTTCTGGGGTTGCACAAACAGTGGGTGCAGGCCGTCAACGGGGTGTCGCTGAGTCTTTCGGCGGGGGAAACCTTGGGGCTGGTCGGCGAATCTGGCAGCGGGAAAAGCACGCTGGGTCGGGCGATCCTGCGCTTGAACGACACCACGTCCGGGCAGATCGTGTTCGACGGCATCGATGTGGCGCAGGGCAGCGGGATTCATATCGATTGTCTGCGCCGCGAGACGGCCATGGTGTTCCAGGACCCGTTCTCGTCGCTCAATCCGCGCATGACGGTCGGCGCGACGCTGGCCGAAGTGCTGCGGGTGCAACGCAAGGTTTCGCCGGAAAACATCCCGGCGCGGGTGATCGAGTTGCTGGACATGGTCGGCCTGCGGCCTGAATTCGCCGAACGCAAACCCGGCGCCTTGAGTGGCGGCCAGTGCCAGCGTGTCGGCATTGCCCGGGCGCTGGCGGTCGAACCGCGACTGATCATCGCCGACGAGTGCGTGGCCGCGCTGGATGTGTCGATTCAGGGGCAGATCATCAATTTGCTGCTGGAGCTTCGCGAGCGCATGAATCTGGCGATTCTGTTCATCGCTCACGACCTCGCTATCGTGCGCCGCCTGTGTGATCGAGTGGCCGTGATGTACTTGGGCAGGATCGTCGAAGAAGGTCCGGTGGAATCCATCTTTCAAGCGCCCAGACATCCTTACACCGCCGCCCTGATCCAGGCGATTCCCGAGATCGATCCGGATCGCCCTCTGCCCCGCGACCCCTTGCCCGGCGAGCCGCCAAGCCCACTGCATTTGCCCGACGGTTGCGCGTTTCACCCGCGCTGCCAGTTCGCGCGGCCCACCTGCCGTACCGACGCGCCGCCGACGCGGCATCTCAACGGCCAGCGTTACGACTGCGTTCTGGAAGCGCCCGTTTTCTGATTCGACCGTAAGACACCATCCATCCGCCGCTACACCGGCAAGGAGTTCCTGAACATGAAAACCGGACACAAGAAGTTGCTGACCGTCGCCATGCTGGCGGCTTGTTCATTGGCCGCGGGTGTGGCGGAGGCGGCCGGCGTGCTGACCATTGGCCGGCGTGAAGACGGCACCACCTTCGACCCGATCAAGACTGCGCAGAACGTCGACAACTGGGTGTTCTCGAACGTCTACGATGTGCTGGTCCGGGTGGATGACAAGGGCACCAAACTGATGCCCGGCCTGTCGGAAAGCTGGGTCATCTCCCCTGATGGCCTGACCTATACGTTCAAGATGCGTCCGGCAAAGTTCTCGGACGGTTCCGACCTGACGGCCAGCGACGCGGTGTTCAGTTTGCTCCGCATCCGCGACGACAAAGGCTCGCTGTGGAGTGATTCCTACAAGATCATCGACAAGGCCGTGGCCAGCGATCCGCACACGCTGGTGATCACGCTAAAGACCCCATCGGCGCCGTTTCTCTCGCAGCTGGCGCTGCCGAACGTGTCGATCCTGTCCGAGAAAGCCATGAAAAGCCTGGGTGACGAAGCCTACGGCGAGAAGCCGGTCGGTTCCGGCGCGTTCAGCGTGAAGGAGTGGCGACGCGGCGACCGAGTGATTCTGGAAAAGAACCCGTACTTCTGGGAAGCGCCCAAGGTCAGCCTGGATGGCGTGGAATGGATCTCGATTCCTGACGACAATACCCGCATGTTGAAGGTCCAGGCGGGCGAGCTGGATTCGGCGATCTTCGTGCCGTTTTCTCGCGTTGAGACCCTGAAAAAAGACAGCAACCTCGTCGTCCATATGGACCCGTCCACCCGGGAAGACCATATCGTGCTCAATCATTCCCACGGCGCGCTGGCCAAGCCGGAAGTGCGTCAGGCGCTGGACATGGCCATCGACAAGAAATCCATCGTCGACACCGCCACCTTCGGACTGGGCACGATTGCTAATTCCTACATCCCCAAGGGCGCGCTCTACCATTACGCCGACAACCTGCAGCGCCCTTACGACCCGGTCAAAGCCAAGAAGATGCTCGCCGACGCAGGCGCATCCGACCTGAAACTCAACTACGTGGTTAACGCGGGTAACGAGGTGGACGAGCAGATTGCGGTCATGCTCCAACAGCAGCTGTCCAAAGTCGGCGTCACCACGACGCTGCAGAAAGTTGACCCGAGCCAGAGCTGGCAGATGTTGATCGACGGTGACTACGACATCTCAGTGATGTACTGGACCAACGACATTCTCGATCCGGACCAGAAAACGACGTTCGTGTTGGGCCACGACACCAACATGAACTACATGACCCGCTATAAGAACGACAAGGTCAAGGACCTGGTCGCTGCCGCCCGGGTCGAAATGGACCCGAAAAAGCGCGAGCAGATGTACGTCGACCTACAGAAAATGGCGAAAGCGGACGTTAACTGGATCGACCTCTACTACAGCCCGTACATCAACGTTTCACGCAAGAACATCTCCAACTTCAGCCAGAACCCGCTGGGTCGCTTTACGCTGGAGGAGACGGTGAAGCAGTAACTTAACGCCTCTGTAGGCGCGAATTGATTCGCGAAGCGGTGAGTCAGACGACAGAGATCGTCACCCTCATCCGTCTCTCGTGAATGAATTCACTCCTACAGGATGGCGCTGTGTTCATTCGTTCTGTAGGACTTTTCCGCGCTGTAACCCCTCTGTCATCTTGCTGTCACTCCCGGCATGTCTAAATCCGCGTTCAGCCCCTTGAATCGTCCCGGAGCCCAGCCATGACCGATAGCCAGCATCTGGATTTATCCGAAACCGCCCGCTACATGCACGCCGATATCCTCGACAGCTTCGACGAAGAGCTGGAGATGGAATACGACGATGCGCGCCTGGATGCGCTGCTGTCCGACATGGGGGAAGAGGTGCCGAAGGGCATTGACCGCCGCGTCTATTTCCGTGAACTGCTGCGGCTACAGGGTGAGCTGGTCAAGTTGCAGGACTGGGTTGTCAGCCAGAAGCTCAAGGTTGTCGTGCTGTTTGAAGGGCGCGACGCAGCGGGGAAGGGCGGTGCGATCAAGCGCATCACCCAACGGCTCAATCCACGTGTCGTTCGGGTGGCTGCACTGACGGCGCCCAGCGAGCGTGAACGCACCCAGTGGTATTTCCAGCGGTACGTGTCACATCTCCCAGCGGCTGGCGAGATGGTGCTGTTCGACCGCAGCTGGTACAACCGCGCGGGGGTCGAGCGAGTGATGGGCTTCTGCAATAACGAGGAGTACGAAGAGTTCTTCCGCACGGTGCCCGAGTTCGAAAAAATGCTCGTGCGCTCGGGCATCATCCTCATCAAGTACTGGTTCTCCATTACTGACGACGAACAGTATCGCCGCTTCCTGATGCGCATCCACGACCCGCTCAAGCAGTGGAAGCTGTCACCCATGGATCTTGAGTCTCGCCGTCGCTGGGAAGACTACACACGCGCCAAAGAGGAAATGCTGACGCGCTCCCACACCGACGTCGCACCGTGGTGGATCGTGGAAGCTGACGACAAAAAGCGCGCCCGCCTCAATTGCATTCACCACCTGCTGGAACAGATCCCCCGCGGCGAAACCGAGTCAGTGCAAATCGATTTGCCCGCCCGCGAGTACAACTCCGATTACCTCCGGGCGCCGGTGCCCCGCGAGATGGTGGTGCCGTCGATCTATTGATCGGCGGCGAGCGCGTTCAGATTTTCCAGCGGCGGGAAGTCTTGGCCAGACGCTGCTGCATGCTGTCCAGGGTTTTCCCCAGCTGCAGCGTCAGCAAACGATAGCCGATCAGGTCGCCAGGGATGGCGATCTCCGTGTCCGGCCCGTTTTCCAGCGGCTCGGTTTTGCGTTCAAGCCTGTCCGTCGCGCCGTTCTGCAGGGCGCGCGCCATGCCGATCAACTGACGACGAATGCGGCGCTGCTCAACGGTCAGCAACGCCTGGCTCATGTCGGCGGGGCGGATGTTGGACAAGATCTCCAATGTGCTCAGGCACATCCGGAAATGGCCTTGGATCGCCTCCAGCTCAACGATAGGCACCTTGATTTCCTTGGACACCGACGGCAGCAACGAGCGCAGTTGCAGCATCGTCCCGTTGAGCTTTGCCATCAGCTTGACGTGCTCGTCCGCGGTGATCGATTGGCCGCTGTTGATGCGGTCGTAGACCTTCGCGCACCCGCGCAGACCGCTCGCCAGGTTGTACCGCCACGAATAAACCGCATACAACGGCAGCGCGAATGAAAAGGCCAGGGCCAGCGCGATCCCGATCAGAATATCCACCGTACGCCACAGCCCGTCAGTCACCGGGTTGTCGCCGTGGCCCGCAACGATGAACAGCGTGATTGCCGACAACAGCGCCGTGTAACCGCCCTTGCCGATTGCGTGATAGGCGAAGAACCCGCATATCAGCGACATCAACAGATAGGTCAACAACGGCATGCCCAGGTACGTCTGCTGCGTCACCACCGCCAGCCCCAAGGCCGCGCCGATCAGCGTCCCGTATGCCCGCTCAACCGACTTCTTGCCGATGTTGCCGTGGTGCTGCAACCCGCCGATCACGATCAGCATCGTGACCGACGCCCACTCGCCGTGGGGCAAGTGAATCCCCGACGTCAACAGAATCGTCGCCAACAACCCCACCACAATCCGCCCCGCATGAATGTAGCGCGCATGCTGATAGCGGCGATAAGGATCGAGCAACGGGCGCAGCAGCCGGCGCAGCCAGGGATAGAGCGGAATAGTGCGGGAGGTTTTCATGGGGTAAGAGACCATCAAAGAAAGAAATAAATCTTCATGGACCAATAAATGATGCATTTCGCGTTGATTGTCCCGCTACACCGAACACCGAGGTGCAGGAATTATGTCAGCCCTGCGAGTCTGGTGAGGAGCGCGCCAAGGTAGGTTATCGCCAAACCCATCAACAACAGACCGATAGGGCGCTCCCACCAGCTTTTTACTTCGCCGGGAGGCATCTGCAACGTCAGCACTGTCACACTCGCCGGCTGATTTATGACCGTAGTGGCTTCATCCGATGGCAGCATTGAGCGCAACCATAGCTCGTCCCTTGCCCTTTTCCTGATCGCGGCTACATCGTTCGAAAGCTGAATGCCACACCCGCGGATGTATAAGCCGGTCGCAATGACCACGAAGACTCCGAGCAGCATCAAAGAATCGACAGTGAATGGGTGGTAAATGTCTATGCGTGGTGTAACGGCCCATAGCGGCTTCAAGAAAGCAGTGTTTTCATATGCGATCAGACAAAGGTATTGAAGCTTGCCCCCCAGCATCGCGAGACCGCTTGCCGCCAGCTGTCCGCCCATGTCGTACAGGAACAGTACGCCGAACATTGCCAATTGAATGAGTCCGAGCAGTGCTATTGCCAAGCCCGACCATTTCATTTTTTTTGCTTTTTTTATCGCTTCCAGAACTGTCATCGTCCTTGCTTCCTTTTTTTAAATATCCTGATGTTTTCAACACCGCGGCAACGAGCCCGCCTGACGCGACTTCTTGTCTACCCCAAAAAACGCAAAAGCCGCGCAATGCGCGGCTTTGAAGATGGTGGGCCCACACGGACTCGAACCGTGGACCAAGGGATTATGAGTCCCCTGCTCTAACCAACTGAGCTATAGGCCCTCAGTAGGCGGCGGATTATAACGACGGTTTGCGTGCTGTGCTATCCGAAAAGTCTGAAACCGTCAGGCGAAGAAACGTCGCGCAGAATTCTTCCGGTTGCAGGGGAAGGCTGACGAGGTAGCCCTGTATCTGTTCACAGCCTTCGTCGGCCAGGAATTGCTGTTGCTCAAGGCTCTCCACACCTTCGGCGATGACGGTGAGTTGCATGCTGCGGCCCAGGGCGATGATGGCGCGGACGATGGCGGCGTCGTGTGGATCGTCGGGCAGGCCGCGTACGAAGGACTGGTCGATCTTGAGGATGTCCAGCGGCAGCTTCTTCAGGTAGCTGAGGGACGAATAGCCGGTCCCGAAGTCATCGATCGCCAGCTGAACGCCCAGCTTTTTCAGCTTGTGCAGTACGGTCAGCGCCTCTTCGGTCTGGCTCATGATGAAGTTTTCAGTGATCTCCAGTTGCAGGCAGCCCGGTTGCAACCGGTACTCGGTCAACAGCTGTTCGATGCGGTTGACCAGATTGGGTTGTCGCAGTTGGGCGCCCGCCAGGTTTACCGACAGAGACCCGAAGACGTCATAGTTCAGATTCCATTCGGACAGCTGCCGACAGGCGTTTTCCAGGACCCATTCGCCGATCTGCAGGATCATCCCGTTTTCTTCAGCCAGGGTAATGAAGCGCTCCGGCGGCACGTCGCCAAAGGTGGGGTGATGCCAGCGGATAAGGGCCTCGGCGCCGACCAGTCGCTGCGTCAACAGGCTGAGTTTGGGCTGGTAGGACAGGGAGAACTCGTTGCGCTCGATGGCCCTGCGTAATTCGTGCTCCAGCGCAATTCGTTCGCTCGCCTGGGCCGTCAGGTCGCGCGTATAGCTCTCGACCCGATTGCGGCCCTTGGCTTTTGAGCGGTACATGGCGGCGTCGGCGTTTTTGATCACCGTCGCCACATCGAGGCCATCGGTGGGGAACAGCGCGGTGCCAATGCTGGAACTGATAAAAAACTCGTGCTCCCCCGCCTGGAACGGTGCGCTGAAGCTGTTGAGCAGTTTGGTCGCGATGGCTTCGGCGTCCCCCGCGTTTTGCAGGCCCGGCAGCAGGATGATGAACTCGTCGCCCCCCAGCCGCGCAACGGTGTCGATGTCCCGCAGGTTTTCCTTCAGTCGGTGAGCAATGCCTTTGAGCAGCAAGTCGCCCACGGGATGGCCGAGGCTGTCGTTGATGTGCTTGAAGCGGTCCAGGTCCAGAAACAGCACGGCGCCGAGGCTGTCGCCATGCTGGCTGTGTAGAAGGGCGGCTTGCAGGCGGGTTTCGAACAGCGTGCGGTTGGGCAGGCCGGTCAGTGGGTCGTGGTGGGCCTGATAGTCGAGGCGCGCCTGGGCCTGCTTGAGACTGGAGATGTCCGCAAACACCGCGACGAAGTGGGTGATGAATTTGTCGCGGTTTCGCACTGCGCTGATGGTCAGCCAACTTGGATAGACTTCGCCGTTTTTGCGACGGTTGCTGATCTCACCCTGCCAGTGGCCTTCGGCGGTCAGTTGGTACCACATGGCCGCGTAAAATGCGCTGTCGTGCTGTCCAGACGCCAGAAGGCGCGGGGTTTCGCCGATGGCTTCGTGCTCGCTGTAGCCGGTGATTTCGCTGAATGCGCGGTTCACGGCGTTGATGCGCTGGCGAGTGTCGGTGATCAATACACCTTCGGCCGTGCTCTCGAACACTGTCGCGGCCAGCTGCAGTTTCTCCTGCATCTGATGGCGTTCGGTGATGTCCCGGGCGATGGTCAGCATGCAGTCCTCACCGCCAATGGGCAGCGGTCGCGACGAAATTTCGCACAACCGGATTTGCCCATCCCTACGCCGGATATGACTTGTGAAATCACGCACGAAGCCATCGCGGTTCAGTTGCTCCAGCAGAAGCAGGCGTTCATTGAGATCAACCCAGATGCCTAGGTCCAGCGTGGTGTGATCCAGTGACATGGAGCTTTGGTAGCCGGTGATGCGGCTAAAACCGTCGTTGACCTCTACCAGCATGCCGTCGCTTTGTCGCGAGATCATCAGGCCATCTGGGGATGAGTGGAAGGCCTTGGCAAACTTCTCTTCCGAAAGCTGGAGTTGCTGCTGGGCTTCCTTGAGTGGCGTGATGTCACGCACGACGACCACCACGGCGGGTGTGGAATCCAGATCAAACGGTTCGGCAGACAGCAGGCCGGTGAACAGACGCCCGTCTTGACGCCGGAACGGCATCTCGAGGTTACGGATGCTGCCTTTTTGCAGGCGCTGAAGCAGGCTGGGGCCAATGTCCGGAATGCCCCAGATATTGAGATCCGAAGGCGTTTTGCCGAGGACCTCCGCTGAACTCAGGCCAATCTGCTCGACGAACGCGCGGTTGGCTTCCAGGAAGCAGCCGTCGGATAACCGGGCGATCACCAGAATGTCGGGGCACTGGGCGAATACCGAAGCGAATTTGCCCTCAGAGAGCCGAAGAGCTTCTTCAATCTGCTTGGTCTCGCTGATGTCGATCATCAGGCCGCGCATGATCGGTTCGCGGCCGTAGCCGATCAAGCTGACGATGTCTCGTACCCACAACACTCTGCCGTCCGCGCTGATGACTCGGTAATCGAGGCTATGGTCGTGGCCGAGAGCAGACTCCTGATAGCAGAAGGCTTGAGCCCTTTCCAAATCAGCGGGGTGAACAATGCTGTGCCAGAAACCGGTCTGGAGCCATTGTTCAAGCGGATACCCCAGCAGGTTTTCGGCGTGCGGGGAGACATAGTTGTAGGAGTAGTCGTCGACGTTCGCTTCCCATGCAATGGCCGACAGGCTCTCGATCATGCCGCGGTAGTGGTATTCGCTGCTGCGCAGTTGCCGTTCCAGCGCGATCCGCCGGGAAATTTCCGAGCTCAGGCGCCGGTTGATGCGCACTACCACAATCAGCACCGTGCAGATCAGCAGCAGCCCCGGCAGCCCGTACACCATGAAATTGCGCCAGAACCTGGCGTTATTCAGCGACTGATAGGTTTGCCAGCGTTCTTGTTCGGTCGGCTCTGCCACGTACGGGGCGCGGGCTTGCTGCTCGGGGCGGTCCGATGTGGCCAATCGTTCCTGATGCGGGGCAGTCCTAAGCTCAAGAGCGGGTGAGGTAGCTTCCGTGCGGTAAATTTGTTCTTCATGAACACCAGGCTCGTGTGTTTCCCCTTCGGGAAGAACGCGCGCGTCGACAGCCGTCGACCCCATCAAGCATAAGAAAACTACTGCCGGCATCCGATACATGGCAGCCCCAACGTTCAGCGCTATGATGGGTTCGAGTGTAGCCGGGCTAATGCATAGTGGCGCTGTGCCGAATATTTATTCTTTAAAACGCAAAACCCCCAGCAAAGCCGGGGGTTTTGTGATCAAGGTGAAGCTTACTCGTCGAGGAAGGAACGCAAGTGTTCGCTTCTCGTTGGGTGGCGCAGCTTGCGTAGAGCCTTGGCTTCGATCTGACGAATACGCTCACGCGTTACATCAAATTGCTTACCGACCTCTTCCAGTGTGTGGTCGGTATTCATGTCGATACCAAAGCGCATGCGCAGGACTTTGGCTTCACGGGCCGTCAGTCCGGAGAGCACTTCGCGCGTTGCTTCTTTCAGGCTTTCAACCGTGGCGACATCGATGGGCGACTGCATGGTGGAGTCTTCGATGAAGTCTCCCAAATGCGAATCTTCGTCGTCGCCAATCGGGGTTTCCATGGAGATCGGCTCTTTAGCGATCTTCAATACCTTGCGGATCTTGTCCTCAGGCATTTCCATGCGTTCGCCCAGCTCTTCCGGGGTCGGTTCGCGACCCATTTCCTGCAGCATCTGCCGGGAAATACGGTTGAGCTTGTTGATTGTCTCGATCATGTGTACCGGAATACGAATGGTACGGGCCTGGTCGGCAATCGAGCGAGTGATCGCTTGACGGATCCACCAGGTGGCATAAGTCGAGAACTTGTAACCGCGACGGTATTCAAACTTGTCTACCGCTTTCATCAAGCCGATGTTGCCTTCCTGGATCAGATCAAGGAATTGCAAGCCACGGTTGGTGTACTTCTTCGCGATGGAGATAACCAGACGCAGGTTAGCTTCAACCATTTCTTTCTTCGCGCGGCGGGCCTTGGCCTCACCGATCGACATCCGACGGTTGATGTCCTTGATCTCGGCGATCGTCAGACCGGTTTCGTCTTGCAGGGTCGTCAGCTTCTGCTGGCAGCGCTGAATATCGACCTGCAGACGACCGATGGCTTCGGCGTATTTGCCTTTGCCTTTGGCCAGCGCGTCGGTCCAGCTCTGGTCTACTTCATTGCCCGGGAACTGGCGCAGGAAGTCGGCACGCGGCATACGAGCGTCACGCACGCACAGTTGCATGATCGCACGCTCTTGAGCACGAAGGCGCTCGAGGGCACTGCGAACACGCTCAACCAGACCTTCAAACTGCTTGGGAACCAGTTTGATAGGCATGAACAGCTCGGCCAGGGCCAAGAGTTCAGCAGAGGCCTGCTTGCTGCCACGACCGTGTTTCTTGAGGGCCTTGACGGCAATCGCCATCTGATCGGCTACAGCACCAAAGCGCTGGGCCGCGAGAACCGGATCGGGACCGCTTTCGGTCTCTTCCTCGTCATCGGTGGTGGAGTCATCTTCCTCGTCTTCGGCGCCTTCGACCTTTTCGGCCTTGGGATCTACCGGAGGCGGTACTTCGGCCGGCGGCGCAATGCCGTCGTCCGGATCAATGTAGCCGCTGAGAACATCAGACAGGCGTCCACCTTCGGTGGTTACGCGAGTGTATTCAGAGAGAATGTGGTCGACGGTGCCAGGGAAGTGCGCAATTGCGCCCATCACTTCACGGATGCCTTCTTCGATACGTTTGGCGATTTCAATTTCGCCTTCACGTGTCAGAAGCTCAACCGTGCCCATTTCACGCATATACATGCGCACCGGGTCGGTTGTGCGTCCAATGTCGGTTTCGACTGCTGCCAACGCAGCAGCGGCTTCTTCAGCGGCTGCCTCGTCGGTATCAGCTTCGGCCAACAAAAGGGCGTCCGCATCCGGGGCACTCTCGAATACGTTGATCCCCATGTCGTTAATCATGCGGATGATGTCTTCCACCTGTTCCGGATCTGAAATATCCTCCGGCAGGTGGTCGTTGACCTCCGCGTAAGTCAGGTAACCCTGCTCACGACCACGGCTGATCAACTCTTTGAGGCGAGACTGCTGTTGCGCTTTTCCGGACATAACACCCTATCCACTGAAGGTCTTGGCGGGCAAAAAACAAGCCGAGGATTATACTCGAGCTAGGACCTCACGCGCCAGTTGAGGTCGGGGTTTGTGCAGGAACTTTGCGATTTAACAGATTGAGTAGCTGAACTTTTTCCTCAGCGGACAACCCGGTCTGCCGTTCCTTCCTAATCAATTGATCCAGGCTTCGCTCGCGTTGGCGGGCGGACAAGCTAGTTATAGTGTCGAAAAACTGTTGTTCAAGGTTATCGGCCGATATAAGCCATTCCTTTTCCGCCAGTTGTCGCAATAATCGTCCTTGATCGGTCCCGTGCCACCTTGCGATCAATTGCAGCGACCGCAGCTTCGGGTTTTTCTGTAATGCTTCCAGCAACGCCACCAGTAACTGCGAATAAACGTTGTCTTCGGCGGCGAAGTGGCTGGCATCCTCAACCTTGCCCGACAGCTCGGGGTGATGCAGCAAGGTTCTGAGTGCGGTCAGCGTGGGCGGTTCAACCGTAGCCGGTGTACGCGGCCCGCGTGGCTCGAAGTCTGGCCGTTTGCCGTTCTTGTCCCACTTTTTGCCATCCCACGGCTTCTTTTCCCATTTCTTTTGCTGTCCACCAGGCTTGTTCGGCGGCCATTCTGTCTGTACGTCGAAAGCCTGATGTGTCTGGTAGTCGCCATAGTCGGGGATGGCATCGTAGTCGATCCCCGGATCGTAATCGGGCTGTGCTTCCTGAGGCGCCTGTTGTGCCAATTGGTTCATTGCCGCAGTGTTCAGCCCGGTGATCTCAGTCAATCGCTGACGCATCAGTGCGCGCAGATTGGCTCCCGGAACCTTCTCGATCAGCGGCGCGGCCAATGTGGCCATGTGAGCCTTACCCTCCAGCGATCGCGGGTCAGCCTCCTTCGTGAGCTGCTCGAAGAAATAATCGGCCAGCGGCTGAGCGTGCTGGGCGATTCTTGCCTTGAACGCATCGGTGCCCTCGGAACGCACCAGGGTGTCCGGGTCTTCGCCTTCCGGCAAAAACAGGAATCGAGCACGGCGGCCATCCTGAAGACTTGAAAGGGCTGCTTCCAATGCGCGCCACGCGGCATTGCGACCTGCCTGGTCGCCGTCGAAACAGAACAACACGTTCGGTACGACTCGAAAGAGCTTCTTCAAATGATCTTCGCTGGTGGCAGTGCCCAGCGTTGCCACCGCGTTGCGTAAACCTTGTTGGGCCAGGGCAATGACGTCCATATAGCCCTCGACGACAATGATCTCGTCGAGACTGCGGTTGTACTTTCTGGCCTCGTACAACCCATACAACTCCTGTCCCTTATGAAACACCGGAGTTTCGGGAGAGTTCAGGTATTTTGGCTTGTCATCGCCCAAAACCCGACCGCCGAACGCGATCACCCGGCCTCGGCTGTCGCGGATAGGGAACATCACGCGATCTCGAAACCGGTCATAGCGCTTACCGGTCTCGGCGTTTTCAATCAGCAAGCCGGCATCGATCATCGCTTTCTGCTGAAGCGTGTCGCTGCTCAAGTGCTTGTACAGATTGTCCCAGCCGGGCGGGGCAAAGCCGAGGCCGAAGTCGCGGGCAATTTCGCCCGAGAGGCCGCGGCCTTTCAGGTAATCCACCGCCGACCTGCGCGTTGGATGGCTTTTCAGCGCCGCGCGGTAAAAATCGGCGGCGGCTGTCAGTAAGGGATAGAGCGGTGAATCAGTGGGTTGCCTAGGCTTTTGGCCCTTTACGCTTTGTTCCCGTGGGACCTCCATGCCGGCAGCTTTGGCGAGATCTTCGACGGCCTGGGGGAAATCCAGATTGTCGTGATCCATGATGAAGCCAAGCGCATTGCCGCCTGCGCCACAGCCAAAGCAATAGTAGAACTGCTTGTCAGGGCTGACGCTGAACGATGGGGTTTTTTCTTTATGGAACGGACAGCACGCGCTGAAGTTCTTGCCGGTTTTTTTTAATTGAACGCGTGAACTGACCACATCGACGATGTCGGTGCGGTTTAGTAAATCGTCAATAAAACCTTGAGGGATCAGTCCGGCCATGGCGTTCTCATCATCAGGCGCCTCGCCAGAGAAGTCGTGGCGAATCCAAAGCGTAACGACGGTTGCTTGGGCAGTGTAGACGTGGTCAACGCGGCCTGAACCAGGCTAGACGGGCTTGACGGATTTTGTCTCAGTCGCATGTGCGGCGTTGACAGCCTCGGTCAGATGGTGCGATGAGGCTAAAGCTGCAACTGCCGACAGCCCGGCTTTGAGGCCGGGCAAGGCAGAAGCTTGCGACAAACGTCTGTATTAGTACAGACGAACGGCGCGGCGCTGTTCGCGCTGAACTTTCTTGGCGTGACGCTTAACAGCAGCTGCTGCTTTACGCTTACGCTCAGAAGTCGGCTTCTCGTAAAATTCGCGGCTACGAACTTCAGCCAGAACACCGGCTTTTTCGCAGGAGCGCTTGAAACGACGCAGAGCTACGTCGAAGGGTTCGTTCTCTTTTACTTTGACGGCTGGCATCCAGAGCTACCTTCATTCATTACCGGGGTCAACGCTCGGTGCAAACACTGCACTAAGTACGTCGGTTTTTAAGGGTTGCGGATGTTAACCCCTCATCGCGAGGAATGCAAAGCCTCTGATCGAAAACCGCTGGTAGGGGGCATGGGCGGCGACTATTATGCGCGCCTTCGAATCTAGCCCCAACAAGGCGTACCCCATGTTAGTACTGGGATTGGAAACTTCCTGCGATGAAACCGGTGTAGCGCTTTACGACAGTGAACGCGGGCTTCTGGCTGACGCGCTTTTCAGCCAGATCGACCAGCACCGGGTCTTTGGCGGCGTAGTGCCCGAGCTGGCCTCGCGCGATCACGTCAAACGCATGCTGCCGTTGATCCGGCAGGTGCTGGCAGAGGCCGATTGCGCGGTGACCGAGATCGACGGTATCGCCTACACCGCAGGGCCTGGCCTCGTCGGCGCCTTGTTGGTCGGCGCCTCCTGTGCACAGGCACTGGCCTTCGCCTGGGATATCCCCGCGCTGGGCGTGCATCACATGGAAGGCCACCTCCTGGCGCCGATGCTGGAGCAGAGTCCACCCGATTTTCCGTTCGTCGCTTTGTTGGTGTCAGGCGGTCATACGCAACTGGTTCGGGTCGATGGCATCGGTCAATACGAACTGCTGGGTGAGACGCTGGATGATGCCGCAGGCGAGGCGTTCGACAAAACCGCAAAGATGATGGGGATGCACTATCCGGGCGGCCCGGAAATCTCGCGAATGGCGTTGAACGGCGTCGCCGGTCGATTCCTGTTCCCGCGCCCCATGACCGATCGCCCAGGTCTGGATTTCAGCTTCAGTGGGCTGAAAACCTCAGCGCTCCTCACCTGGCAGCAGTGCCAGGTGGCTGGAGACGACGGCGAGCAAACCCGTTGCGACATCTCGCTGGCCTTCCAGCAGGCGGTAGTGGACACTTTGACGATCAAGTGTAAACGCGCTTTGAAGCAGACGGGCCTCAAACGACTGGTGATTGCCGGTGGCGTCAGCGCTAACAAAGCGCTGCGTCAGTCACTTGAGCAGATGCTCGATGGATTGGGTGGCAATGTGTATTACGCACGGCCGGAATTCTGTACCGACAACGGCGCGATGATTGCTTTTGCTGGCTGCCAGCGTTTGCAGGCCGGTCAAAGGGAAACGCTGAGCATCAGTGTTCAGGCGCGCTGGCCAATGGAGCAGTTGCCAGGGCTGTGAGGGCGTCGAGCGCGTAGGATGGCAGAATTCAGAAATGCCGTTCACGACCCGCAAACAGGTCTCGCAGATTGCGTCGATGGCGCCAGACAATCAGCAGCGTCAGCAGCGTCATCGGGACCAGCGCGTGGGGTTCTTGCCACGCCAGCAGCGGCAAGGTCAGTGGGGTGGCAATCAGTGCGGCGAGTGAGCTGGTCCGGGTCAGGTAAAACGTCAGCAGCCAGGCGGCCAAAGCGAGCAGGGCGGCCGGCGGATACAGTCCCAGCAGAACGCCCGCGGCCGTCGCCACGCCTTTGCCGCCGCGGAAGCGAAAGTACAGCGGAAACAAATGTCCCACCACGGCGCACAGCCCGATCCAGCCTTGTTGTTTGGGATCAAGCTCGATCCACGCGGCGATCAGGACCGGCATCAGTCCTTTGCATAGATCGCCAATGAGCGTAAGGATGGCGAGCTTCTTGCCGGCCAGGCGCAGCATGTTGGTGGCGCCTGCATTGCCGGAGCCTTCCTCGCGCGGGTCCGGGCTGCCCGTGAGGCGGCTCAGCAGGATGGCGAAGGACAGCGAACCAAGCAGGTAGGCAAGAAGCGCCAGTAACCAAAACATGCTAACCATTCCGGGCAACGAAGCCCTGATTCTAACGGCGCATCGCGCCCTTGTCGTGCAGCGGAGAGATTGGGTTGGACAGAGTGTTTATCGAGGGACTGGAAGTCGATACGGTCATTGGCGCCTACGACTGGGAGCGCAACATCCGTCAGTGCCTGCGCCTGGACCTGAGCTTCGCCTGGGACAACCGGCAGGCCGCAGCGAATGACGACTTGAGCAAGGCGCTCGACTACGCCAGCGTATCGAGCCGTATCCAGGCATTCGCCGATGTCTCTCAATTCCAGCTGGTCGAAACCTTCGCCGAGCGCTTGGCTGAAGTGTTGATGAGCGACTTCAACATTCCCTGGCTGCACCTCAAACTCACCAAGCCTGGCGCCGTTCCTGCGGCCAAGGGCGTGGGTGTGGAGATCGAGCGCGGATGTCGCTGACACGAATATTTCTGGGCCTGGGCAGCAATGTTGAGCGCGAGAAGCACCTGTGCGCCGGACTTGATGCGTTGAACGGGTTTCTAACAGACCTGACGTGCTCCCCGGTTTTCGAGAGCCATCCCGTCGGGATCAAAAGTGGACCGTTCATTAATTTGGTGGTCTCTGCGCTGACCGATGTGCCCTTGATGGAGCTGGACCGGCGCCTGAAAATCATCGAAGCCGACAATGGGCGTTATGCGCCGGGCCGCAAGGGGCTGCCCCTGGATATCGATGTGCTGTTGTATGGCGAACTGTCCGGTAATTTCGATGGGCTGGTGCTGCCCCGTGCCGAGATACTGAAAAACGCTTTCGTGCTGTGGCCGCTGTCGCTGATTGCACCGGAACAGGTGCATCCGGGTGTAGGAATACCCTTCAGCCAGCTGTGGGCTGAGGCTGATATCGATCAGAAGTTGTGGCCGGTGGCATTCGAGTGGCGCGGGGAGCCGCTGACGCCTGAGGCGCTGCGGCTGGCGGCGAAACAAATCTAGTTGGAGCGAGGCTTGCCCGCGAATGGCGCTCGGCAGGGCACGAAAGAAACGGCGAATTTGAACCCTTCGCGGGCAAGCCTTGCTCCAACAGGTGATCAGCTGTTGTACGCGGCCTTGTAAACCTTCAGCGCGTCCAGTCGTTCGCGCTTGAGCGCTTCGCCCAGCGCCTGCCCTGTAAAACCCTGCTCCAGCAATGGCTGGACCTGCACTTCCCGGGCTGTCGCGGCGGCACCTCTCAGATACTCAGCCTGCGGGTAGCTCCGATTCTCAAGCCCTTTGCGGCCGCGGGCATCCATCTCGCAGGCCACGACGAACTCCTCGAAGCGCTGCGGCCTGCGGTAGACGTCAAACGTCTGCAGCAAGTCGAGCAAGGTGGACGGCTTAAGTTCCAGCGCTCGATGCCCATGGGTGTGGTACTGACCCACCAGCAGCGCCAATTCCTGACAGTCCCTCGGCACTTTGAAGCGAGCATTAACCGCCTTGATCAGCTTCAGGCCGGTGTGTTCATGGGCAATATGCTGCGGCCAATCGTCTGGCCGTGTCAGGCCCTTGCCCAAATCGTGCAGCAGGCAGGCCCAGCGAACACTTAGCGGTTGGCGATGCGCAGCTGACTGCTCCAGTACGCTTAACACGTGCAGGCCGGTATCGATTTCGGGGTGATGAACTTCCGGTTGCGGGACGCCAAAGAGGGCGTCGATCTCCGGCAGCAACACTTTCAAAGCGCCGCTATCGCGGAGGACGCGAATAAAGACCTGGGGCTGGCTTTCCATCAACGCGCGGGATATTTCTTTCCAGCTGCGCTCTGGCGTCAACGCCAGCAGTTCGCCCGATTCACTCAGTTGCCTCATCAACGCCAGGGTTTCCGGAGCGATGGTGAACCCATCCGGAGCGTACCGCGCCGCGAACCGGGCGACTCGTAGTACTCGAAGTGGATCTTCGGCGAAAGCGGGAGAAACATGCCGCAAAATCCGCGCTTTGAGATCCTGCTGGCCATGATATGGGTCGGTCAACAGGCCGTCTTTGTCTTCGGCAATTGCATTGATCGTCAGGTCACGACGAAGCAAATCTTGTTCCAGCGTCACGTCCGGGTCCGCGTGGAACACAAACCCACCGTAACCGTGGCCGCTTTTTCGCTCGGTGCGGGCCAGCGCGTATTCCTCACCTGTCAGCGGATGCAGAAACACCGGGAAGTCCGTGCCGACCGGGCGGTAGCCCTTAACCAGCATTTCATCGGTGGTGGCACCGACTACGACCCAGTCTATGTCCACGACGGGCTTGCCGAGCAGGCGGTCGCGAACAGCGCCGCCGACTTTATAAAATTGCATGAAAAAACCTCCGTGAGCGCGACAGGATAAACCTAACGTCACGCTCGCGGAGGTTAAAACAACGATGTCACTGGTTAAAGATGTACGACCGCCAGATCGAGCCTGGGGTACTCACTTTCGGCGTGCTCGCTTCGGGGAGGCACATGAAGAGTCTTCATGATTTGATCTCCCTGTAAGGATTCCAAGTGGATGTCGAAGCCCCACAGGCGATGCAGGTGCTTAAGCACCTCGTCGGTGGAGTCTCCGAGCGGTTTGCGATCATGTTGCTGGTGACGCAATGTCAGCGAGCGATCACCTCGTCGATCAATGCTATAGATCTGCACGTTGGGTTCACGATTGCCCAGGTTGTACTGAGCCGCCAGGGTTTCTCGGATGATCTTGTAGCCCGGTTCATCGTGGATCGCCGGAACGAGCAGGTCATCCTTCTGATCGTCATCCATGATGCTGAACAATTTCAGGTCGCGAATCACCTTGGGTGACAGGTACTGCAAGATGAAACTCTCATCCTTGAAGCTGCTCATGGCGAACTTCACCGCGGTCAGCCAATCGGTCCCGGCAATGTCAGGGAACCACCGACGGTCTTCATCGGTGGGGTTTTCACACATCCGCCGGATGTCTTGATACATGGCGAAACCCAAGGTGTAGGGGTTGATGCCGCTGTAATAGGGACTGTCAAAGCCCGGTTGGAAGACCACGCTGGTGTGGGACTGCAGAAACTCCATCATGAAGCCATCGGTCACCAGGCCTTCGTCATACAGGTCATTCATCAGCGTGTAGTGCCAGAACGTTGCCCAGCCTTCGTTCATCACCTGAGTCTGACGCTGAGGGTAAAAGTACTGCGCGATCTTGCGCACGATTCTTACGACCTCACGCTGCCACGGCTCCAGCAATGGCGCGTGTTTCTCGATGAAATAAAGAATGTTCTCCTGGGGTTCGGTTGGAAAACGGGCGTTGTCTTCCTTGCTGTTTTTGTCGGCGCCTTTGGGAATCGTGCGCCACAGGTCGTTGATCTGTTTTTGCAGGTGCTCTTCTCGGTCCTTCATCCGTCGGCGCTCTTCCTCGGCCGAGATAGGATAAGGACGCTTGTAGCGGTCGACGCCGTAGTTCATCAGCGCGTGGCAGGAGTCGAGCAAGTCCTCGACGGCATCGATGCCGTGGCGTTCTTCGCACTGCATGATGAACTGCTTGGCAAACACCAGGTAGTCGATGATCGAACTGGCATCGGTCCAGGTGCGGAACAGATAGTTGCCCTTGAAGAAGCTGTTGTGGCCGTAGCAGGCGTGAGCCACAACCAAGGCCTGCATGCAGATGGTGTTTTCTTCCATCAGATACGCGATGCACGGATCAGAGTTAATGACGATCTCGTACGCAAGACCCATCTGCCCACGAGAGTAGGATTTTTCGGTGCTGAGGAAGTGTTTGCCGTAGGACCAATGGTGGTAGCCCAGCGGCATGCCGACCGACGCGTAGGCGTCCATCATTTGCTCGGCGGTAATGACCTCGATCTGGTTGGGGTAAGTGTCCAGCGCATAGCGCTCGGCAATGCGGCTGATTTCCCGGTCGTAGGCCTGGATCAGTTCGAATGTCCACTCTGAACCCGTGGAGAGGGGTTGGCGTTTCTGCTCTCTACCGGTCATGACACTAACCTGCGCTGGAAGAGTTCACGGAATACCGGATAGATATCACCGGCAGAGACCAGCTGCTGCTGGGCAAACGTATCGGCGAAGGCTTCGCCAATGCGCTCGTATTCAAACCATAAAGCCTGATGCTCACGCGGCGTGATTTCGACGTAAGTGTAGTACTGCACGAACGGCATGATCTGTTTGATGAGGATGTCGCGGCAGATCGGCGAATCATCGTTCCAGTTGTCGCCGTCGGAGGCCTGCGCGGCATAGATATTCCACTCGTTGGTGGGATAGCGCTCAGCCATGATTTCCTGCATCAGTTTCAGAGCGCTGGAAACAATGGTGCCGCCGGTTTCACGGGAGTAGAAGAATTCTTCCTCGTCCACTTCGCGAGCGCTGGTGTGATGGCGGATGAACACCACTTCAATCTTGTCGTAATTGCGCTTGAGGAACAGATACAACAGGATGAAGAACCGTTTGGCGATGTCTTTGGTGGCTTGGGTCATTGAGCCCGATACGTCCATCAGGCAAAACATCACCGCCTTGGAGCTGGGATTCGGTTGCTTGACCAGCAGGTTGTATTTGAGGTCGAAGGTGTCCAGAAAAGGCACCCGACGAATGCGTGCCTTGAGCCGATCGGACTCCACTTCCAATTCCTGAATGTCGCCGAAGTTGTCAGGCTCTTCGCGGCGCATACGCTCCAGTTCGGCGGTGATTTCCCGCAGTTTGGCGCGACTGCTCCCTGACAGGGCAATGCGTCTGGCATGGGCCGAACGCAACGTCCGGATGATGTTGATGCGGGACGGGTTGCCCTCGTTGCTGATGCCGGCGCGCACGGTTTTGAAGGTGTCGGTGCCCGCGAGATTGCGCTTCACCAGATTGGGCAGCTCAAGGTCTTCGAACATGAACTCAAGGAATTCTTCCTGAGTGATCTGGAAGGAAAACTCATCCATGCCTTCGCCGGAGTTGCTGGCCTTGCCTGGCCCTTTGCCGCCGGCACCACCCTGAGGCCTGGCAATGTGTTCGCCGGAAGTGAATTCTTTATTGCCGGGATGAACGACGGTCTGCTTACCGCCCCGACCGTGATGAAGCACCGGTTCGTCGATGTCACGTCCGGGGATGCTGATTTGTTCGCCGTGTTCCATATCGGTGATGGAACGGCGGCTAACGGCTTCTTCCACTGCTTTTTTGATGTGATCACGGTACCGACGCAAGAAGCGCTGCCGATTTACCGTGCTCTTGTTTTTGCCATTGAGGCGTCGGTCGATCACATAGCCCATCTGGAGCCCTCCGGGCAGCTGCAAGTAGAAAACAGCAGCAAGCCTCAAGCTGAAGCCGGTCGAACTCGAAAAGCTGACCAGTCCAGCTTGCCGCTTGAAGCTTATTGCTTACCGCTGCATTACTGCGACTTCCGAACACGCAGGTACCACTCGGAGAGCAGCCGTACCTGTTTATCGGTGTAACCCCGCTCAACCATCCGGGTGACGAAGTCGTTGTGCTTTTGCTGATCATCCTTGCTGGCTTTGGCATTGAAACTGATGACCGGCAGCAGGTCTTCGGTGTTCGAGAACATTTTCTTCTCGATCACTACCCGCAGCTTCTCGTAGCTGAGCCAGGTCGGGTTCTTGCCGTTATTGTTGGCGCGGGCGCGCAGCACGAAGTTGACGATCTCGTTACGGAAATCCTTGGGATTACTGATACCGGCCGGTTTCTCGATTTTTTCCAGTTCTTCGTTCAGCGCTACGCGGTTCAGAATTTCCCCGGTTTCAGGATCGCGGTATTCCTGATCCTGAATCCAGAAGTCCGCGTAGAGCACGTAACGGTCGAAGATGTTCTGGCCGTACTCGCTGTAGGACTCCAGGTACGCCGTCTGGATTTCCTTGCCGATGAACTCGATATAGCGCGGCGCCAGATACTCTTTGATGAAGCGCAGATAGCGTTCACGGGTTTCCGCCTGGAATTGCTCCTGCTCAATCTGCTGCTCCAGCACGTAGAGCAGATGCACGGGGTTGGCGGCGATTTCGTGCGGATCGAAGTTGAAGACTTTGGACAGGATCTTGAAGGCGAAGCGCGTGGACAGACCGTTCATGCCTTCATCGACGCCCGCGCTGTCGCGGTATTCCTGAATCGACTTGGCCTTGGGGTCGGTATCCTTCAGATTTTCACCGTCGTAAACCCGCATCTTGGAATAGATGTTGGAGTTTTCCGGCTCTTTGAGCCGCGACAGCACCGTGAACTGCGCGAGCATTTTCAACGTATCCGGCGCGCAATGGGCTTTGGACAGCGAACTGTTGAACAGCAGCTTGTCGTAGATTTTGATTTCGTCGCTGACGCGCAAGCAGTACGGCACCTTCACGATGTAGATACGGTCGATGAAGGCTTCGTTGTTCTTGTTGTTGCGGAAGCTGTGCCATTCCGATTCGTTGGAGTGGGCCAGCAAGATACCGGTGAACGGGATAGCGCCCAGACCTTCGGTACTGTTGTAGTTGCCTTCCTGTGTGGCGGTCAGCAACGGGTGCAGCACCTTGATGGGTGCCTTGAACATCTCAACGAATTCCATCAGGCCCTGGTTGGCCCGGCACAGCGCGCCCGAGTAGCTGTAAGCGTCAGCGTCGTTCTGTGGGTACTCTTCCAGTTTGCGGATGTCGACCTTACCCACCAGCGCGGAGATGTCCTGGTTGTTCTCATCCCCTGGCTCGGTTTTGGCCACAGCGATCTGGTTGAGAATCGAGGGATACAGCTTCACCACCTTGAACTGGCTGATGTCGCCGCCGAATTCAGCCAGTCGTTTGGTCGCCCAAGGCGACATGATGGTGTTCAGGTACCGGCGCGGGATGCCGTAGTCCTCTTCGAGGATCGTCCCGTCTTCAGTGGGTTTGAACAGGCCCAAGGGCGATTCGAAAACCGGGGAACCCTTGATGGCGTAGAAAGGTATTTTTTCGACCAGCGATTTGAGTTTTTCAGCCAGGGACGATTTACCACCGCCTACCGGGCCGAGCAGGTAAAGGATCTGTTTCTTCTCTTCGAGGCCCTGAGCGGCGTGGCGGAAGTACGAGACGATTTGCTCGATGCAGTCTTCCATGCCGTGGAATTCTTCGAACGCGGGATAGCGCCGAATGACCTTGTTGGAGAAGATTCTTGATAGCCTCGAGTTGGTCGAAGTGTCGAACAACTCAGGCTCACCGATGGCCAGCAGAAGACGTTCTGCTGCCGACGCGTAAGCACTGCGGTCCTGTTTGCAGAGCTCGAGGTACTCCTGTAGCGAGAGCTCTTCCTGGCGTGTCGATTCAAAGCGTTGTTGGAAGTGGCTAAAAATACTCATGACGTCACCTCGCTCGATACGTGGAGCCGGCGGCGGATCGTCAGTTGATGCTGGCTAGCGACCGATCACTCAGTGGCTATTTACCCCCCAGAACACCATAAAAGTAACTACCGATGACCCGCGCGCCGGTGTACCGGCTCTCCCCTGATTCGGATGGCCTGCGTCTTAGGATAGTTCGGAATCGGAGAGAGAAAGAAGGAATGCTTGCAATCGAACGGCAGCCGTTCGTCAGTTGGATGTGCGAGCCCGCGTAGGACGCGGGATCGCGGGGAGAAAAATATTTTTTCCGTCAGCCTTGTGCGGTTTGTGCCGGGAACGTGTTTTTCCACAGTTCAAAACCACCGTCCAGACTGTAGACGTCCGAGAATCCCTGGCCCACGAGGTAAGCCGCAGCGCTCTGGCTGGAATTACCGTGGTAGCACACTACGACGAGGGGTTTATCCAGGTCGGCGTTGCGAATGAAGTCTGCGATGGAGTGATTGTCCAGGTGTTGGGAGTCTGGAATGTGGTTACTGGCGAATGTCTGTTGATCACGCACGTCAACCAGCACGGCGCCCTGTTCACGCAAGGCTTGGGCTTGTTCGGGCGCAATTCGTTTGAAGTCGGTCATGGCGTAGGCTCCTTGGCCGCGCAGATCCCGGGTGGTCGAGACCTGAAAAAGTGAATTCTAATGCCTGATCGCGTTTTGTTCATCCGCGCTCAATTGGCGAACTTTGCCCGGTTCGGCATAGCCCCCGTCGTCACACTCGCAACGGTGCATCTGAAGGGTGTCGACGTTCAGCATCGATAAGGCGGTGCCCCAGACGCAACCGGTGTCCAGTGCGTAAATGCCCGGTTCATCGCAACGACCTTCAAGCGCTGCCCAGTGACCAAAAATGATATTCAGGCCTTTGGTTTTCCGTTCTTTATAGCGGAACCAGGGCGCGTAGCCCGGGGGGGCGGCGTCGATGCCTTCTTTGGCTTTGAAGTCGAGCTTGCCGTCGCTGGTACAGAAACGCATGCGAGTGAAGTAGTTGGTGATGACCCGTAAACGGGTGACCCCGTTTAGATCCTTGTCCCACTTCGCAGGCTCATTGCCGTACATGCCGTCGAGGAAAGGCTCAAGCCGGTTGTCGTCACGCAGCGCTTCTTCCACTTCCTGAGCACAGCGCAGCGCTTTTTTCAGCGTCCATTGTGGTGGAATGCCTGCGTGCACCATCGCGATGTCGCGCTCCGGATCGTAGTGCATGAGCTTCTGCTGACGCAGCCACTGCAACAGTGTGTCTGCATCCGGGGCTTCAAGAATTTCCCGCAGCGTATCGCCCTTTTTCAGGCGCTCGATGTTGCGGCCTGCCGCGAGCAGGTGCAGGTCGTGGTTGCCCAGTACGCACACGACCGAGTCGCGCATCGCGTAGATGAAACGCAAGGTTTCCAGCGACTGCGGACCTCGATTGACCAGATCGCCGACCAGCCACAGCTGGTCTTTGCCCGGTTCGAACTTCACATGGGCAAGCAGACATTTCAGGGGCTCGAGGCAACCTTGCAGATCACCGACGGCATACACCGCCATCAGTGCAGGGACCCCGGCACCGCCAGCCGGAAAGGCGCAATGATGGCGTCGAAGCGCTTACCGTCGTCTGCGAGCATTTGGTAAGCGCCCTGCATGTTGCCGACCTTGGTAGTCATGACGGTGCCGCTGCTGTACGTGTGGCTTTGGCCCGCTTGAATCAGCGGTTGCTGACCGACGACGCCGTCCCCACGCACTTCCTCGACATTGCCATCACCGTCGGTAATGACCCAGTGTCGGGACAGCAGCTTGGCGGGCAATTCGCCGGTGTTGTGAACGGTAACGGTGTAGGCGAAGGCGAAGCGATTCTGCTCAGGCTGCGACTGTTCTGATAGAAAACGAGTGACGACGCTGACGTCGATCTGGTAACGGGGATCGGACATGCAAAGAGGCCTTAAAAGCGAAAGCGGAAAAAGCCGGAAAAAGCCCGGTGCAAACCAGTCTAGGACATGTCGCGGCTAAACGACTAATGCGTCCTGCGCAGAACATGTCCTGACCCTTTACTCGACAGCTGGCTTGTCGCTTAGTTTGTCGGCCAGTCTTACAAAGGCCGCAAGGTCCAGTTGCTCCGGACGTAATCCACCATCCACTCCAGCGTCGGCAATGTCCTCACTGGTCAGCAGGGCTTTGAGCGTATTGCGCAGGGTTTTACGACGCTGATTGAAGGCCTCGCGCACGACGCGCTCCAGCACCCGATGGTCTTTGGCCGGGTAAGGCAGGGTCTCATGAGGCACCAGCCGAACGATGGCAGAGTCGACTTTCGGGGGCGGATTGAATGCCCCTGGACCCACGTTGAACAAATGCTCCACGCGGCAGTGGTACTGAACCATGATCGACAGACGGCCGTAATCTCCGCCACCGGGCGTAGCCGCAAGACGTTGCACCACTTCTTTCTGCAGCATGAAGTGCATGTCTCGGATCAAGCCACTGTTTTGCAGAAGATGAAAAATCAGCGGCGTCGAGATGTTATACGGGAGGTTGCCGACCACGCGCAGGGTGCCTGGTGCGGCATTCAAGCTGGTGAAGTCGAACTTCAGGGCGTCGCCCTGGTGCAGATTGAAGTTGGGCAGGTTGCCGAACTGGTGCATCAGGATCGGGATCAGGTCCTTGTCGAGTTCCACAACATCCAGCTGCGCAGTGCTACTTAGCAGGCCCTCTGTCAATGCGCCCTGGCCCGGGCCGATTTCCAGCAGGCGGTCCTCAGGCTTGGCACGGATTGCGCGCAGGATCTTGTCGATCACGCCCGCGTCGTGCAGGAAGTTTTGCCCAAAGCGCTTGCGCGCCTTGTGTTGAAATTGCTCGCTCATTAATGCGTCTCGGCCATCTGATAGGCGGTTTCCAGGGCGACTTTCAGGCTGCCGGTGTCGATCTTGCCGCTGCCTGCCAGATCCAGCGCGGTGCCGTGATCGACTGAGGTGCGGATGATTGGCAAGCCAAGGGTCACGTTGACCGCCGCGCCGAACCCTTTGTACTTGAGTACGGGCAGGCCCTGGTCGTGGTACATCGCCAGCACCGCATCGCAGTGCTCCAGATATTTGGGGGTGAACAGAGTGTCGGCAGGCAGCGGGCCACGTAAATCCAGGCCCTCGCTGCGCAGGCGCTCCAATGTGGGTTCGATGATGTCGATTTCTTCGCGGCCCAGGTGGCCGCTTTCGCCGGCGTGCGGATTCAGGCCGCAGACCAGAACACGCGGCTGTGCGATGCCAAACTTGTTGACCAGGTCGTCGTGCAGGATGCGGATGACCCGTTCAAGGCGATCGGGAGTGATGGCGTCAGCGACATCGCGCAGCGGCAGGTGCGTGGTGACCAATGCCACGCGCAGGTCGCCGGTCGCCAACATCATCACGACCTGAGCGGTGTTCGTCAGCTCGGCGAGAAACTCTGTGTGGCCCGAAAACGCGATGCCGCTTTCATTGATCACGCCCTTGTGGACCGGGGCGGTAATCATGCCGGCAAAGTCTCCGTTCATGCAGCCTTGACCTGCGCGGGTCAGGGTTTGCAGGACGAATGCGCCATTGGCTTTATCCAGCTGGCCAGTGACCACCGGGGCAGAGAGCGGGGTGTCCCAGACATACAGGCTGCCGGCCGCAGCGGGCAGATCAGGCCAGGCGTCCGGGGTGACCGGCAGCAACGAGACGGCCACGCCCAGTTGCGCGGCTCGCTCAGAGAGCAAGTCGCGGCTGGTAATGGCAATCAGGGGGTGGGGCTGGGCGTGCGCTGCGAGCAACAGGCAAAGGTCAGGACCAATGCCGGCCGGCTCGCCGGGTGTCAGTGCGAAACGCTTGGGTTTCACTGCGCAGCCTGGTCAGCGCCAGGGACTTTGATTTCGACGTAGGCTTCGTCACGGATCTGACGCAACCAGGTTTGCAGCTCTTCATCGTACTTACGGTTACGCAGCACGCTCAAAGCCTGTTGCTCGCGAGCCTGATTGGTGCTGTCGGTAGCGCGACGCCCGAGCACTTCCAGCACATGCCAGCCGTAGGCCGTCTTGAATGGTTTGGAGAGCTCGCCCTGTGGCGTCTCTGCCATGACTTCGCGGAATTCAGGCACCAGCGAGTTAGGATCGACCCAATTCATGTCGCCGCCGTTAAGCGCCGAACCCGGGTCTTCCGAGAAACTCTTGGCCAGTTCGGCAAAGTCTTCGCCATTCTTGATGCGGTCGTAGATCTTCTGCGCCAGCAGTTTGGTTTCAGCTTCAGTGCGGATTTCACTCGGTTTGATCAGGATGTGACGCACATGCACTTCGTCGCGCATCTGGGTCTGGCCTTCGCCGCCGCGTTTTTCCAGCAATTTGAGTATGATGAAGCCACCCGGCGTACGGGCAGGGGGCGTGACTTCTCCGGCGCGCATGGTGCCGAGCATGTCCCCGAACGGTGGTGGCAACTGGGCAGCTTTACGCCAGCCCATGTCGCCGCCTTCCAGTGCGCTTTCGCTGGCAGACGAGGCAATGGCGAGCTGACCGAAATCGGCGCCTTGCTGCAGCTTGCCGTAAACATCTTTCGCTTTGGCAGCGGCTGCCTGAATCTGGTCGGACGATGCGCTGTCAGGCGTAGGAATCAGGATGTTAGCCAGGTGAAACTCTTCGGAAAACTGCGCCTTGGCCATATCGGAGGCCAGGAAGTTTTTCACTTCCTGGTCCGAGACCTGAATGCGCTCGGCAACCCGGCGCTGACGCACCCGGCTGATGATCATTTCCCGGCGAACCTGCTCACGGGCGCTCTGATACGACAAGCCGTCGTGGGTCAGTGCGGCCTTGAACTGTTCAACGCTCATCTGGTTACGCTGAGCAATGGTGCCGATGGCCTGGTTCAGCTCTTCGTCTGTAATGCGAATGCCGGAGCGTTCGCCGATTTGCAGCTGAAGGTTTTCCAGGATCAGCCGGTCCAGCACCTGAGACTGCAGGGCGCTGGGCGGGGGTACGCCCTGTCCACGCTTGGCGATGGTTTGCTGCACCTCACGGATACGTTGATCCAGTTGGCTTTGCATGACCACGTCGTTGTCGACGATGGCCGCCACCTTGTCGATGGAACGCACTTCAGCGTGCGCGACAGAACCGATGAGTAACGCGCCCAACATCAGGGGGCGCAGACAATCAGAAAGCTTGGTCTTCACGTTCACGATAACCTTGGATGCCTTGGTCGAGGAAGCTCTCTACTTTCTGGCCAACAACGCCACCAAGTCCCTTCAACACAATTTGTAGGAAAATGCCGCGGTCGCCTTTTTCGTTCTCAGGCGCTTCCTGGCTGAACTCGTCGTAGTCAACCCAGTAACGGTTGATCAGGCGCAGCTTCCAGCAGCAGTTGTCGTATTCAAAACCACCAAAGGCTTCGAGGGTACGGTTACGGTTGTAGTCGTACTGCCAGCGGCTGATCGCACTCCATTGAGGCACGATTGGCCAGATGACCGAGAAGTCATGCTGCTGGATCTTGTAGTAGTCCTTGATGACAGTGCCGTCGGCACCTACATAGTCACCCCCGCCCACAGTCCATCTGCCGGTATTTTGGTCGTAACGGACCTGATCGTTGCGATAGCGGTAGCCGGCATTGATGATCTTGCCCGGGTTGTCTTCAGGCTGATAGTGAAGCATCGCACTGCCGGAACGAGTGCTGCGGCTGTCCGGGTCCCAGTTGAAATCGGAAGATGCACGCCAGTCCCGATTAAAGCGGAATTCGTATTCCAGCGCGTAGGGGGAAACGTTCGCCTGGGCGTCCTCGCGTTCTTCAAAGCTGATGCCTGGCAACTGCACCTTACGATCAGCGAAGTACAACGCCTGACCTACACTGATGCGTTGACGCTCGAAGCCGTTTTCCTCTATCCAACGGTTGGTGATGCCCAGGGACAACTTGTTTTCGTCGCCGATACGGTCAGCGCCAACGAAACGGTTGTCGCGGAACAGCGAAGCGTAGTTGAACGTGGTTTCACCCGAGTCGAAGACCGGGATGTCATCCTGGTCTTTCTCTGGGACATACAAGTAGAACAAGCGCGGTTCCAGTGTCTGGCGATAGTTTTTACCGAACCACTGAGTGTCGCGGTCGAAATACAGGCCGCTGTCAACGCTGAAGATCGGGATGCTGCGGTCAACTGATCGGTCGAATTCACCACCCAACTGCTGCTTGCCTGTGCCGTCAAGATCAAGGTCATACTTGGTGTAGGCGTATTTAAACTTTGGAGTCACAAAGCCGTATGAGGCGGTCAACGGCAGGCTCATGGAGGGAACTATATTAAGGCGATCGCCGTTTGCACGGGCGAGGCCAGCAACGTTTGTATCCAGGCGTCGCGCAGCAATGCCATCCTGATTGGTGTAGTCGCCTGTTCGCAGGTCGCGGTCAAAGCGAACAGCTTCCGCCTCGTAATCGAATTTAATGCCGCCCGGGTTATAAGGAAGCGTGCCGTTTACTGTCAGTTGGGGCAGGCGACCATAGGGCGTGATATCTGTTACGTTGGCCAGCTCGTAGCGCTGTACATTCATCCGCGCCACATAGCTGTCGCCACGGTAGGTCAAGTCAGCTTGCTGATTGATCCAGTCGTTTGTAGCCAGACCTTCCTGGTCGGTTTTCAAATCCTGGAAATAGTACGGATCGCTGATGTCGGTGTAATCGACATGAGTTGCCCAGCGTGAATCCAGACCGCCCTGATGCTGCCAATTAATCATCCAGCGCTTGTCGGTGTAGTCCGACTGCAGCTTGCGCTCGTCTTCTTCATCGTTCAGGAAACCGCCGCCGAACTGGCCTTCACTGCTCTTGGTCAGGTAGCGGAATTCACCCTCCATCATCAAGCCGCGCTTGGCCATGTAGGTGGGGTACAACGTGGCGTCGTAGTTGGGCGCCAGGTTGAAGTAGTAAGGCGTGAGTAACGAGAGGCCGCTGTCGCTGCTGGCACTGATGCTAGGTGGCAGGAAGCCGGACTGGCGACGATCGTCGATCGGGAAATAGATGTAAGGCGTGTACAGGATCGGGATGTCTTTGACCCGAAGCGTGGCGTTGGTCGCCGTACCGAAACCTGTGGCCGGGTTCAAGGTGATGTTGTTGCCCTTGATCGTCCAGGCGTTGCTGTTGGGTTCGCACGTGGTGTACGTACCGTCCTTCAAGCGGATGATCGCGTTTTCAGCACGTTTTGCGTACAGCGCGTTGCCTCGCACGTTGGATTTGTGCAGCACGTATTCGGCGTTGTCGACCTGGGCTTCACCGGTATCGAGCTGCACCTCCGCGTGGTCGCCTACGATCAGGGCGCCGTTGTCGCGCAGACGGACATCGCCGTTCAGCTCGCCACGGTTTTCAGCCTGATGCAGCGACGCTTCCTGAGCCTGAAGCTGCATGCTGCCCTGACGCAGGACAACGTCACCGGCCAGAGTTGCAGTCTGCTCTTCCTGCTCGTAGCGCGAAGCCTTGGCACCGATGAAGGTCGGGGCCTCGTTCTTCGGAGTCTTGTCATCCATGCCCGGACGAATCGGCTCGACGTAGGCGCCAGAGCAGTACGGGCCGGTTTCGGCCAGTTGTGCAGGCGTCAGTTGAGCGCGGGGAACCCAATCGAGGTGGCTGTAGTCAGCACTACGCGAGCGCAGTCCGCGGCCTTTGGCCTCGGTGACCAGCGTCGTTTTGGGCACGACTTCGCCACCGGCAGTGGTCTCGGATTCCGTCACGGTGCCATTGGAGCTGACACTGGTCGTGCTGTGTACCGGCCGTGGGGGCAACTGCGCAGCAGTTGCTTTTGGTGCGCAATCCCAGGAGCCTGCGGCGGATACCGTGCAGTCAAACTGTTCTGCCGCCACCGCGAACTGGGTGGCTAGAGGTTGCATGGCCAGCAAACTGCCGGTAACAAGCAACGGAAATTTTTTTCGAAACGAGGGGGATTTCAATGCCATCTTATTAATCCGGGCTTCCTGCGCGCCATCTGCCCGCGGGGGGGCCGCACGCCTCTCGATGGGCTGAAAAAGATGTCGGATAATAAAGCATGACCCGCTTGACGGCTAGCGCCGTCGGAGACCCTTGCAATGCCAGATCAAGATGTACGCCTGCAACGCCTTAAAGTTTGGCTCGATGAGCAACTTCCGGTCCTTTTTGCCGCTCAGGATTGGGGCGCGATACCCCCGGCCACGTTGACTGCAGCCAGTAGCGATGCCAGTTTCCGGCGTTATTTTCGCTGGGAGGGCGAAGGCCGTACTTTTATTGTCATGGATGCACCACCCCCCCAGGAAAACTGCAAACCCTTCGTTGATATCGCTCATTTGTTAAGCGGATCAGGCATTAATGTTCCGAAAATTTATGCCGAAGACCTGAATCAGGGCTTCCTTCTGTTGAACGATCTGGGAAGGGAAACCTACCTGGATATCATCGAAGAGCAAAACGCCGATAAGCTGTTTGCCGATGCGATCGACGCGTTGCTGGCGTATCAGCAGCTGCCGATGGATGCGCCATTGCCCAGCTACGATGTGGCGTTGCTGCGTCGTGAGCTGGAGCTGTTTCCAGAGTGGTACGTGAAACGCCATTTGGGGATCGAATTTGACCAGGCGCAGCAAGCCAGTTGGCAGCAGGTCAGCGATCTGTTGATCGAAAGTGCGTTGGCCCAGCCGAAAGTGTTGGTTCACCGCGACTTCATGCCGCGCAATCTGATGCTCAGCGAGCCAAACCCGGGCGTCCTGGATTTTCAGGATGCGGTGTATGGCCCGGTGACCTATGACATCACCTGCTTGTTCAAGGATGCGTTCTTGAGTTGGCCCGAAGCCCGCGTTGATGGCTGGCTGAGGGGTTACTGGGCGCAGGCGGGCAAGCTGGGCATTCCCGTTCAGGACAGTGTCGATGAGTTTTTGCGGGCCAGCGATTTGATGGGCGTGCAGCGGCATTTGAAAGTGATCGGCATTTTTGCGCGTATCTGCCACCGCGACGGCAAGCCGCGCTACCTGGCCGATGTGCCGCGTTTCTTTGCCTATATAGAAGCGGTGTTGGCGCGCCGACCCGAACTCAATGCGTTGAGCAACCTGCTGACCAGTCTTGGTCAGGCAAAATAATAAGCTGCACAACGAGGACGTTGAATTGAACAAGACCAGGACAGTTTTGATGAGGGCTGCATGAAAGCGATGATCCTCGCGGCAGGCAAAGGCGAGCGTTTGCGCCCGCTGACCCTGCACACCCCCAAACCGCTGGTTCGTGCTGGCGGTGTTCCGTTGATTGAATACCACTTGCGCGCGTTGCGCAGCACAGGCTTCGAAGACGTGGTGATCAATCACGCCTGGCTGGGCCAGCAGATCGAAGACTACCTCGGAGACGGCAAGCGTCTGGGGCTGCGCATTCAGTACTCCCCGGAAGGCGAGCCGCTGGAGACCGGCGGCGGCATCTTTCGGGCATTGCCTCTGCTGGGTGACGAGCCATTTCTGGTGGTCAACGGAGACATCTGGACCGACTGCGATTTCACGGCGTTGAACACGCCCATTACCGGGCTGGCCCACTTGGTGCTGGTCGACAACCCTGAGCATCATCCGGACGGTGATTTTGCCTTGGTCGGCGGGCAGGTGCGAGACGATGCCACTTTGCCGCGCCTGACCTACAGCGGCATTTGCGTGCTGCATCCTCTGCTATTCGTGGGCTGCCCGGACGGCGCATTCAAACTGGCGCCGTTGCTGCGCAAAGCGATGGCCGAAGGGCTGGTGACCGGCGAGCACTTCACTGGTCGCTGGGTGGATGTCGGGACCCATGAACGACTGGCCGACGTCGAGCGCCTTCTCGCGGTGACTCGCTAAATGCTCTGGCCATGCACGCTGATTGGCGGCGGACTGGGCTATGCAATCGCCGATATTCCGGGCGCGATGCTTGGCGCCTTGCTGGGGCAAGCCCTCGACAGGCGTCTGCAACTACAGAGTTGGGCTCACCTGCGCGAGCGGCTGGGGGGCCGTGCCGTGCCGCGCGATGACGAGCTGATCTTCATCCTGTTGGGGCGGTTGGCCAAATGTGATGGTAGGGTGGTCGAGGGTCATATTCAGCAGGCGCGGGTCGAGATGAGTCGGCTGGGCTTGAGCGGGCCGGCGCAGCGTCGGGCGATTCAAGCGTTCAATCGCGGCAAGGACGGCCGTGATCGTCTGCACAATTTCCTGTACCGCTTGAGGACTCAGCCCCATGCCGCCGAAGGGTTGTTGCGCGCGTGTTGGCGTATGGCGTGGGCCGACGGCAAGGTGTCTCGGGCCGAGCGCGACCTCATCGTGTTGTGGGGCAAGTGGCTGGGCTGGCCGGCTGACAAGGTTCAGGCGCTTTCTGGCAGCGAGGACGATCAGCAGCCACGACGTTCCGTGACCCGCAGCGGCAATGACTACCAGGATGCGTTGCGTTTGCTGGGGGTCAAGGCTGATACGGAGCCCGCTCAGATAAAACGCGCGTATCGGCTACTGTTGAGCCGTCACCACCCGGACAAAGTGGCCGGGACAGGCGCCAGTCAGCGCCAGGTCCGCGATGCCGGCGAGCGCACCCGTGAGTTGCACAGCGCCTACACGTTGATCCGTGATCGGCGCGGGTTTCGGTAGCGCCTACTGGCTTTCGAGCCATCCTCGCACGCGCCGGGCCAGTTGTTCCTGATCGGCGGCGGAATTGCCCGGAATCGCGTTGAGCGTGATCTGGGTGAATTTGCCGCCTTTCACTCGTTTGCTGGCGTCCAGCCGCGCCTGCGCCTGTTTGCTTGCGACGGGGCGATCCTTCTCAACAAAGTCCGCCGTCGCGACCTTCAGGGTCGGGAGTATCTCCAGTAACGACGGCGTGTCTCGCCCTGTGTCCTGCGCCGTTACCATCACCAGTTTCTGCACGGCGGGCGACGCTTTCTCACCCATGTACCGTGCTGCCCAATACGCGCCGCTGCCGTGGCCGATCAGCACGATACTGCGCGCCTTATTCTGTTGTGCAAACGCCACGGCACTTTCGATGCGAGCGAAAATGCGCTCCGCAACGGCTTTTGCCTGCTCGGCGTCGGCGGCGGCGCGGGCAGCAGTGGCGGCCGCTTCAGCTTCTGCGGCGGCAGCCGGATCCACCGGCGTATCCTTGGGTTTCGCCTTGTCAGCGTCTGCGTCAGGGTTGGCTGCGGCAGGTTCGGCGTCGGGGGCGCGTGCAACAACGCCGTCCTCCAGCGCATCGGGCATCGTCAGGCTCAGGCTGGACCAGCCTACATCGGGTAACTTGCGGCGCAGCGGACCGACCGCGTTGGGCCAGTCTGCGTTTTCCCCTGCGCCGGGGATCACGATTACGGCGCCTTTGGGGCTGTCGATGTTCGCCGGTTTCCACAGCGCCAGAAAGCTCTCGTCCCCGGCCTGCAACTGCTGTTGTTCGGCTTGGGGTAACTGTCGTTCCAGCGCCAGGGCATCTTCCTGACTGCGGGAAGGAAACGCCGCACGTTCCACCGGTGCTTCAGCTGCAGGTGCATCTTTGCTGGGCGCAGGCTCGTCGGCTGCCAGAAGCGGCTGCGCAAACGGTAGTATTAGCGTCAGGCCGATCGCAGGAACCATTGCGCGGAGGGTGTAGGACATCGGATATTCCAAAAGCCGAAAACAGTCTCGGCAGCCTAAAGGGTTGATCAGTGTTTGTCAGGTGTGCGCCTGGCCATGCCCCCATGCGCCATCACCAACAGGGAAAGCGCACGCCGAATGATCAGTAGAAGGATGCAAACCATGGACATGCCACGTTGATCATTCGCGCACTTCACTTTCGGGTTATCGGCGGCTGGCGATGGCTCTTGATGGTCCTGGTGTTGGTCGTCGCACCGCTGTCAGTCATGGCGCAGAGTGCGGCGTCGGACCCACTGACCAGCCCCCAGCGCGAGTGGCTGAGCCAGCGCGGCCCGTTGCGTGTCGGCATCGTATTGCAGGCGCCCTACGCGCAGTTCGATCGGCGCGCACAGTTGTTCTCAGGTGCCAACGTCGATGTCGTGAACCTGTTGGCGAAGACCCTTCAGACCGAGCTGCTGTGGCGCAGTTATCCCGATCAGTCCGCGCTGGAGGAGGCGTTGGTCAGAGGCGACATCGACTTTGCGCCCGGCCTGACCCAGACGCCGGCAAGCCTGCGGCTGTGGCTGTTTTCCGATCCGTACATGCGCGTGCCCCAGCTGGTGGTGGGCGAGCGGGACGGCACCGGCGCCGTAGACCTTGAAAAACTCGACTCGCGCACCCGCGTTGCCGTGCGCATGCCGAGCCTGACCGCCGATTACCTGCGCGCCAATTACACGCACCTCAATCTGCAGGGTGTGCCGCTGGAGCGACAGGCCTTGCAGTTACTGCTCAGTCAGCAGGCCAGGTACGCGGTGATCGACGAGGCCCAGCTCAGCCGCCTGTCCCGCGAAGGCGAGTTCGCCGGGCTGGCGGTGGTCGGCGATGTGGGCTTCCCGCAACTGCTGCGTGTCGCATCCCGTCGAGACCTGCCGCAACTGGCCGAGATTATCAGCCGCGCATTGAGCGCAATCACGGCCAAGGATTTCGAGCAGGTGCATGCGCAGTGGCTGCAACCCAAATACCCGCAGTTGAGCGAGTCCCCCGGTCTGTGGCAAAACCTCACGCTGCTCTTATTGCTGGTGTCGGCGGCCTGCATCGCCATCGTTGTCGGGCAGCGGCGTCAGCAACACGTGCTGGAGAGGGAATTGCTGGCGGCTCGCGAGGACATTACCCAGCGTCAGGTCGGGGAAGAAGCCTTGCGCCTGGCACAGTTTTCCATCGATCAGAGCACCGTGGGGATTCTCTGGGTTAACTGGGACAGTCACGTGCGCTATGCCAATCAGGCGGCTGAAAGCATGCTCGGCTACCCGGCCGGAGGCGTGGTCGACAGGCCGTTGATCGACTTCGAACCGGGCCTGAACATGGATCGCTGGCTTAACCTCTGGCGGCGCGCGCGCTCCACGGACGAGGCTGCGCAGACCTTCGAAAGCAATTGCATCCGGGCTGACGGCAGCCTCTTGCCCGCTGCGGTGTCCTTGAGTTTTCTGCGCTTTCGCGAAGCGGAATACCTGGTGGTGTTCATCACCGACGTCACCGAACGGCGTCGCTCCCTGGCCGCGCTGCAAGAGAGCGAGTCGCGGCTGCAGGGGCTTGCCGAGCAGCTGCGTGAGTTGTCGGCTCACCTTGAAACCGTGAGGGAAGAGGAAAAGGCCCGCATTGCCAGGGAGGTTCACGACGAGCTGGGTCAGATGCTGACCGTGCTCAAGCTGGAAACATCTATGTGCGAATTGGCCTACGCTGATCTGGACCCTGGACTGCGTGATCGCCTGAACAGTATGAAGCGCCTGATCGCTCAGCTCTTCCAGTTGGTGCGCGACGTTGCGACGGCGTTGCGTCCGCCGATTCTTGATGCCGGCATTGCGTCGGCCATCGAATGGCAGGCCCGTCGCTTCGAGGCACGCACACAAATCCCTTGCCTGGTGGAGGTCCCGGACAATCTTCCACCGCTGTCGGATGCCACCGCTATCGGGCTGTTCCGGATCCTGCAGGAAGCGCTGACCAATGTGATGCGTCATGCCGAGGCGCACACCGTGGAGCTGCAACTGCGCCTGGAGGACGCCATGCTGTGCATGACCATCGCCGACGACGGTCGCGGTTTCCAGCAGGACGCCGCTCGGCCAGTGTCGTTCGGCCTCGTCGGGATGCGCGAGCGGGTACTGATCATGGGCGGACGATTGCAGCTGGACAGCGTACTGGGGGAGGGCACAACCTTGCGCGTCTACATCCCGCTGGACCAGGTCAATCAGGAGCAAGTGAAGTGATTCGTGTATTGGTCGCGGAAGACCACACCATTGTGCGCGAGGGCATCAAGCAGTTGATCGGCCTGGCCAAGGACCTGCTGGTGGTCGGAGAGGCCAGCAACGGCGAGCAACTGCTTGAAACCTTGCGTCACGTGACGTGCGAAGTGGTGCTGCTGGACATTTCAATGCCGGGCGTCAACGGATTGGAGGCGATCCCGCGGATTCGTGCGCTGCACAACGCGCCGGCCATTCTGGTGCTGTCGATGCACGACGAAGCGCAAATGGCCGCGCGGGCCCTGAAAGTGGGGGCAGCGGGCTACGCGACCAAAGACAGCGACCCCGCGCTGCTGCTGACGGCGATTCGGCGCGTGGCCGCCGGCGGGCGTTACATCGACCCGGACCTGGCGGATCGCATGGTGTTCGAGGTCGGGCTGACCGATAACCGGCCGCTGCATTCACTGTTGTCGGAGCGGGAGTTCTCAGTGTTCGAGCGTCTGGCCCAGGGGGCGAACGTTAATGACATCGCCCAGCAACTGGCCTTGAGCGGCAAGACCATCAGCACCCACAAAGCCCGGCTGATGCAGAAGCTGAAAGTCACGTCGCTGGCCGAGTTGGTGAAATATGCGATGGAGCATAAGTTGGTCTGATCGCTGGCGTGCCTGAAAACGACGCTTTGCGGTGTTCTTCCTGGCGTCATCGCGGGCAAGCGCGCTCCTACAGGACACCGCGACCCCTTGTAGGAGCGCGCTTGCCCGCGAAGGCTTTTATTCCAGGCAATGATTAGCCCGATTGAGCCATACCCATCCCCGCCATCCTTGTAGGGCAATCCCTACCCCGATCCTTCCACCCCCCTTAGGCGAATATCTCCTACGCCCCGATTTGCGTGGGCTTCAGGCTAATCTAGGCTCTATCCCACGGTTGATTAAGCAAAGGTGTGGGAAATGAGCAATGTCGATTCAAGCGCTGGGGCGAACGATGTTCTGGTCAGCTTTCGTGGCGTTCAAAAAAGCTACGACGGCGAGTCGCTGATCGTCAAAGACCTCAACCTGGACATTCGCAAAGGCGAGTTCCTCACCCTGCTCGGGCCGTCCGGCTCTGGCAAGACCACCAGCCTGATGATGCTCGCAGGTTTTGAGACGCCCACTGCCGGCGACATCCTGTTGGCCGGCCGCTCGATCAACAACGTGCCGCCGCACAAACGCGACATCGGCATGGTGTTTCAGAACTACGCGCTGTTCCCGCACATGACCGTTGCCGAAAACCTGGCGTTCCCGCTGTCGGTGCGCGGCATGAGCAAGACCGATGTCAGCGAGAAGGTCAAGCGTGCGCTGGACATGGTGCAGCTCGTCACGTTTGCCCACCGCTATCCTGCTCAACTCTCCGGTGGCCAGCAGCAACGGGTGGCACTGGCCCGCGCGTTGGTGTTCGAGCCACAACTGGTCCTGATGGATGAACCCCTCGGCGCCCTCGACAAGCAACTGCGCGAGCACATGCAGATGGAGATCAAGCACATCCATCAGCGTCTTGGTGTGACCGTGGTCTACGTGACCCACGATCAGGGCGAAGCGCTGACCATGTCCGACCGCGTAGCAGTGTTCCATCAGGGCGAAATCCAGCAGATCGCGCCGCCGCGCACCCTGTACGAAGAGCCGAAAAACACCTTCGTCGCCAACTTCATCGGTGAAAACAACCGCATCAACGGCACATTGCTCAGCCACGACGGCGAGCGATGCGTGGTCAGTCTGGCGCGCGGCGAAAAGGTTGAAGCGTTGGCGGTCAACGTCGGCCAGACAGGCGATGCGGTGACGCTGTCGATCCGGCCCGAGCGCGTGAACCTCAACGGCCGCAGCGAAAGCTGTGTGAACCGTTTTTCCGGGCGCGTCGCGGAATTCATCTACCTGGGCGACCACGTACGTGTGCGTCTGGAGGTGGCGGGCAAAACCGATTTCTTCGTCAAACAGCCCATCGCTGAGCTTGACCCGGGTCTGAGCGTGGGCGATGTGGTGCCGATTGGATGGCAGGTCGAGCACGCCCGCGCGCTGGACCCGTTGCAGGAAACGCACTGATTCAACCGCTGCAGTCAGCAATAAAGCAGAACCACCCAGAGGCGAAAACATCGCCCCCTAACGCTTGACCAACACCGCTCGTGGAGAGAACAGCACATGCTCAAGACATTGAAACTCACCGCCATCACGCTGGGCATGATGTGCGCAGCGCAGGCCATGGCGGCTGACCTGACCGTCATTTCCTTTGGCGGCGCCAACAAGGCCGCTCAGGAAAAGGCGTTTTATGCACCGTGGGAAAAGGCCGGCAGCGGCAAGATCATCGCCGGCGAATACAACGGCGAGATGGCCAAGGTCAAAGCCATGGTCGACACCAAGAGCGTGACCTGGGACCTGGTCGAAGTCGAATCGCCGGAACTGTCTCGCGGCTGCGACGAAGACATGTTTGAAGAGCTCGATCCGGCCATGCTCGGCAAAAGTGATGACTACGTGCCGGGCGCCATCCAGACCTGCGGCGTTGGCTTTTTCGTGTGGTCCACGGTCTTGGCCTACAACGCTGACAAGCTGAAATCTGCGCCGACCGGCTGGGCCGATTTCTGGAACACCGAGAAATTCCCCGGCAAGCGCGGCCTGCGCAAGGGCGCCAAATACACGCTGGAATTCGCGCTGATGGCCGATGGCGTAGCGCCGAAGGACGTCTACAAAGTGCTGGCCACCAAAGAAGGTCAGGACCGCGCATTCAAGATGCTCGACAAGCTCAAGCCAAGCATCCAGTGGTGGGAAGCGGGCGCTCAACCGCCGCAGTATCTGCAGTCTGGCGACGTGGTCATGAGTTCGGCCTACAACGGCCGCATCGCTGCCGTGCAAAAGGAAAGCAACCTGAAAGTGGTGTGGACCGGCGGCGTGTATGACTTCGACGCCTGGGCTATTCCAAAAGGCGCGAAGAACGCCGCCGAAGCCAGGAAGTTCATCGCCTTCACGCTCGCGCCTGCCCAGCAAAAGACCTACTCCGAGAACATCGCTTACGGCCCGGCCAACAAGGAAGCGGTCAAGCTGCTGAGCGCCGACACCCTGAAAAACATGCCGACCACCGAAGAGAACATCAAGGATCAGGTGCAGATCGACGTGAAGTTCTGGGCTGACTATGGCGAAAACCTTGAACAGCGCTTCAACTCCTGGGCAGCCAAGTAAGCCCGCCGGTAAGCGTTTCAGGTTGAGTTAGATCCGGGTGCGTTTCCTGTTCGGTCAACGGCAGGAAACGCACTCTTTGTTCGAAGATTTCGGAGTTCGTTATGGCCATCGCCGTGCCCCTGACTGAAGGCGCCAGCCCCACCTTGAAGCAACGCCTGGCCCGAGCCGAGCGCGTCAACCGCTGGAAGGCGCAGGCGTTGATCGCGCCGCTGGCCATCTTCCTGTTGCTGGTGTTTCTGGTGCCCATCGCCGCGCTGCTCTACAAGAGCGTCAACAACCCGGAAGTGGTGGGCGGTATGCCGCTGACCGTGGTGGAAGTGGCGAAATGGGATGGCAAGGGGTTGCCCAGCGAGTCGGTCTATAAGGCGCTGAGCCTGGACCTGGCCGAAACCCGCAAGAATCAGACCCTGGGCGATCTGTCCAAGCGTCTGAACATGGAGCTGGCCGGTTATCGCAGCCTGCTGGCGAAAACCGCACGTGCATTACCGTTCAAGGAAGAGCCCGCTTCCTATAAGGAAGCGCTGGAGTCCCTCGACGAACGCTGGGGTGATCCGGCGTACTGGCAGGCGATCCGCCGCAACACCTCGAGTTACACCCCCTATTACCTGCTGGCCGCCGTTGATCATCGCATCGATGACCTCGGCGAACTGGCACCCACCACGCCGGATCAGGCGATCTACCTCGACATCTTCGCGCGTACGTTCTGGATGGGGCTGGTGATCACCGTGATCTGCCTGCTGCTGGCGTACCCGCTCGCTTATTTGCTGGCCAGCCTGCCCGCGCGGCAAAGCAACCTGCTGATGATTCTGGTGCTGCTGCCGTTCTGGACCTCGATTCTGGTACGGGTCGCGGCCTGGATCGTGTTGCTGCAATCCAGTGGCTTGATCAATGGCGCGCTGATGGCCATGGGCATCATCGATAAACCGCTGGAGCTGGTGTTCAACCGGGTCGGCGTTTACATCTCCATGGTTCACATCATGCTGCCGTTCATGATCCTGCCGATCTACAGCGTCATGAAGGGCATCTCGCCGACCTACATGCGGGCGGCGATTTCCCTGGGCTGTCATCCGTTCGCCAGTTTCTGGCGGGTGTATTTCCCGCAAACCTATGCCGGCATTGGCGCGGGCTGTTTGCTGGTGTTCATCCTGTCGATTGGCTACTACATCACCCCGGCGTTGCTCGGCAGCCCGAACGATCAAATGGTCAGCTACTTCGTCGCGTTCTACACCAACACCAGCATCAACTGGGGCATGGCCACGGCGCTGGGCGGTTTGCTGTTGCTGGCCACCGTCGTGCTGTATCTGATTTATAGCTGGCTGGTCGGCGCCAGCCGCCTGCGATTGAGCTGAGGAGCGTCATCATGTTGAGTCCCTATTCCTCGCCTATCGAGCGGGTCTGGCATTACGCGCTGCGCATCGTCTGCGGGCTGGTGTTGCTGTTTCTGGTGCTGCCGGTGCTGGTGATCATCCCGCTGTCGTTCAATTCTGGGAGTTTTCTGGTCTATCCCCTGCAAGGGTTTTCGCTGCACTGGTATCAGGATTTCTTCGGTTCGGCGGAGTGGATGCGCGCGCTGAAAAACAGCGTGATCGTCGCGCCGGCTGCGACGGTGCTGGCGATGAGCTTTGGCACGCTGGCGGCCATCGGCCTGACGCGCAGCAATTTCCCCGGCAAGTCGCTGGTCATGGCGTTGGTGATTTCGCCGATGGTGGTGCCGGTGGTGATCGTCGGTGTCTCCAGCTATCTGTTCTTCGCGCCGCTGGGGCTGGGCAACAGTTATATTTCGCTGATTCTGGTGCACGCTGTACTGGGTGTGCCGTTCGTGATCATCACCGTGTCGGCCACGCTGCAGGGTTTCAACTACAACCTGGTCCGTGCTGCCGCGAGCCTGGGCGCGTCGCCGGTGACCGCGTTTCGCCGGGTGACATTGCCGTTGATTGCACCAGGGGTTATTTCCGGTGCGCTGTTCGCCTTTGCCACCTCCTTCGATGAAGTAGTGGTGACGCTGTTTCTGGCGGGCCCCGAGCAGGCGACCTTGCCTCGTCAGATGTTCAGCGGCATCCGCGAAAACCTCAGCCCTACAATCGCTGCAGCGGCCACGCTGTTGATCCTGTTCTCGGTGGTCCTGCTGTTGACCCTGGAGTGGTTGCGGGGGCGTAGCGAGAAATTGCGTACGGCGGTGGAGTGATCAGCGCCTGAGCGATTGCTATCGCGAGCAAGCTCACTCCTACAGGGGGCAACACATTTCCTGTAGGAGCGCGCTTGCCCGCGAAGCTGTTTCCCGATCCAGCGTTGGCCCAGGATCAGAACCCCCGCATTCATCCGCCACCCAACCCCATTCCAATCCCTTGGAGTACAATGCGCGCCACCGTGATTTCGCTCAAAAAAGGTGCGTCATGCAGCCCTTCGTCATTGCTCCGTCGATTCTTTCCGCTGACTTCGCCCGCCTGGGCCAGGAAGTCGACAACGTCCTCGCTGCCGGGGCCGACACTGTCCATTTCGACGTCATGGACAATCACTACGTGCCCAACCTGACCATCGGTCCGATGGTCTGCTCGGCACTGCGCAAATACGGCATCATCGCACCGATCGACGTGCACCTGATGGTCAGCCCGGTTGATCGCATCATCGGCGACTTCATCGAAGCCGGCGCGACCTACATCACCTTTCACCCCGAAGCGACCCAGCACATCGACCGCTCGCTGCAGTTGATCCGCGAAGGCGGTTGCAAGGCGGGCCTGGTGTTCAACCCGGCCACCCCCTTGAACCTGCTGGAATACGTCATGGACAAGGTCGACATGATCCTGCTCATGAGCGTTAACCCAGGCTTTGGCGGGCAGAAGTTCATCCCCGGCACCCTCAACAAGCTGCGTGAAGCCCGGGCGCTGATCGATGCCTCCGGTCACGACATCCGCCTGGAGATCGACGGCGGCGTCAACGTCAATAACATCCGCGAAATCGCTCTGGCTGGCGCCGACACGTTTGTCGCCGGTTCGGCGATCTTCAATGCGCCGGACTACAAAGAAGTCATCGACAACATGCGTGCAGAACTCGCGTTGTCCCGCGCATGAGTGGCTTCGAGCAGCTGTTCCCGGGTCGTCTGCCCAAACTGATCATGTTTGATCTGGACGGCACACTGGTCGACTCGGTGCCCGATCTGGCGGCAGCTGTGGATAAAACCCTGCTGGCGCTCGGTCGCCCGGCGGCCGGTATCGAGCGGGTGCGTGACTGGATCGGCAACGGCGTGCGCGTGCTGGTACGCCGTGCACTGGCCAACGACCTGGACCACTCGAACGTCGACGAAGCATCCACGGACGCCGCATTGGCGATCTTCATGGAGGCTTACGGTGGGAGCCACGCGCTGACCCGGGTTTACCCCGGCGTGCGCGAGACCCTGAAGTGGCTGCAGAAGAATGGCGTGGAGATGGCCCTGATCACCAACAAGCCGGAGCGTTTTGTCGCGCCGTTGCTCGATGAGTTGAAGCTGGGGCGGTTCTTTCGCTGGATAGTTGGCGGCGACACGCTGCCACAGCAGAAGCCTGATCCGGCAGCACTGTTTTTTGTGATGAAAATGGCCAACGCGCCAGGTTCGCAATCGTTGTTCGTGGGCGACTCGCGCAACGATGTCCAGGCGGCAAAAGCGGCCGGTGTGGCGTGTGTGGCACTGAGCTACGGCTACAACCACGGACGCCCGATTGCCGAGGAAATGCCCGCCCTGGTGATCGACGATTTGCGCAAATTGATTCCCGGTTGCTTAGATTTTGGCGCTGAGATAACGTTGCCCCACGTTCAATCCCCCTCCGTTAGAGAATCCATCGTGGTGGTCACTCGCAAACTCTGGATGAAAGTCATGAAGGCCCTGGCCCGCTGGCGTTGGCGCGCCTGACTTGAATCTGGCCGGACGTCCGGCACGTTTGCACACCTGACCGTTTTACCCTCACACCACGAGGCTGATTATGATCCGCGAAGAATTCCTGCGTTTGGCCGCTGAAGGCTATAACCGCATCCCGCTTGCCTACGAGACCCTGGCTGATTTCGACACGCCGCTGTCGATCTATCTGAAGCTGGCCGATGAGCCGAACTCCTATCTCTTGGAGTCGGTGCAGGGCGGCGAGAAGTGGGGCCGTTATTCGATCATCGGCCTGCCGTGCCGCACCGTGATGCGGGCCCATGAGCACCACATCAGCGTGACCCACGATGGCGTTGAAATCGAAAGCCTCGAATCCGAAGACCCGCTGGCGTTCGTCGAGGCCTTCAAGGCGCGCTACAACGTCCCGACCATTCCTGGTCTGCCGCGCTTCAACGGCGGATTGGTCGGCTATTTCGGTTACGACTGCGTGCGCTATGTGGAAAAACGCCTTGGCGCCTGCCCGAACCCTGATCCACTGGGGGTGCCGGACATCCTGTTGATGGTGTCCGACGCCGTGGTCGTTTTCGACAACCTGGCGGGCAAGATGCACGCCATCGTGCTGGTCGACCCGGCTCAGACCGATGCGTACGAAAGCGGCCTGGCACGGCTTGAAGCGTTGATGGAAAAACTGCGCCAGCCGATCATCCCGCGACGAGGTCTGGACTTGACCCGTCCTCAAGCGCCCGATCCGGTCTTCCGCTCCAGTTTCACCCAAAGCGATTACGAAAAAGCCGTCGACACCGTCAAGGAGTACATCCTGGCGGGCGACTGCATGCAGGTCGTGCCGTCGCAACGGATGTCCATCGACTTCAAAGCGGCACCCATCGACCTGTACCGCGCCCTGCGCTGCTTCAACCCCACGCCGTACATGTACTTCTTCAACTTTGGCGATTTCCATGTGGTCGGCAGCTCGCCGGAAGTGCTGGTGCGCGTCGAAGACAATCTGATCACGGTCCGCCCGATTGCCGGGACCCGTCCACGGGGTGCGACTGAAGAAGCGGACTACGCGCTGGAAGTCGATCTGCTGTCGGACGACAAGGAAATCGCCGAGCACTTGATGCTGATCGATCTGGGCCGCAACGACACCGGTCGTGTGTCGGAAATAGGCTCGGTAAAACTCACCGAAAAGATGGTCATCGAGCGTTATTCCAACGTGATGCACATCGTTTCCAATGTCACCGGCCAGCTGAAAAGCGGGCTGACGGCGATGGACGCGCTGCGGGCGATTCTGCCGGCAGGCACGTTGTCTGGCGCGCCGAAGATTCGCGCGATGGAAATCATCGACGAGTTGGAGCCGGTCAAGCGCGGCGTCTATGGCGGCGCGGTGGGTTATCTGGCGTGGAACGGCAACATGGACACCGCGATTGCGATCCGCACTGCCGTGATCAAGGACGGCGAGCTGCACGTCCAGGCCGGTGGCGGTATCGTCGCCGACTCGGTGCCTGCGCTGGAATGGGAAGAAACCCTGAACAAGCGTCGCGCGATGTTCCGAGCGGTGGCGTTGGCGGAGCAGACGCCGGAAGGATGACAGGGTGTGAGCATGCCCCTGTTGGAGCGAGGCTTGCCCGCGAATGAAGACACCGCGGTGTATCAGGTAGCCCGCGCGGTGAGCTTCGCGGGCAAGCCTCGCTCCAACAGGGCAATCATCAGAAATCCAGACTCACCGCCAGATTCACCCCCTGCTGCGTCACGTCATCATTCTTGCGCCAGTTGTAGCCCGCACGCACGGTCAGGTCCTGCATCAGCCGCTGACTCACGCCCAGACTTGCGCGATTCAGACTGCGCTGCGGCTCATACCCCTCCAGATTGAAATCGATGCCCGGCACGCTGTTCAGGGCAATGGTCACGTCCTGCTGATCATTGTCGAACTCGCGTTCATGGGCGAACTCGCCGAACACCTGGGTCTGCGGCGTGACATCAAACTTGCCCTGCAGGCCTGCGCCGAGGCGTTTCGAACGACGTGTCTGATCATCGAACGATAACGCCGTCGAGCGCGTCCCGTTTTCCGAATACCCGTCCACATCAATGTGCGCGTAGTCGGCGCTGACGAAGGGCGACAGGTGCCAGCGGCTGCTCGACTCAGCGAGATCGAACCCGACGCGTCCACTGACAGCCCAGAGATTGCCATCGGTGTCGCCTTTCTCTGTGCCTTCGCTGACACCGAGCGCGAACTTGCGTTTGAGGCTGTCGTAATCCTGTGTGCCGCCTGATGCTGCCAGATCTGCCCACCAGTGATTGGCCTGAAACTGCACGAATGCAGTAGCGATGTAGCTGTTGAGTTTGTAGTCCGAATCCTTGGGGCCGGCTTCCAGCGTCTGCCGATAGCCGCCAGCAACCAAGCCTGCCCGCCAGTCTTCAGCGAAACGGTAGCTGCCACCCACCGTGACGTTGTAGCCGTGACCGTCGGCGTCGGCAGAGTTGCTTTGCGCATCGAAATCCATTTTCTGACCGCCGCCTGCGACGATGGCCCGCCATTGTCCGACGTTCTGCCAGTTGCCCCAATCCGCCAGCCACTGGCTGCGCAATTCATCCTGTTGCGCGCGCAACGTCCCGGTGGCCATTTCCGGCAACAGGGTGATCTCCCAGGGAGCCGAGAGGATGGAATAACCGTAATCGGCAATCAGCCGTTGGCCTGCGACTGTCGGGTGCACGCCGTCGTTGAACAACAGCTTGGTGGGATCGGGGGTGGCGCTGTCGATGCCGAACGCGGTGTTCTGCGTGCAGTTGTTGCCGCTGAAACAGGTGCCCACCAGGTTTTGATTGGCGGCGAGCCCGAACCGGGCAGGTTCGGCCAGGACTTCGCGCAGCAGGCCTGGCACGTTGAGGGGGATGATTTGAGCGTCGATCCCGCTGAGCCGACCGATCAACTGTTGGTTGAAGACGCCGCTGAGCAACGTCGAAGGCAGTTGCAGAGGCGTGCCCACCACTGCCGGGGTCTGGCCGATGTCAGGCAGCAGCCAGACCATGATGTATCGCGCGCCGGCCTGTTGCAGCGCCTGCGCACCGTTCGCCAGATTGTTCGCCGCCGTGACTGCCTGCCCAGGGCTGAGCACCCGGCCCTGAAGAAAATCGTTGCCACCTCCGGTCAGGTAGTACAGCGCATTGGGATCGGCCTGAAAATTATTGCCTGCCAGATACCCCGGTCGCTCACGGAAAACGGTTTCGACCCCGGTCGTGGTGTCGGTGTTGGCCACCTGCGATTGTGACGTGATGGCCTCGTAGATCTGATCGGTACGATCACCCCCCACCGCCCAGTTGTTACCGTCCGCCAGCCCCAACGCTTGACGAACGGGCGAGGTTGAAGAGGCTAGATCGCCCGGCGCCACGCCCAGCATGCTGCCGAGCAGCGTGGACGAATTCAGGCCATAGACTTCGCCACTGCCATTTTGAAACGTAGGACCGGTCCGATTGGTGAAGCGAAGGGTCGCGCCCTGCGGCCCGCCGGCGTCCGGGAACTGCCCGGCGTCGGCGAGGCTGTCACCAAAGACCACCATCGTTGAGTAAGGGGAGGAAGCTGCCACAGCAGAGGAGCAGGCAAGCGTGAGCAAACAGGCCGCGAACGGCAGTGACAGAGTGGTCTTGAGCATCGAGAGGTCCTTTCTTTTTATAGTGAATCCGTACTGCAAGGTAGCAGCCACCCCCGAGCGCGCCAGTCAAAACGCCCGTTTGAACAAAGATTCTGTGCTGCGTCAAAGCCGTTGGTCTGTATCGCAATAGCTGCCAATCCCCGGCCAACGGCGTTTGCAGGCCACCATCCGGGTACGGCGATATTGCACGGTATGCGTCGGTAGGCTACTGTGCCGCAACGTACGAACGAGACCTTTCCTGTGTCTATTGTCAGCAAACGCTTGATGCGCGTTATCAAGGCTCACGCCCGTTGGCGTTGGCGCGCCTGACTATTTCCCTGCCGGCCATGCCGGACCTGTATTGAAATGCCTTCTGAAGATCCCGGTTTGACCGCCTCGCCCGACACCACGGCGACCACAATGGCGGGCACACCTGCGAGCATTAAACGCAGAAGGCAACGTTAAGTCAGACATTCAAAAGGTTGAGCACACATGCTGCTGATGATCGATAACTACGACTCCTTTACCTATAACGTCGTGCAGTACCTGGGCGAACTGGGCGCCGACGTTAAAGTGATCCGCAACGACGAAATGACCCTCGCCGAAATCGAAGCGCTGAACCCTGAGCGTATCGTCGTCTCTCCTGGACCTTGCACCCCGAACGAAGCCGGCGTCTCGCTGGACGTCATCAAGCACTTCGCCGGCAAACTCCCGGTATTGGGCGTCTGCCTTGGGCATCAATCCATCGGCCAGGCGTTCGGCGGTGACGTGGTTCGCGCTCGTCAGGTCATGCATGGCAAGACCAGCGACTTGATTCACGAAGACCAGGGCGTGTTTGAAGGCCTGAACCATCCGCTTACCGTCACGCGTTACCACTCGCTGGTCGTCAAGCGCGAAACCCTGCCCGACTGCCTGGAAATGACCGCCTGGACTCAGCTTGAAGATGGTTCGGTCGATGAAATCATGGGCCTGCGTCACAAGACCCTGAACGTCGAAGGCGTGCAGTTTCACCCCGAGTCGATTCTTTCCGAGCAGGGCCACGAGCTGTTCGCCAACTTCCTCAAGCAAACCGGCGGCACCCGTCAGGGTTAAGGACACGCACAGATGGCAATCGATATCAAAACCGCACTGGGCAGGGTGGTTAACCAGCTGGACCTGAGCACGGAAGAAATGAGCGACGTCATGCGCGAAATCATGACCGGCCAGTGCACCCAGGCGCAGATCGGCGCGTTCCTGATGGGCATGCGCATGAAGAGTGAAAGCATCGACGAAATCGTCGGCGCGGTCTCCGTCATGCGTGAACTGGCGGACAAGGTCGAACTGAAAACCCTCGACGGCGTGGTCGACATCGTCGGTACCGGCGGCGACGGCGCAAACATCTTCAACGTCTCCACGGCTTCCGCGTTTGTTATCGCGGCAGCCGGCTGCACCGTGGCCAAGCATGGCAATCGCGCAGTGTCGGGCAAAAGCGGCAGTGCTGACCTGCTGGAAGTGGCCGGCGTTTACCTGAACCTGACCCCTGTGCAAGTGGCGCGCTGCATCGACAGCGTCGGCATCGGCTTCATGTTCGCGCAGTCTCATCACGGTGCAATGAAACACGCGGCCGGCCCGCGCAAAGAGCTGGGCCTGCGCACCCTGTTCAACATGCTCGGCCCGTTGACCAACCCTGCTGGCGTCAAGCATCAGGTTGTTGGCGTGTTCAGCCAGGCACTCTGCCGGCCATTGGCTGAAGTGTTGCTGCGCATGGGCAGTAAACATGTGTTGGTCGTGCATTCCCAAGACGGCCTGGACGAATTCAGCTTGGCCGCGCCGACCTTCGTTGCAGAGCTGAAAAACGGCGAAGTCACTGAATACTGGGTCCAGCCCGAAGACCTGGGCATCAAGAGCCAAAGCCTGTTTGGCCTGGTGGTCGACAGCCCGGCGCAGTCGCTGGAGTTGATCCGCGATGCACTGGGTCGCCGCAAGACTGAAAACGGCCAGAAGGCCGCTGAAATGATCGTGCTCAATGCGGGCGCTGCGCTCTACGCAGCCGACCATGCGTACTCGCTCAAAGAAGGCGTAGCGCTGGCGCACGACGCGTTGCACACGGGGCTGGCCCGGGAAAAGCTGGAAGAGTTGGGTGCCTTTACCGCGGTATTCAAGCAGGAGAATGAAGGATGAGTGTCCCTACGGTTCTGGAAAAGATTCTGGCCCGCAAGGCAGAAGAGATCGCCGAGCGTCGTCAGCGTATCAGCGTCTCTGACCTGCAAAGCCTGATCGCCATGGCCGATGCGCCGCGCGGTTTTGCCAAGGCGTTGATCGAACAGGCCAAGCGCAAGCAGCCAGCCGTCATCGCCGAGATCAAGAAAGCCTCACCGAGCAAAGGCGTGATTCGCGAGCACTTTCAGCCCGCAGAAATCGCCAAGAGTTACGAACAAGGCGGCGCGACCTGCCTGTCCGTGTTGACCGACATCGACTTTTTTCAGGGCGCTGATGCGTACCTTAAGGAAGCGCGGTCGGCCTGCTCGCTGCCCGTCATCCGCAAGGATTTCATGATCGATCCCTATCAGATCATCGAATCGCGGGCGCTGGGCGCCGATTGCATTTTGCTGATCGTGTCTGCGCTCGACGATGGGCTGATGGCCGAACTGGCATCGGTGGCCAAAGACGTCGGGCTGGACGTGCTGGTCGAAGTCCACGACGGCGACGAACTGGAGCGGGCGTTAAAAACGTTGGATACGCCGCTGATCGGCGTCAACAACCGCAACCTGCACACCTTCGAAGTCAGCCTGGAAAACACGCTTGATCTGCTGCCACGCATCCCCCGTGATCGCCTGGTGGTTACCGAAAGCGGCATTCTCAACCGCGCCGATGTCGAGTTGATGGAAATCAGCGACGTGTATGCGTTTCTGGTAGGCGAGACCTTCATGCGCGCCGAAAAACCAGGGCTGGAATTGCAGCGGCTGTTTTTCCCTGAAAAAGGCGTGCCGGTTAAATCCCAGCAGTTGGATTGAGCCAATGGTGAACCTGTTGGAGCGAGGCTTGCCCGCGAAGGTTGTAAATCCGGTTTGATGTGTTTATCCGCAGGGGCCTCTTCGCGGGCAAGTCTCGCTCCAACAGGTGATTGATATGTCCGATGAAGTGATCGACCTCTGCACCGAAGCAGGCCTGCAGGCAGAGCAGGATTTGCTGGCCTCGGTCTGTGCAGGCGACGCGGATTACGGTGTGTTGTTCTGGCGTCCGACAGACCGCGCGTTGGTCATGCCCCGCCGCCTCAGCCGCCTTGAGGGTTTCGTGGAAGCCAGCGAGACGCTTTCTGATATCGGTTGGCCGGTATTGCTCCGCGAAAGCGGCGGCGAGCCGGTCCCGCAATCGCCCGCTACGGTCAATATCGCGCTGGTCTACGTCCAGCCGTCGTCCGATCTGGACAAAGACCGCATCGAAAAAGCCTACCTGCGTTTGTGTCAGCCGATGCTCGATGCCCTGAGCGCGCTGGGTGGCAGCGCGTCACTCGGCGAAGTGGCCGGCGCGTTCTGCGACGGGCGTTTCAACGTCAATCTCAACGGTCGAAAGATGGTCGGCACCGCGCAACGCTGGCGCCAGAGCCAAGGTGGCAAGCGGCCAGTGGTGTTGGCGCACGGGGCGATGCTGCTGGACAACGAACGGCTGGAGATGGTCAGCGCCGTCAACCGCTTCAATGAGATGTGCGAGTTGGAGCAGCGCTGCCGGGCGCAAAGCCACATCGCGCTGCATGAAGTATTCGAAGCCCCGGCTTTTTTGGACGGGTTGGGCGAAGCGTACAGCCTGATGCTCTCCGCGCTCTAACGCCCTCGGTCAACGCGTGCCGAACACCACCATGGTCTTGCCTCTGACGTGGACCAGTTTCTGTTCTTCCAGCGCCTTGAGTACGCGACCTACCATCTCCCGCGAACAACCCACGATACGGCCGATTTCCTGACGGGTGATTTTGATCTGCATGCCATCGGGGTGCGTCATCGCGTCAGGCTGCTTGCACAGTTCCAGCAGGCTGCGAGCCACGCGACCGGTCACGTCAAGGAACGCGAGATCACCTACCTTGCGCGTGGTATTGCGCAAGCGTTCGGCCATTTGCCCGCCTACGGCGTACATGAGCTCGGGATCCAGCAGGCTTAGCTCGCGGAATTTGCTGTAGCTGATTTCAGCGATTTCGCATTCGGTCTTGGCCCTGACCCAGGCGCTGCGCTGGGGATCGGTGCTGGGGAGTTGGAAAAGTCCGAGTTCACCGAAGAAGTCTCCGGTGTTGAGGTAGGCCACGATCATCTCGCGGCCTTCGTCGTCCTCGATCAGGATCGTCACTGAGCCCTTGATGATCAGGTACAGCGATTCAGAATGTTCACCGGCGGCGATGATGTTGCTTTTTGCGGCGCAACGGCGCAATTGCGCGTAGGGGAGAAGCTTGTCGGTTATTTTAGGTTTGGTGGTAAGGCTCATGGCGCCCATGGCTGCATCCCGTAAAAAACTGCGCCCGCAGGCATTCTTAGTGGTATCGGCAGTAGTGGTGAATAACCGAACCCCAATAGTGCCGTTTGACGTTTTTTTCAGAAATTTCCTACTTTTCGGACAGGCCAGGCGTCTTTTGGACCTTGTGCTAAGCTGGCCGCCTTTTTTCAGACAGCGGAGTGGTGGCGATGAAGGCACGCATTCAATGGGCGGGTGAAGCCATGTTCCTCGGCGAAGCCGGCAGCGGTCACGTGGTGGTGATGGACGGGGCGCCTGAAAGCGGCGGCCGTAACCTGGGCGCACGGCCGATGGAGATGGTCTTGATAGGCCTGGGCGGTTGCAGCAACTTCGACGTTGTCAGCATCCTGAAAAAAGCCCGCCAGCCGATCGAGAGCTGCGAGGCCTTTCTGGAGGCCGAACGCGCAACCGAAGACCCGAAGGTATTCACCAAGATCCACCTGCACTTCGTGGTCAAGGGCCGTGGCTTGAAAGAGCCTCAGGTCAAGCGAGCGATTGAGCTGTCGGCGGAGAAGTACTGCTCGGCATCGATCATGCTGGGCAACGCTGGCGTTGAGATCACTCACGACTACGAAATCGTCGAATTGGGCTGATCAGCAGCAACAAAAAAAGGCGCCATCGAGGCGCCTTTTGTGTTTTCGATGAGACTAGATCCGATAGGTACTCTTGGTCATCACCTTGGCCAGCACGCTCATGCCGAACTTGACCGGCGCCGGAAAGCGGAACCCGCCAGCGTCGAGCGCGCTTTCGGCGTGTTGTTCTTCGTCGTCGCGCATCTGCTGCAAGATTGCCCGGGACTTCTCATCTTCGGCCGGCAGTTGCTCAAGATGCTCGTTGAGGTGCTTGCAGACCTGATGTTCCGTGGCGGCCACGAAACCCAGGCTGACTTTGTCGCTGATCAACCCGGCGACAGCACCCATGCCGAAAGACATGCCATAGAACAGAGGGTTCAGGACGCTGGTGTGACTGCCCAGTTGGCGAATGCGCTGTTCGCACCAGACCAGATGGTCGATCTCTTCCTCAGCGGCGTGCTCCATTGCCTTACGAATGTGCGGCAGTTTTGCGGTGAGGGCCTGACCCTGATAAAGCGCCTGCGCACAGACTTCGCCAGTGTGATTGATGCGCATGAGACCCGCGACGTGGCGGGTGTCGACATCACTCATTTTGGTATCGGGCTGGACGATGGCAGGGGAGGGACGGTGGGCATGCGCGCTTGAAGGCAGCAACGTCTTCATCGCGGCATCGGCCTGCAGAAGGAAACGGTCGATCGGGGAGTAGTGACGTTCGGTAGCCATGGGCACCTCCGGATAAATCCACGGCGGTCAGTCTACCGCAATCGTGAAGGCAAGATTTGAGCTGCATCAGCCGGGTCGGGCTGGGGGTAAGCCCTCACCGGCTATAAGTCTTTGAAAGCGCGACTCAGCCCGGCGGCCAGGTCATGTGGCGTTGGCCGAGCACATGCATGTGAATGTGATAAACGGTCTGGCCGCCGTTCTCATTGGTGTTCATCACCACGCGGAAACCTTTTTCGCAGCCCAACTCCAGAGCCAGCCGCTGAGCGGTGAAGAGGATGTGGCCCAGCAGGCCTTTGTCTTCCTCGGTCACGTCATTAAGCGTGCGAATGGGCTTTTTCGGGATGACGAGAAAATGCACGGGCGCCTTGGGGGCGATGTCGTGAAAGGCCAGCACCTGGTCATCTTCGTAGATGATTTTGGCGGGTATTTCGCGGTTGATGATTTTGGTGAACAGAGTCTCCACAGCGTTTTGCTCCGTTTTCAATTGCTGATGGGGCTGGAGTTTACTGAGCGTGTCGTACAACGCCCAGCCGTTTCCAGACCGTGGATACGTCAGGGGTTGATTCTGGACTTGAGAATCGAGCCCCATATTTTACGGCTCATCCAGCGCGTGCCGAATTTGGGAGCGCTCGTGATCAATTGGTTACGCCAGCCCGGAATAATCACCGCGCGGTTTTTATCCAGAGCGCGAACGGTGTAGAGCGCCACTTCTTCGGCGGTCATCATCTTCTCGTTGGTGAACTTGTCGGTTTCAAGTTGCGCGGTGCGGAAAAAGCTCGTTCGGGTCGGCCCTGGGCAAAGGACGGAGATCTTCACGCCGGTCTTTTTCAACTCCTCGCGCAAGCCTTCGGAAAAGTGCAGTACATACGCCTTGCTCGCCGCATAGGTGCTCATCCAAGGGCCAGGCTGAAAGCCCATGATCGAGGCGACGTTGAGGATCTGGCCGCCACCCTGGACCGCCATCAGGTTGCCCACGGTGTGGCACAGCCGGGTGAGCGCGAGGACGTTGAGGTCGAGCAGGTCTTGTTCCTGGGCCCACTCCTGGGCGAGAAAGGGCCCGCTGTTACCAATGCCGGCGCAATTGACCAGCAGGTCGATCTTGCGTTCGCCGTCTTCCAGTTCAAGCAGGAAACCGGAGAGCCGGAGGGGTTCGCCGAGATCGCACGCGCGAATCAGCACTTCAACCCCGAAGCGCTGGGTGAACTCAAGGGCGATGCTTTCGAGCATATCGCGCTGGCGGGCTACCAGAATCAAGCTGCGACCCCGGCGTGCCAGTGCTTCGGCCATGGCCAGGCCAATGCCACTGGAAGCGCCGGTGATCAGGGCGTAACGGGTCATGCATTTCTCCAGAGCGGTACTGCGCGGGTTGGGGCAGCGTCCATGCTGACGGATGTTATTGATTGTCTTCGTCGGAAGCGTCAGCCGAGTTGGAAGGCATTGCCCGCTGAATGGCTTCATTGTCTGAGTCATCGTCGTAGGGCAAAGCCTGTTCATATTCGCCGGTCGTGATCTCGACTTCATCTTTGAACGTCTGAAGTCCTCCCATGAGCACACCGAGGAAGATAATCACCAACGCCGGCACCCATAACGCCGCAAGGATCTTCACGCCTTTGCCGTTCGGCGGTTGTGGCGGACCAAATTGGTTAGGACCGGCGTTGCCCGGCACGACCATCATCAGGAACGGGAACACGCTGCCCACAAACGGCACCATGTTGAGCAACAGCAGCCAGGCCGACCAGCCGGCGTCGTGCAGGCGTTGTGCCCCGATCTGAATACTAACGACCAGGAACACGACAAAAGCGACCGCTCCGAACAAGCCACCTGTGATGAGCGACATGCTCATGAGTGTCATGCACAACGCGAACATGATTAGCCCGACGAACATCAGCACCATCGTCCACGCCAGGTAGCGCAGGCGACCGATGCGGCCTTGCACGGTGAAGACGTTGAGTTCGCCGACTTCCTGTTGATCAGCAGTTACAGCGGCACGGGGTGGCGCGTAGGGCGAAGCCGCAGGCGGCTCGAAAGCCGGACGTTGGGTGCGCTGCGCTTCTATGTCTTCCAGTGCCAACGCAATCGGTGCCTCCGGTTCGATCCGTGCCTCGACTCCGGCGTCGTTCAAGGCTTTCAGGTATCGCTCGGCGTCGTCATGCGTCAGGCTGCGCTTCACGGTGACAGGGTCGCCGCTGAACAACCTGTCGACGGCATTCACATCGGTTTTGAACAACTGGGCCAGGTTGAGCTTTGCGGTCTCGGGTTCTACCCCGGTGCGCAAACGGCCCTCGAAAACGATTTTGAAGTGTTCCGCCATGCTCGACTTCCTTGACTGGGAGTTATCTGCGCGTGCTTGCCGCGGTTAGAACGGTTTGACCACAACCAGAATGACGATCGCGAGCAGTATCACAACCGGGACCTCGTTGAACCACCGATAGAACACGTGGCTGCGGCCATTCTCACCACGCGCGAAGCGTTTGACCTGAGCGCCGCACACGTGGTGATAGCCGATCAGCAACACCACCAGTGTCAATTTAGCGTGCAGCCAGGCCTGGGACATGAACCCAGGTGCGAGGATCACCAGCCAGATACCGAAAATCAGTGTCGCTATCATCGCCGGGCCCATGATGCCCCGGTAAAGTTTGCGCTCCATGACGCAAAAACGATCACGGCTGACTGCGTCCTCGCTCATCGAGTGGTAAACGAACAGACGGGGCAGGTAGAAGAGGGCTGCAAACCAGCAGACCATCGAGACAATGTGTAGCGCTTTTATCCACAGATAGAGCATTTTCTGGGTCGTCCAAAGAAACGGTGAGCCAAATAGTAGTGGCTTGGGCGCCCATACGTCACGTTCGCGGTTGTCCCGACGGCGCCAGGCCCATATTATCGACCGCTTTCCAGTTGGATCGTTAAGGGGCAGGTCATGGTCAAGGTCGGTATCGTCGGCGGCACGGGTTACACCGGCGTGGAGCTGCTGCGTCTTCTTGCACAGCATCCAGAAGCCGAAGTGGTTGCAATCACGTCGCGCTCCGAGGCAGGGCTGCCTGTCGCTGACCTGTACCCGAACCTGCGAGGACACTATGACGGCCTCGTGTTCAGCGTGCCTGATGTCAAAGTCCTTGGCGCGTGCGACGTCGTATTCTTCGCCACCCCCCACGGCGTGGCCCATGCCCTGGCGGGCGAATTGCTGGACGCCGGCACCAAGGTCATCGATCTGTCTGCCGATTTCCGTCTGCAGGATCCGGTTGAGTGGGCCAAGTGGTACAACCAGCCCCATGGCGCGCCGGAGTTGCTCAAGGAGGCGGTGTATGGTCTGCCGGAGGTCAATCGTGAGAAAATTCGCGGCGCTCGCTTGATTGCTGTTCCCGGTTGCTACCCAACCGCGACCCAACTTGGCTTCCTGCCATTGCTCGAAGCCGGGCTGGCCGATCCGACGCGGTTGATTGCAGACTGCAAATCCGGCGTGAGCGGTGCAGGTCGCGGGCTGAGTGTCGGTTCGCTGTATGCCGAAGCCAGCGAGAGCTTTAAGGCGTACGCCGTCAAAGGTCACCGTCATCTGCCGGAAATCAGCCAGGGTCTGCGTCGTGCGGCCGGTGGTGATGTCGGCCTGACGTTTGTCCCCCATCTGGTGCCAATGATCCGGGGTATCCACGCCACGTTGTATTCCACTGTTGTCGACCGGTCAGTCGATCTGCAGGCATTGTTCGAGAAACGCTACGCCAGTGAACCCTTTGTCGATGTGATGCCGGCGGGCAGTCATCCCGAGACCCGCAGCGTGCGGGGCGCGAACGTTTGCCGGATAGCGGTGCATCGTCCGCAGGACGGTGATCTGGTGGTGGTGTTGTCGGTGATCGACAACCTGGTGAAAGGCGCTTCGGGCCAGGCCGTACAGAATATGAACATCATGTTCGAACTGAACGAGCGGTTTGGCCTGTCTCACGCAGGGATGCTGCCTTAACTCCAGCTTCAAGTGCTGGCTATAAGCTTCAAGCGGAGGGCCTTTGCTTTCGGCTTGTCGCTTACAGCTTGCCGCTGCTCGCTAATAGTTGACCGTTTTTCTAGGAGAAGCGGATAATGCGCGTCATTACGCATTATGACGGCCTCGCGCCGGGAGAAATTTAGCATGAGTGTCGAATCTTTCACTCCTACCGCTTTGGAATTCACCCACGGTGCCGCGCACAAGGTGAAGACTCTTGTCGATGAAGAGGGCAATGATCGCCTCAAGTTACGTGTGTTCGTGACAGGCGGTGGCTGCTCTGGTTTCCAATATGGCTTTACGTTCGACGAAGACGTTGCCGACGATGACACCATCATCGAACGCGAGGGCGTAAGCCTTGTGGTCGATCCGATGAGCTTTCAATATCTTGCAGGCGCAGAAGTGGACTATCAGGAAGGCCTGGAAGGTTCGCGCTTCGTGATCAAGAACCCCAACGCTGCCACCACTTGCGGCTGCGGGTCTTCGTTCTCGATCTGATGGCTGCACGCTGTACGCAAAAACGCCGCGCGATTGCGCGGCGTTTTGCTGTACGGGGTGTTTAAGCCGGGTAGATTGCGCCCAGCACCCGAAGGCCTTTGGCCCCTGTCACGCTCGGACGGTTGGCGGGAACACCTTCCAGCGCACAGTGGGCAAGCCAAGCAAACGCCATGGCTTCGACCCAGTCAGGGTCAACGCCGAACTCGGCGGTGCTGGTCACCTTGGTCTCGGGGAGCAGCGCAGCCAGGCGGTCCATCAGGGCCTTGTTGTGTGCACCACCGCCGCAGACCAGCAGCTCTTTGGTCTGGGCTTGCGCCGTCTGCAGCGACTCAGTAATGCTCAATGCCGTTACTTCAAGCAATGTGGCCTGAACGTCTTCCGGCTTCAGCGTCGGCAGCTGGAAGAGGTGATGGCGCACCCAGTTCAGGTTGAACACCTCGCGGCCTGTACTTTTCGGTCCGCGCGTCTGGAAGAACTGGTCGCTGAGTAAGGATTTCAGCAATGCCGGATCGACAGTGCCACTGGCTGCCCAAGCTCCATCCTTGTCGTAGCTGTGACCACGTTGCGCCTGGATCCAGGCGTCCAGCAATACATTACCTGGGCCTGAGTCAAACCCGGAAACGGGCTTGTCAATTTCGATCAGGCTAAGGTTGCTGAAACCACCAATATTGAGCACGGCTCGGTAGTCTTTGTTGTCGTCGAACAGGGCTTCGTGGAAGGCAGGCACCAAAGGTGCACCTTGTCCGCCTGCTGCAATGTCACGTTTGCGGAAGTCGCTGACCACGGTAATGCCGGTCATTTCTGCCAGCAGGGCCGGGTTGCCGATCTGGATAGTGAAGCCGCGCGCGGGCTCATGGCGAATGGTCTGCCCATGACTCCCGATGGCGCGTATCTCGCCGGCGGAGACATTTTGCTGATCCAGTAGAGCCAGCACCCCTTGAGCGGCCAGATGCACCCACTTCTGTTCGGCGATACCGGCACGGGCAAGCTCGTCCTGGCCGCTGGCGCACAGGCCAAGTAATTCGGCGCGCAAGTCATCGGGCATCGGAATGTAATAGGTGCCGATCAACCGAGGTCGGTCATCCTGCTCTACAAGGGCGAAGTCGAGTCCATCAAGACTGCTTCCAGACATTACACCTACATATAGAGTCATAGCTCAGCGCTTACTCGAGGCCAGCATGGTGGCCTTTTCCTGGTCCATGCGGGCCATCAAAGGTTGGCTCTCTTGCATGAACCGCTGTTTTTCGGACTTGGCGATGGGGTCTGCCATGGGCAGCTTTTGGCCCAGGGGGTCAACGTGGACGCCATTTACCTGAAATTCGTAGTGTAAATGAGGACCTGTCGACAAACCGGTTGTTCCAATATAGCCGATGACTTGACCTTGCTTGACGCTGCTACCGGTTTGTACGCCTTTTGCGAAACCCTGCATATGCCCGTAGAGCGTGCGATACGTGTCGCCGTGCTGGATGATCACCGTATTGCCGTAGCCGCCGCGGCGCCCGGCCAGGATAACTTTGCCATCCCCTGTCGCCTTGATGGGCGTACCGCGCGGTGCTGCGTAATCGACGCCTTTGTGCGCGCGGATTTTGTTCAGGATCGGGTGTTTGCGACCCATCGAAAACATCGAGCTGATACGCGCGAAATCCACAGGTGTGCGGATGAACGCCTTGCGCATGCTATTGCCGTCAGCCGTGTAGTAATTGGTGTTGCCCTGCTTGTTGGTGTAGCGAACGGCGCTGTAAGTCTTCCCACGATTGGTGAAGCGCGCTGCCAGGATATTGCCCGTGCTCACCGTTTTGCCGTTGACGACTTTCTGCTCGTAGACGACATCAAACTCATCGCCCTTGCGAATGTCCTGCGCGAAGTCGACGTCGTAGCCGAAGATCTTCGCCATGTCCATGGTCATGGTGTGCGACAGGCCGGCACGTTGCGCAGAGAGTGACAGGGAGCTGTTGATGACGCCGCGAACATAGGCCGTGCGCACATTGGGTTTACTGACGTCCCGAGTGAAAGCGTAGCCCTTGTCGGTACGGGAGAGGCTGATGCTTTCCAGGTCATTCAGCTTGCTGTGCAGCTGCTTGAGATCGCCCTCAGGCGACAGCTCGAACTGCAGAACCTGCCCTCTTTTCAGCTGACTGAACTGCTTGGCTTGTTTGTCGCTGGCCATGACGTCGTGAACAGCCGCAGCCGGCAAGCCCACTTTCTCGAAAAGCGTGGAGAGCGTATCGCCCTTTGCGACGACCACCTCTTTGTGAGTCGCTGTCTTCTGCGCGGCAGTGGGCGGTGCTTCTTTCTGTGGTTTGGACGCAGCTGTGGCAGCGCTGTCTGTGTCGTCGGTGTTTTCTTCAATCTGCGCGAAGGGAGAAGCGGCAGGTGGTTGTGTGGCTTGGGGCTGTTCTTGAGCGTCTTGTTCTGACTGGAGAGGATCGGCCGGGGTTTCAAAGTCTGGGCCGATGTTGGTTCTCTTCGCTTCTACGTCGCTGGAAGGGAAGACCAGAAGAGCCAGGCTCAGCAATGCTGCAATACCGCTTGCAGCCAGCAGGTGGGTCTTCGGATAAAGCGGGAGCGCTTTAGGCGGAGTGTCGTTCATAAGTGATTTTTGACTTTATATAGATGAAAAGATGAAATGGAAAAGATGAATGACATGATGAAGATGAAATAACTGTATAAAATATAACCAAAACCTGCCTGAGGCAACCCTGCGAATGGATCAGTTTCCGATTCGTCGTATTGCCGTGCGCAGATCTTGTATTTGGGCGCTGACCTTGTATGGTTGCTCCCCTTTGAAATAAGGCATTGCGGGGCTTTTATGAAGTCGGTTGAAGAGCAGCTAGCGCTGATTAAACGTGGCGCGGATGAACTCCTGGTGGAGGCCGAACTGGTCGCCAAGCTCAAGCGTGGTCAGCCGCTGCGTATAAAGGCAGGGTTCGATCCTACGGCGCCGGATCTTCATTTGGGTCATACGGTGCTTATCAACAAGCTGCGCCAGTTCCAGAAGTTGGGTCATCAGGTCATCTTCCTGATTGGTGACTTCACCGGCATGATTGGCGACCCGAGTGGCAAGAGCGCTACGCGTCCCCCGCTTACGCGCGAACAGGTGCTCGATTACGCCGAGACCTATAAGGCCCAGGTGTTCAAGATTCTGGATCCGGCGAAGACCGAGGTGGCGTTTAACTCCACCTGGATGGATCAGTTGAGTCCTGCCGACTTCATTCGCCTGTCCTCTCAATACACCGTTGCTCGCATGCTTGAGCGCGACGATTTCGATAAGCGTTATAAGTCGAATCAGTCCATTGCGATCCACGAATTCCTTTATCCGCTGGTGCAGGGTTACGACTCGGTGGCCTTGCGGGCGGATGTCGAGTTGGGTGGTACGGATCAGAAGTTCAACCTGCTGATGGGGCGGGAGCTGCAGCGTGCCTATGGGCAGGAAGCTCAATGCGTTTTGACCATGCCTCTGCTGGAAGGCCTGGATGGCGTCAAGAAGATGTCCAAGTCTCTGGGTAACTACGTGGGTATCCAGGAAGCGCCAGGCATTATGTACAGCAAGCTTGTGTCGATCCCGGATGCGCTGATGTGGCGCTACTTCGAGCTCTTGAGTTTTCGCTCCATGGAGGAGATCGCCGGGTTTAAGGCGGATTGTGAGGCAGGTGCAAATCCGCGAGATATCAAAATCAAACTGGCCGAGGAGATCGTCGCCCGTTTCCATGGCGAAGAGGCAGCTGCGTCAGCTCATCGTTCGGCAGGGAACCGTATGAAAGAAGGGGAGCTTCCGGATGATTTGCCAGAGATTGCATTGGATGCTCCTGAGGCTATGCCGATTGCCGCCGTTCTTAATAAGGCCGGGCTGGTGAAGAACTCAGCGGTTGCTCGGGACTTGCTGGCTTCGGGTGGTGTGCGTATAGATGGCAGCGTCGTTGATCGCAGCTTTATCTTTGAAGTCGGAAAAACCCATGTCTGTCAGGCAGGGAAGAAAGCTTTCGGGCGCATTACGCTCAATTTCGCAGAAAGCGTTAATTAAGGGTTGACGGCCCTCAGTATCTGTCTATAATTCGCCCCACTTCCGGCGCAGACGAAACGGAAAACTTCTTGTTAATCAAGTATTTGGACGAAGTAGTTAGGCTTGAAGGGCTTCGGTTCTACGGTTTGAATCGACAGCAGTGAAAAGGCAGTTGACAGCAAGTTGTAACGCTGTAGAATTCGCCTCCCGCTGACGAGAGACGCCAAGTTCTTCGAAGCGCAAGTGGTTGAAGTTGCAGAGGAAACTTTGAAAGCTTCGAAAAATAACCGCTTGACAGATACAGGGGGC